>DAIQMS010000034.1:0-13842 GCA_036788815.1 Bacillota bacterium
CATGATCCTATTCTAAGAAGTCCTTCTTCTTTTTCCCAGCCTTTTTAAGCCAAAAAGAAAAGGCTCAATAAAATCTAACTCGGGTCTGTTTTTCGCACCCGAGTAGGATTTTATCCCTAGGTTCACGAAAAAGGCCTCTTTTCCTATAATCGTTTTGTCTGGAAACGTTAAGGAAAGGAGACCCATATGGATTCTAACGCTTTTCTGACGAGATTTGGGTTCGACCCGGGCGATTTCGAGGCAGGCGCTGACGGTCCTACAAAATCCGACGGGGGGTTCATTTACTCCGCCACGGAGCTGAGGAAGGAGGACGCCGAATGCCCTTTCTGCCAAACGATCGCCTACGTTGAGGCCAACACCCATTACTTCGCCACCGTGCGGCGCAACCAATCGGACACCGCGTCCGACGTCCTCTGCGTCAGGAGGATCGTCTACCGTTGCAGGAAATGCGGGAAGACCTTCACCCCCGACCTCAAGGGCATCGCGGCCAAAAGGCAGATCTCGACCGCGGAATGGAACGGGATGGTCGCGGATTTCTCGTCGCACATGACCTTCACGGGGATCGCCGAGAAGCACCATTGCCCGGCGATGAGGTGCATTCAGCCGTTCGATCAGGCGTACCCCGAGCTCCGCCGGCTCCCGATGCCGGAGATACTCTGCATAGACGAGATCCGCTTCTCGGGCCAGGCCGACCAGAAGTGCTGCTGCGTCCTGCTCGATTTCGAGACGGGCAGGATCGTCGACATCATCAAATCGAGGCAGAAAGCCTACCTCGACGAGTGTTTCCGCGCGATCCCCGAAGGAGAGAGGAACCACGTCAAATGGGTCATCTCGGACATGTACGACGAGTACGCATTGGCCTCGCGGATGTTCTTCCCCCGCGCGACCCTCGTGGTCGACCGCTTCCACGTCGTGGAGCAGCTCACCAACGCCATAAACGTCATCCGCGCGAGGGTCATGAAAACGTTCGACAAGGCCTCGCCGGAATACGGCTTCATGAAGGGGCGCTGGAAGGAGTTCCTGCGCCGGAAGGCCGAGATCACCGACAAGACGTACCGCCCGAAGTCGACCGGCGAGGAGGTCCACCACGACGCGATGGTGAGGCGCTGCCTCGCGCTTTCGGCCGACCTCTCGCAATGCTGGGACGCCCTCCAGGACCTCCTCAGATATACCAAGTGCCAGTCGTCATACACCGACGCGGCGAGGGAGGTGGAGTTCATCTCGGGGAAGCTGGCCTCATGCTCGGCCGACGAGGCCAGGAAGGCAGGCGCCGCCTACAGGAAATGGAAAAACGGCATCGCCATGGGGCTTGCCAGAAACGAGATGGGGCTGACTCTGACGAACGGAAGGATGGAATGCCTGAACAACCGGATCAAGACCATCATCAAGGACGCCTACGGGTACCGCAATTTCGAGAGGTTCAGGAAGAGGGCGCTGCTGATCCTCTGGGCGAATCTCGGCCATTGAAAAAGGGATGCGTTTTTCCGCATCCCTTGAACCCGAATCAGATTTTATTGTTTTAGGCCGTTTCGATCACAACCCGAGTAATCCCGAGTTAGATTTTATTGAGCCAAAGAAAACCCCTCCCCTTTCGGAGAGAGGTCTTTGGTCAAGTAAGCTTAGTCAACCCACTTAACAAGTTCGACTTCGGCATTGTCGCCCTTGCGAGCGCCAAGCTTGTAGACGGTCGTATAGCCGCCATTGCGTTTGGCGAACTTCGGACCGATCTCTTTGAAGAGCTTGTCGAGCGCTTCGACGCCATTGGCGTCCACGATGCCCTTGCGGACGATCGCGGCGGCTTCGCGGCGAGAAGCGAGTGTGTTTTCTTTGGCCCAGCCCACGAGCTTGGCACTGAGGGAAACGAGTTCCGGCGTGACGCCCGAGGTAACCTTGACGGCACCGTTAACGATGAGCTCGCTCACGACATTGCGGAGCATGCTCTTGTTCTTCGAGGCGGTATAAGGCGCCTTGAAGCGAACGCCGGCTTTGCCGTGGACGTTCTTTCTTCCAACCATTCCTGACATGTGTTTATTCTCCTACGTAGTCGCGGAAGTGCAGACCGATGGAGGCGAGCTTTTCTTTGACTTCTTTGAGCGACTTCTTCCCGAGGTTGCGAACCTTCATCATCTCGTCCTCGCTCTTTTGAGTGAGTTCCATGACGGTGGAGATGCCCGCGCGCTTAAGGCAGTTGTTGCTCCGGACAGAAAGATCGAGTTCTTCGATCATCATATCCTGGTACTTATTCTCTTCGGTCTTGACTTCTTCTTTGACGAGCTTGTAGCTCTTGACGACGTCGTCAAGCTTCGTGAACTCGTTGAAGTGAGCCACCAATAATTGAGCCGCCATCGCAACCGCTTCATGCGGTTTGACGGAGCCATTGGTCGTGACTTCGAGGGTCAGTTTGTCGAATTTGCTGTCGTGCTCAACCCGGGTCGGCTCAACGGCATAGGCGACTTTGACGACCGGGCTGTAGTTCGAGTCGGTCGAGATGACGCCGATGGTGTTGATCTTCCGTTCGATCTTGTTCGCTTCGCTCGTGACATAGCCACGGCCGTTGGCGGCATAGATCGTCATCTTGAGGTGGCCTTCCTTATTGAGGTGGGCGATCTCGAGATCTTTGTTCACGACTTCGACGAGAGCGGGAAGGACCAGATCCGAGGCTTTTAAGACACCCGGGCCTTTGAAATCGACTTCCAAACGCTTCACGTCATTCGTCTTATCGTCGATCTTAAGGACCAAGTCCTTGAGATTGAGGATGATGGCGGTCACGTCCTCTTCAACGCCTTCGATCGCGCTGAATTCGTGGCGGACGCCTTCGATCTCAACCGCGAAGACGCTGGCGCCAGGAAGGGCGCTCAGCAAAACGCGGCGGAGAGCATTGCCGACGGTGAGGCCGAAGCCCCGCTCAAGCGGCTCGACGACGAAGCGGGCATAGTGCTCTTCCTCATCGTTCACATCGATCTTGAAGTTGATCGGTTGGAACGGATCCGGAAGACGAAGCTCGTCCGTTTTGACATCGTTATTCGTATTGGCCATTAATGATATTCCTCCTATTGTTCCCTATTAGGCTCGTCCTAACCGAACTAGCCTCTCGGCCGTTTCGGTGGGCGGCAGCCGTTATGCGGAATCGGAGTCGTATCGGCGATCGAGAGAATCTGAAGGCCAGTGGTAGCCAGGGCGCGGACAGCGCTCTCGCGGCCCGGACCCGGACCCTTCACATCGACGTCGACTTGGCGTAAGCCTTGCTCGAAGGCGTTCTTGCCGGCCGCTTCAGCGCAGAGCTGAGCCGCGAACGGCGTGGACTTCTTCGCGCCTTTGTAACCGAGGGCGCCAGCGCTCGACCAAGCAATGACATTGCCTTGCTCGTCGGTGATGGTCACGATCGTGTTATTGAAGGTGCTATGAATATGAGCGACGCCCTTGGTGAAGTTGCGCTTCACCTTTTTCTTACGGGCGCTCGTGGATTTGCTCTTGCCTTTGGTAAGAGCGGCGGCCGGAGCGGCAGCTGCAGTAGCAGCAGCCGGGGCTGCGACGACTTTTTCATCAGCCATAAATTATCCTTTAGCCTCCTATGCTCTAGCCTTTGGTGGCTTCCTTCTTGTTGGCGATCGTCTTGCGCTTGCCTTTGCGAGTGCGGGCGTTCGTCTTGGTCCGCTGTCCGCGAACCGGAAGGCCTTTCTTATGACGGATGCCACGATAGCATCCGATTTCTTCGAGCCGCTTGATGTTGAGCGCGACTTCACGGCGAAGATCGCCTTCGGTCTTGTACTTGGCAACCTGGCCGCGGATCGCGACGAGTTGCTCATCAGTCAGATTCTTGACCCGGATGTCTTCGGAGACATTGGCGTCTTTGCAGATTTTGCGCGCAAGGGACGGGCCGATGCCGTAAATATACGGAAGGGCGGCCACGATGCGTTTTTCATTGGGGATATCCACCCCGACAATACGTGCCATAGCTTTTTGTTTTCTCCTCTAATTAACCTTGTCTCTGCTTGTGCTTCGGATTCGGGCAGATGCACATAACGACACCATGCCGGCGAATGATCTTGCACTTATCGCAGATCGGCTTGACGGACGGTCTAACTTTCATAAGTTTTTACTCCTTTGGGGAACGTGTGTCCCGTTTAGTTTTTGTAGCGGAAGGTAATGCGCCCGCGTGTTAAATCGTAGGGTGAGAATTGCACGGTGACTCGATCGCCGGGAAGAATTCGGATGTAATGCATCCGTATTTTCCCCGAAACGCAGGCGAGAACCACCGCTCCATTGGACAACTTCACCTGGAACATGGCGTTGGGTAAACATTCCAACACCGTGGCTTCGACTTCGATGCAGTCTTCTTTACTCAATAGAGGTATCTCCTTTCATTGCGTCAAGATCTCATACCCGTCTTTGGTGACGAGAAGAGTGTTTTCGTAGTGGGATGACGGAAGTCCGTCTTTGCTGACGGCCGTCCAGCCATCCTTCAGGGTTCGAAGGGTATTTTTGCCCATCATGACCATCGGCTCAATCGCCAAGGTCATCCCTGCGCGAAGGATCGGCCCTGTGCCTTCCTCGCCATAGTCGGGGATGTAAGGGTCTTCGTGCATATCGCTCCCGATGCCATGTCCGGTATACTCTAAGGGAACGCTATAACCATTCATTTTCGCGGTCATTTCGATCGCGTGAGACACATCGCCGAGGTGCACGCCCTCTTTGACTTTGCTCACTCCGTTCCAGAAGCATTGTTCCGTCACTTTGATGAGACGGAGCTTGCTTTCGGGGCAAATCCCAACCGGGTAGGTTCGGCAGGCATCGGCCATGTAGCCATTTAACTGGACCACAATGTCGAGCGAGACGATATCGCCATCGGTCAAGATCCTTTTCGGAGAGGGGATCCCGTGGACGAGAACCTCGTTCACCGAGGTGCAGATCGCTCCGGGGAAACCCCCGTAGCCTTTGGAGGCAGGAATGCCACCTCCATCGCGGATCACTTTCTCGCAGACATCGCTGAGGTATTGGGTCGAGACACCTGGCTGAACCAGGGGTCCCACCACCTCATAGACGTGAGCCAGGAGTTTTCCGGCTGCCCTCATGAGCGCGACTTCGCGCGGGCTTTTGATGATGATCATCGATGAGCTTTGAGAAGAGCGTTGAGCTCTTTTTTGAGCTTTTCAGCTCCTGCCATCCCATCGAAGGTATAGAGAACGCCACTGCCCTTATAGTAGTCAAGGAGCGGGGCGGTGCTCTTGTAGTAATTGGCGAGGCGGACCTTGAGGCTCGCTTCGTTATCGTCTTTCCGCTGAATGAGAGCGGATCCGCAAACGTCGCAGATTCCCTCTTTCTTCGGCTTCATCGAGACGATGTTGTAGCTGGCGCCGCATTTCGGGCAGACCCGGCGGGTTGAGATCCGGCGGATCAGTTCGTCATCGGGGCAGCTGATGTTGATCACGAGGTTGACTTCGCGGGAAATCTCCTTCGCGATCTTATCCCAGGCTTCGGCTTGCGGAATCGTGCGCGGGAAGCCATCGAGAAGATAGCCTTTGGCGCAATCGTGTTTCGATAGACGCTCTTTGACGAGGGCGCAGGTGAGCTCATCGCTCACGAGGTCGCCCCGATCGACAACCGCTTTGATCTTCTGCCCGAGTTCCGACCCGCTCGACATGGCCTCACGGAACATGTCGCCGGTCGAGATATGGGGAATGCCATAGTCTTTGGCGATCCATTGCGCGTGCGTGCCTTTGCCCGCACCCGGGGGACCCATTAAGATGATGTTTAACATAGGTTAGATACCCTCCCTGACTTGGTCGAAGCTCTTTCCGGCGAGCAAACCGTCGATCTGGGCGTTAAGCTCGAGGGCAACGCCGACGATGATGATGAGGCCCGTGCCGCCGATAGCGAGCGTATTGTCGCCATCGAACGCATCAGCCCAAACCAGGATGATCGGTAAGCTCGAGATGAAGCCGAGAGCCATCGCGCCGATGAAGGTCACGCGGTTCAGGACTTTGCCCACATAACGTTCGGTCTCTTTGCCCGGACGGATGCCCGGGATGTAAGAGCCGTTCTTCTGGAAGTTGTCTGCCAAGGTCTCGGGATCGATCTCCATCTCCGCATAGAAGAAGGTGAAGGCGATGATGAGGGCCAAGTAGATGAGCCAGCCCCAGTCCATCTTCCACGTCGTGCCGTTGAACCATTGCATGGTGAACGTCTCGTTGTAGTTGAAGATGTTAAGCCAGGTGGCTTTCGCCGCGTCAGCGCTGATGAACGACGCGATGATCGAAGGCGCCGACATGATGGAAGCCGCGAAGATGACCGGAATGACGCCGGCTGAGTTGATCTTGATCGGAAGGAACGAGGCGCGCGCCATCGAGACGGACGAGCCGCCCTTGCCAGCGTGTTGAACCGGAATCTTCCGTTTCGAGAGTTCCGTGAAGACCACGAAGCCCGTGATGAAGACCATTGCGACGATATAGAGAACGAATTGGAAGCTGCCTTTGACCATCTCGCTCGGACCGTGGTTCACGTTGTTCGTGATCCACTTCGTCCAGGCGTTCGTGATCTGGGTCGGCAAGCTCCTGACACAACCGGCGAAGATGATGACTGAGATGCCGTTTCCTAAGCCTTTCTCCGTGATCTGGTCGCCGAGCCACATGGTGAGGAGCGCCCCACCAAGAAGGACCGTGACGATATAAGCGTACGTCATGAAGTTATCGCCCATCGTCAGGCTGATGTAGCTTGAATTCTGCATCGTCTTGATGATGCCGTACGCCTGCACCGCTCCCAAAAGGAGGGTGAGGTAACGGGTCGCCATCTCCGTCTTCTTGCGGCCGTACTCGCCTTGCTTACTTAATTCGGTAAGCGCGGGGAGGACGTCCTTGCCCAGAAGCTGGATGATGATTTGCGCGGTGATATAAGGAGACACGCCGAGCGCGAAGACGGAGAAGGAGCTTAACGCTCCGCCTCCGAGAAGGTCCATGAGGGCCAAAGAAGATCCGGAGGAGATGAGTTCATTCATCTTCGCCTGGTCAACCTTGACGCCCGGAACGGTGATGGCCGCCCCAATCCTCAGGACGAAAAGAACCATGATCGTAAAGAATATACGGTTGACGATTTCTTTGTTTTTGAAGATCGAGACGAACTTTTTCATTACTTGATGACCTCAGCGCTTCCACCCAAATCGGTGATCGCTTTCGCGGCCGACTTGCTGTAGGCGTGGACTTTGACGACAAGTTTCTTCGTCAGTTTGCCCTTGGAAAGGATTTTAATCCCATCCGTGGTGTTTTTCACCAATCCCTTTTCCCGAAGGAGGGTTTCGGTGATTTCCGTGCCAGCCGGGAAGGCTTCAAGCGATTCGAGGTTGACGACGGCGTACTCGACGCGGCCGGAGTTCTTGAAACCGAACTTCGGAAGACGACGAGCGAGCGGCATCTGACCACCCTCGAAGCCATGCTTCTTGGTATGGGCGTGCGCGCCTTGGCCTTTTTGGCCTTTTCCGGCGGTTTTGCCGTTGCCCGAGCCTAAGCCCTGGCCCCGACGGAAGTGCTCTTTTTTGGAGCCTTCCACCACCACGAGATTATTCAATGAGTCAGCCATGATTACTTGCCTCCTCCAACTTTGGCGTCAACGGGTTTAGCACTCGGAGCGCTCGGTTGGGTCGCGGGTTTGACGTACGGCTTTTGAACCGCTGGTGCCGGATGCATCGCCTTGATCTCTTCCGGGGTCTTGAGACCGCGGAGAACCATGACTTTGTCGTACTCCTTCATGCTTTGAAGGCCAGCGTGGGTCGCCCGAATCACGTTGATCGGGGTGCGCGAGCCATAGACTTTCGAGTAGACGTTCTTGATGCCCGCAAGCTCAAGGATGGCGCGGACGGCGCCGCCGGCGATGATTCCGGTGCCCGCCGGAGCGGGTTTGAGGAACACAGTCGTATCGGCGAAAGTGCCTTTGACTTCATGGGCGATGGTGTTGCCCTTCGCGATATGAAGCGTATAAAGCTTTTTCTTGGCGGCAGTCAGCGACTTTTTGATGGCATCTGGGACTTCGCCGGATTTGGCTAAGCCAAAGCCATAGTGTCCTTTGCCATCGCCGATGACGACGAGGGCGTCGAAGCGGAGGTGTTTGCCACCCATTTCGACACGGCAGACCTTGTTGATATCAACGACGCGGTCCTGATACTCGTCTTCTTCTCTACGGAAGCCACCGCGGCCTCCGCGACGCTCACCCGGCCGGCCTTTGTGGTCGCCGAATTTGCGATCGCCCGGACGGCCAGCCGACTTCGAGCCATGCGGCTCATAAGACGGGTTGCCAGACGGACGGTTAGCCGTAGTCGTGGCGGGAGCGGCAGTCTCAGCTTTCGGAGCTTCAACGACTTTCTTTTCTTCTTCCATCATTGTTTCTCCTTAGAAGAGGAGCCCTCCTTCACGCGCGGCATCGGCCAAGGCTTGCACCCGGCCGTGATAAGCGTAGCCACCGCGATCGAAGACGACTTTGGTGACGCCCGCTTTCTTAGCCTTGGCGGCTAAGTCTTTGCCGACTTGGGCGGCAGCAACGCAATTGCCACCGACTTTGATCTTCAAGGCAACGGAGCTCGAGGCGGCAAGGGTGACACCCTTGACGTCATCGATGATCTGAGCCTCGATGTTCTTGTTGGAGCGGAAGACGACGAGCCGCGGAGTATCCGCAGTTCCCGTGACCTTTTCGCGAACCCGTTCGTGACGGCGTTCGCGGATGCTATTGCGCGATTCTTTCTGAATCATGGTTCATCCTCCTTATTTCTTCGCCGGAGCGGCGCCAGCGGCACCACCGGCAGTGGTCGCGGCAGCGCGCTTGCCCACCTTCTTGATCATATGCTGACCCTTGAAGTGAACGCCCTTGTTGCCATAGACGTCAGGACGGTGGCTGTCATAAATGAGAGCAGCCGTCTGACCGACTTGCTGTTTATCCGCGCCTTCGACCGTGACGTGCGTCTCATCAGGGACGCTGATCTTGGTGAAAGCACCGATCGGGTTGATCAGGATTTCGTGGGAATAACCCAAGAACATGCTGACCGCTTTGCCCTTCATCGAAGCCCGATAGCCGGTTCCGGCGATCTCGAGCTCTTTCTTCCAACCCACGGTGACGCCGTGGAGAGCATTCTTGAGGTTGGAGGCAACCGTGCCTTCATTCTCATTGCCCTGACGCGCATCGTCTTCCTTGGCGATGATCTTAACCGTGGCTTTTCCGTCTTTCACCTCGACGCTGACGTCACTCGGAATGAGGACGCTTACTTCGCCTTTGGCTCCTTTGACGGTAGCGACGCTTCCGTTAACAGTGACGGTCGCGCCACTCGGAAGAGAAATGGGTTTGAATCCAATTCGTGACATAAATTCTCTTCTCCTTTTCTTTACCAGACGTAGCAGATGACTTCGCCGCCGAGGTGAGCTTTTCTCGCCTGGGCGTCAGACATCAATCCGCTACTGGTCGAAATGATGGCGATGCCAAGTCCGCGAAGGACCCGGGGAAGCTTGTCGGCTTGAACGGTGACCCGTAAGCCCGGCTTGCTGATTCTCTTGAGACCCGAGATGACGTGTTCGCCGCTCGGACCATACTTGAGAGTGAGGTTCAGGCTCTTTTGGGCGCCTTCGCCTTCGATCGACATATCGATGATATAGCCCTGATCCTTCAGAATCTTGGCGATATCCTCTTTCATCTTGCTATAAGGCATGGAGACCGTGTCGTAGCGGAGCGCGTTGGCGTTCCGAATCCGAGTCAGCATGTCTGCGATAGGATCTGCATTCATGTGTTTGATCTCCTTTCCTTACCAAGAGGCTTTCTTCATGCCCGGGATTTCGCCTTTGTGGGCGAGCTCTCTGAGGCAGATACGGCATAATCCGAACTTGCGGATGACGCCATGGGGACGGCCGCAGCGTTGGCAGCGCGCGTATTCACGGGTGCTGAACTTCTGGGGACGGCTCTGTTTGATTTTTAAACTCGTTTTTGCCATTGATTTTCTCCTTCCGATTACTTACGGAACGGCATGCCCATCTCCTGTAAGAAGGTGAAGGCTTCCGCATCGCTTTGGGCGGTCGTGACAATCACGATGTCCATGCCGCGGATCTTGCTGACTTTATCGTAATCGATCTCCGGGAAGATCAATTGCTCTTTGACGCCGAGGGTGTAGTTTCCGTGCCCATCGAACGCGTTCTTGCTCACGCCGCGGAAATCGCGGACGCGAGGAAGGGCGATCGAGACGAGCTTATCGTAGAATTCATACATCCGGAGTCCACGGAGCGTGACCTTGCAGCCAATGGCCTGTCCTTGGCGCACCTTGAAGGTGGCGATGGACTTTTTGGCTTTGGTGGTCACCGGATGCTGTCCGGTGATGGTCGCGAGCTCAGCGACGCTGTCTTCGAGCGCTTTCGCGTTCTGGGTGGCATCGCCGACGCCGATGTTGATGACGATCTTCTCAAGCTTCGGGCACTGCATGATGCTGGTGTAGCCGAATTTCTTGATCAGGGTCGGCACCACTTGCTCGTGGTACTTCTTGATCAGACGGTTCTCGTACTTGTCTTCAGAAACGGCCTTAGCGGCCTTCTTTTCGGCTTTCGGAGCAGCGGCTTTGGCTTCGGCCTTCGGGGCTTCGGCTTTGGCGGCTTTCGGCGCTTCGGCTTTCGCCGGGGCGGCCTTCGGAGCAGCCTTCGGGGCTTTCTCCGCTTTCGGAGCGGCGGCCTTGACGGCCTTCTCCGCTTTAGGAGCCTTCGCGGCTACGGGTTTCTTTTCTTCTGCCATAATCGCTATCCTCCTTACTTATCGAGGCTCTCGCCGGACTTGCCGACGCGGGTCTTCTTGCCATTGGTGACCTTGATATGAACACGGGTCGCTTTCTTGGTCTTCGGATCGACGAGGGCGACCTTCGAGGCATCGAGCGGGACATAGATGTCGAGCACGCTGCCCTCCGGGGTTCCCTGAGTCGGTTTTTTGTGTTTCTTGTGGACGTTCACGCCTTCGACAACGACTTTGTTGAGTTCGGGGTAGACCTTTTGGACCACGCCGACCTTGCCTTTGTCATCGCCGGAGAGAACGATCACCTTATCGCCTTTTTTGATGTTCATGGTTATCTCCTTATAACACCTCGATGGCGAGCGAGATGATCTTCATATAGCCTTTATCACGAAGCTCGCGGGCCACCGGTCCGAAGACACGGGTGCCTAACGGGTTACCATCCCCATCGATGAGGACGATAGCATTGTCGTCGAACGCGATCGTCGAGCCATCCTTGCGGAGGACCGGGCGCTTCACGCGGACGATGACGCCTTTGACGACCTGGCCTTTTTTGATTTTGCCATTCGGCATCGCGTCTTTGACGGCGCACATCACGACATCGCCTAATGTCGAAGTCTTGCAGCGTCCGCCAGCGTACTGACGGAAGATGCGGACAATGCGCGCGCCGGAGTTATCAGCGACGACGAGATTTGTTTCATTCTGAACCATTGCTGAACTCCTTTACTTCTTCTCTTCGGCTTTGGCTTCGACCGGTTTCTCGACCGGGGCCACAACCGCGGCAGAGCCTTCCTTATTTTCAAGGGCGGCTTCGGCTTCCTTCGCGCCTTCAAGATCAGCGGCGTGCTTGTCAATCGAGACAAGCCGGAACCGTTTGGTCTTCGAGATCGGACGGCAAGCCATGATGGTCACAACGTCGCCAACTTTGGCTTCGTTCTTCTCATCGTGAGCATAGTATTTCTTCGAATAGCCGACCCGCTTCGCATAAAGGGGATCGTTCCGTTTGGTCGAAACCGTCACCGCGATGGTTTTGTTCATCTTGATTGACGTCACAACGCCTTCGAAGGTCGTTCTGTTATTTCTATCCATGGTGATTCTCCTTTCCTTACTTGGCGGACGGGGCCTTGATTTGGAGCTCGCGCTCACGCTTCACGGTCTCGGCTTTGGCTAAATCTTTGCGAATGATCTTAATCTGATCGGGATGCTCGAGTTGGCCCACCGCTTTCTGGCGGGAGAGCTCGAACTGCTTCTGACGGAACTCGGCGATTTTCGCGTCGAGATCCTTCGGGGAGAGCTCGCGTAACTCTTTGATTTCCATAATTACTTCTTCTCTCCTTCTTTAGCAGCAGGTTTCGCGGCTTCCGCGGCCGGAGCGGCGGCAGCCGGAGTAGCGGCAGCGCCTTCAGCAGGGGCTGCACCCTCGGCCGGCGTCTCGTTGCCGGTATCGGAAATCGTCGTCTTTTGAAGCGCATCCTCGGCCTTGATCGCGTCAAGCGAGGATTCGTGTTGGGCTTCCATCTTCAGCTTTTCAGCTTCGGAGAGAGCCTTACTCCGTTTCACCACTTTCGTGTTGACCGGAAGCTTGAAGCCCGCCTGATGGAGAGCTTCGATGCAGAGATTGTCGGCGATGCCGCCGATTTCGAAGAGCATGGTGCCTTCATGAACGACGGCGACCCAACCCTCCGGATTGCCTTTGCCAGAGCCCATACGGACTTCGGCCGGCTTCTTCGTTTTGGCCATGTGCGGGAAGATTCGAATCCAAATCTTGCCAGCCCGGTCGGTATAGCGAGCGAGAACGATACGGGCCGCTTCGATCTGATGATCGGTCACGTAGTCGCCTTGGGTCGCCTGGAGTCCGTATTCGCCGAAGTCAACTTCGTTGCCTTTGTGGGCAGGACGATCGTACTTCAGTCCGTGCGGACGCCGATATTTAACGCGCTTTGGTTGCAGCATTGTCGCTACCTCCTTGCTGAGCGTTCTGAGAGGCGACGGCCGCTTGGGCCTTCTCTTCGTCTTTCTTCACGCCATTCTTATTGGTTGAGCGGCAGATCCACACCTTGACACCGATGCGGCCATAAGCCGTCGCGGCATCAATGTGGGCATAGTCGATGTCGGCGCGGAGGGTCTCGAGAGGGACAACACCCTCTTTATAACCTTCGCGGCGAGCGATTTCCGCTCCGCCCAAACGTCCCTGGCACTGCGTTCTGCAGCCAGCGGCGCCGGCTTTTCTCATTCTCTGGATGGCCTTTTTCTGGGTCGAACGGAACGACTGGCGGTTTTCAAGCTCGCTCGCGATCCATTTGCCGATTAAGGTGGCATCCAAATCCGGGTTCTTCACTTCGACGATGTCGATGCGAAGCGTTCCGGTGGTGACGATCTTGCCAAGCTCTTTCTTGATCCTGGCGATATTCGCGCCATCTTGGCCGATCACGACGCCCGGACGGGCGACATAAGCGGTGACGACGACGTTATTGTCTTTGTCGCTCTTTTCACGAGCGATGTCGATGTGCGAGACCATGGCTTCCTTGAGCTGGGGTTCAAGATACTTGCGGATCTTGATATCCTCGCCGAGGAACGTCGCATAGTCTTTCTTGGAAGCGAACCAATTCGCTTCCCAGCCGCGGTTCACGCCGATGCGGAAGCCGACAGCATTAATCTTTTGTCCCATTGAGTGACCTCCTTACGCCCTTTCCTTAACGGTGCAGGTGATGTTCGAGCACCGCTTGATGAGCGGTGAGGACGAACCCTTGCCCCGCGGCTCGAACCGCTTCATCCGGACGCCATCGGCGGCCTGGATATCGGCGATATAGAGCTTCGCACCATCCAAATTGAAGTTATGGACGGCGTTGGCGGCGGCGGATTTGATCACTTTGATGACCGGGGCGCTGGCGGCACGATTGACCCGGGCGAGCATCGCCAAGGCTTCGTTCACGTTTTTGCCACGGACGAGATCCACGACCAAGCGGACTTTGCGCGGGGTGACGCGGACGTCACGGGCGAAGGCGCTGGCTTCTTTGACTTGGACCTTTTCGGCTTTGACCGGCTCGGCCTTCTCGGCTTTGACCGGCTCGGCCTTCTCGGCTTTGACCGGCTTCGCTTCGACCTTGG
>DAIQMS010000035.1:0-13117 GCA_036788815.1 Bacillota bacterium
AAAAAAGAAAGTCCGATCCCTTCGATGGGGTCGGATTTTTTTGTGTTTTGTTTTTCTAGAATTTGTCGATTTTCGAGGCTCTGAAACGTAAAGAAAATGGAGAGATTTCTAGCCAAACTTCTCCAAAGTGCGGGAACCAGCCTGTTTTATAAGTCATATCATCATGAAAATCTGATTTAAGGGGAACCCTTTCCTGTCTTTTTTAGAAAAGGATTCCGTTAACTCCTGTTTAAAGCGAGAAGCCATTCCCTAGGAGAAAATCCCGGACGAGTTGAAGGTGTCTGATTCCGTTTTGGGACAAATCGACTTGATCCATTGAAATCACGTACTTTGGGAAAGCTTCTTTTGCTTCGAGCAAAGGGGAGAATTCACGCTCTTCGGTTTCACGTTCAGGAATCAGATAGGCGACTTGGATATAAGCGACCTTCGATCCTTTGCTCACGACAAAATCGATTTCCGCGTTGGGCAGGACTCCTGCCTGGACGCTGTATCCCCGGGCAAGGAGCTCATTGTAGACGATGGTTTCAACCATCGAGGAATAATCGATTCGGGCTCCGGGCGAGAAGAGGTTCTTTAGCGCAGGGTCCGTGATGTAACTCTTTTCGTAGAACTGGAGCGCTTCCTTCCCCCGGATATCGTAGCGGTGGCAGAGCGACACGATCTTGCCTTCTTGGATCAAGCGAAGATAACGGGCAATCGTGTTCGCCTTGGTTTTGATGTGCTCGGTCTTCAAATATTTGGCGATGGACTTGGACGAGAAGGTGGCGGCGGTGTTGAGACAGACATACTGAACGACTCTTTCGAAGAGGGCTTTGTCGCGGACTTTAGCCCGCTTTTTAAGGTCTTTTTTGACGATTTCGTCAAGGACGGACCGGGTGTAGAGATCGGAATCCTCTTCGCGGGGGTAATCGAATCGCTTCGGGAATCCCCCATAGCGGAAGTAGTCGTCGATGGGCAAAGCGCCGGCTGCGGGATCTTTTTGTTTTTGGTAGGCGACGGCCTCTTGATACGAAAAGGGCATGATGTTGAATTCGACATAGCGCCCGGTGAGTTTGCTCGCCAGTTTGCCACTTAAGAGGTAAGAATTGCTGCCTGTGATGAAAATCGAGCAATTGCCCTCGAGCCGATACGATTCGATGACAGGCTCAAAACCCTTGGCGTTTTGCACCTCATCAACAAACAGATAAACAGGTTGCTCGCCCTTGGGCCACTTCTTGGAAATGACCTTGTCCAATTTGGTCGCGCTTTTGACGCTGCGGTAGGGTCGCTTATCGAGATTGAGGAAGATGATGCGAGATGCGCTGATGCCCTTGGAAATGAGTTCGTCGCGAATTTGCTCAAGGATGACGCTTTTTCCGCAGCGGCGGATTCCTTCGAGAACTTTGATTATCCCAAAATCATCGTAGAATGGGCGAATTTTGGATAAATACTTCTCACGAATTAGCATAGTTCTCCTCCAAAAATAAGTTTAACGGTATCTCTTTTTAAATATTATACAAAAAGGATACCCTTAACTCAATAGTTCGTTCAAATTTTCGAATCTTTTTTAAGGATGAACAGTTTGATCGATTGACGTGATTTTTCAAATCGCCCCAATCTTGCTGATTTTGTTATTTTGGCTAGGCGGATTTCTCTTCTTCGGAAAGCGAGATATAACTCCTGCCTTTGTTGCAGCCAAGGAGCGCCAAGTCAAAGAGGAAGGCGAGGGGAAGAAAACGGCTGATTTTTGATCTCATTCCCGGGCCTCCTTTACCTGAATAGTATACCAAATGCGCCATCGTATTCGGGCATAAAAAACCGCCCGTTAGACGAGCGGCTTTCGTTCGTTTCTTTTCCGGAGCGGTGTTCTTGAGGGTTTCATCGTCCTATCCTCTTTCTCTCCGTTTCTTCGATCCCGATGAGCTCGCTAAGCTTTGCCCTGTCCTCAGGGGAGGGCATGACGATTGGAGAGGCGACGTGATGCCGGCCATCCTTCGTGAAAAAGGAGATTCCTTTGCCGCCATTGCGGACGAAGATGAAGCCCCAACTTGACACCTCGGAGGTGGGGAAGGAGGCGGTTTTGCCCCCTTTAAAGGAGCGGATCGTGACGAGGTCGTTCTCAATGCCTACGGGGAAGCGTTCGGCCTTGATGTAATAAAGGATCGCGAGGACTTGGACGATTAGAAAGAAAAGACCGAACAGCGAGGCCATGACGACGCCTCCGATTCCGATACCCTGAACCGTGAGATAGATCCCGATGGCCATAAAAGTCCCGAAGACGAGGCTGGCGAAGACGTGATGGATCGCGATGAAGGAGATTTGTGCTTTGATTTTCATTTTTGGTTTTCCTTTTTATCGATGAGACAAAGACGACACGAAGAGGGCGGCGAAGTAGGGGTGTGAGAAGAACGTGACCCCGACCGTCAGATAAGTCAGCTCGCTCGCGCTGTTCCATTTCTGGATGAAGAGGGAGGGCATCCCATGGCGCTTGGCCGCGACGTTCGCGCCCCAGAGCGACACAAGAAGGGACAGGAACCAGACGGCACCGACGATAAGGGCGATGTGATCAATTGTGTTATCGAAGAGGATTCCGCCGTTCCCATAGGCGCAAAGGATGGGTCCGCCAATGGCATAGGCGACGACGAGAGGCAAATAAATACTCAGAAGGATCAGATCTCTCTTTTCGTTTGCCAGACTCCTATCCCCGAACTGCCTTAGCGGCTTCTTTTTCGCCACGTGATCGAGAAGGAATTTGCCAAGAAAGGCCGAGACTATGGCAAAGAAGAAAGCACTCAGGATCATACTTGCAAGGCTGGCTGGGTTCATTCTCTCCTCCGTCCTATCCGAATAGTATACATACCGAATCGCGCGCCAGGCCCATTTCTTTTTGAGTCTTAATTTCCTTTTTTAACGCAACGCTTTTTTGCGATAAGGCTGAGCATGCAATCCAAGACAATTTTGTTGAAAAACATTTTCCGGGAAAATTGATCAATCTTTGTCAAATCAGAATTCGAACCTTGCCTCTTTTTCCTAAGCGTTTATAATCTCCATAGGATTGACGGAAAACGTCGCTCGACCTTATTCGTGTGAAGGGGGAGAGAGCGGATGTTGGAAGTCAGACAGTTAAGTAAGCGTTACGGGGACAAACTAGCCCTCGATGACGTGAGCGTGAAAGTGGAGCCGGGCAAGATCGTCGGCCTTTTGGGCGTCAACGGCGCAGGCAAGTCGACCCTGATGAAGATCGTCACGGGCCTCGAGCATCAGGACTCCGGCTTCGTTTACGTCGATGAGCAAAAGCAAATGGGGGATAAGCCCCCTCATTTGGGCTACATGATCGAGGATCCGTCTTTTTACCCGCATCTTTCGGGCTACGACAACCTGCGCTGCCTTTCCTATTTCTATAACGATCTCCCCGCCGGACGGATCGATGAGGTTCTTAAGACCGTTGGGCTATGGGAGGCTAAGAAGAAGGAATACCATTCCTATTCCCTCGGCATGAAGAAACGGCTCTATTTCGCCCTGGCGATCCTTTCCGACCCGAAGATCCTGATCCTCGATGAGCCCTTCAACGGAATCGACCCCGTCTCGGTGGCTTTCTTCGAGAAGATCCTCAAAGGCTATAAAGAAGCGGGGAAGATGATTCTTATCTCTTCGCACGAGATCCGGGAGCTTCAGAGCTTCATCGACGAGGCGGTCATCCTCGACAAGGGGAAGATCGTCTATGACGAAACAGTCAAAGCGGGGGATGACCTTTTTTCGATCTTCCTCTCGCACGTCTCACAAGGTGGGGAAGCCCAATGAGCGCCTCGAAAAGGGTCCTTCTCCATCTCCGGGACCTCGTGAGGGGCAACCGCCGGTTCTTTTTGACCTTTTTTATTCTCTTTTCGCTCTTCCTTTTGACCGTGATGTTCGTTCCAGTCTTTTTCCCGGCCCAATCATTGATGACTCGGCCCGAAGGCGAGAGCATCGCGAGCAATCTCGCTGATTACCAATCGAAGCTCTCCTCTTGCCGAGATAGCGATTGGGATAGTTATTTGGAGTATTCCTTGTTCCTCAAGGAAGGGAGGGATCAGTATTGCTACCGTTTCATCACGGATTTCGTCGTGAATACCCAAGGCAACATTGCCGCGGGCATTGGGATCCGCCTCACGATGGTGGTGAGTTTCCTCACGCCTATTCTTTCCTTGATTCTGGGGAGTGCCCTCGAAAAGCCCTTCAAAAAGGGCTATGCCAAAAACCTGCTTTCCGCGGATCTCACCCGCCACGAACTTTACCGGGCCTATAGCCATCTTTTCGTCTTGGGGCTCCTCGCGGTCGAGGTCTTTTCCCTCGTCCTTACGGCAATTCTCTCGTCCCCTCATCTCGAGCAACCGATCCTCTTTCGGGAGGTCAATGATTACGCTTCGGCGAGCTATGGCTCCTTTCTCTTGGGCATTTATTTCGCCTCGTTCGCGGCCAGTTTGTTTTCGTTCTTCCTCGCTTCCTTTTCCTCCGTCATCTCCGATGAGCGTTACATCGTTTTCGTGGTGATCGGCGGGCTTTGCTTATTGGGTTTTGCTCTTTATGCTCTTCTTTATCCGCGGGAGTTTTCCGATATTCGGATGGCCGGCGGCAGCGCCCTTGGCTATTTCCTGCCCGGGTATAACGTGAGCCTGCTTCCTTATTCCGTCTCCAATCTCGCCTCCTTCGCCATCAGCGCGGTTACGGTTTTTCTGGCATTCATCTTCAGCAAGGCAGGACTCAAAACCTATGAAAAAAGAGCATTCTAAATCCCTCTTTGCTCGGATGTTTCGTTACGAGAGCGTCAAGCAGTGGTGCGATTCTTCAAGTGCGTTCGCCGCCTTCGTTTGCTTTCTTTTCACCTTGGGCTTCCTTTTGGCCTTTTCCTATTGGCTGGCCCGGGAAAGTTTCTCATCGGCGATTCTCACGCTTGATGAAGGGGATGTTCGAGAACTCCGAGAAGCTCTTCAAGGTCTTGACCCGAGCTCGAAGGAGGCTGCGCTCGACCGCTTCCTCCTCTCCCAAAATCAAAATTCCGATGCCTTTTTCGGGGTAAGAGGAGAAACTCTGCTCCCGTCGATATCCAGCAATCTCGAGGCTTCGTTTGCGTTTGCCTATCTCTATTATCTGCTTCCTTGCTCCCTTTTCTTCGCCCTCTATGGGCTTTATCAGGTCTTCCTTAAAGACAACGTCTCGGGCTTTTCGAGAAACTGGGGCGAAGGGGACTGGACCTTGAAAGAGATCCGGAAAGGCAAACGGGCTTATTTCTTCCTCTTCTTCCTCGGGATCGAACTCGTCTTCTTTTTGCTGGGCTTGGCGATGATTCCTGAGGGGCAATCCGCCTATTACGATGGGCAGAATTACGTCATCATCCCCGTTTCCCAGCTCTATCTCCGTTCGCTTCTTGAGCTCGTGATTTGCTCGTGGACCCCGCTTCTTCTCATTTCGTTTCTTTTCCATGAGCATGAGACGAGGAAGAGCTTTCTCCTCAAGGCCCTTTTCGTCATTTTCTTGGCGGCTATTGAATGGGCCTTGGCCCGGATCGAGCTTTCTTTGCCCGATGTCCCTTATCTTGGGGCCCTAGCCCTTTCAAGTCCGAGCGCTTACGAAAAGAGAGTCCTGATCGAAGGGGCCATTTCTCTGGCTTTCTTAAGCCTGGGGACGTTATCTCTCTGTTTGCCCCGCCGGCGGAAGAGGTTGAATGACTCGATGAAAAAACGGGAAACATCATAGATTTTACGTGGCTTAGAATCTTCCTTCTTTTCACTTTGGTGTTCGCTGGGGCAGCGCCTTTCTCTTTAGAAAC
Organism: Bacillota bacterium; assembly: GCA_036788815.1. Taxonomy (GTDB): domain Bacteria; phylum Bacillota_I; class Bacilli_A; order RFN20; family CAG-826; genus UBA4951. The sequence continues at coordinate 5,786 of DAIQMS010000035.1, forward strand.
GGCGTTTCGAGAATTGGCCAGACCTTCCCCCGAGAAGGAAATGGGGCGGTATCGTCTCTTTTTTCTTTGAAACCGCGCGATAAGTCGAAGACCAAAGATGCCTTTTGGGATGTCGCTGCAAAAGGCAAAAATGAAACCCGGGATTTTTCATTGAGACGAATTCGATTGAAATGGCAAAGAAATGGCTTCATTCTTTAACCATTAAATTGCAAGTTTTTCTGGTTTCTCGATTTTCAAACTCGCTATAAAACTCCGTGAATATATCGCCCTTCGGCGCAAAAACCTTGGCCTCACCCAAGACCAACTCGGCCTTTCTCTCGGCTATTCGGAAACGGCGATCAGCAAGATCGAATCCGGCGAATCTTTGGTTCCGATATCGATCCTGCCTGCTATGGCGGATAAGCATCATCTCCCCATGAATGATTTGTTTTCCTTAAAAGAGGGGCCTGAACTTTTCATGGAGCGCAACCCTTCTTACGATTGGCGGATTGTTTCCACAAATCTGCGCGCCGTCCGTTTGGCCCATCACCTGAAGCAGCGGGAAGCCGCCATAAAGATCGGGATCGATAGAAGAACACTTATCACTTATGAGAAAGGCGATGCTTGCCCAAATTGGGATGTCTTGTATCGGATTATGCCCTTTTACCCAGGGGATCCCGCGGACTTTTTCTATCGGACGCTTTATCCGGAAATCCAAGCTTCGCCCTCCTTTCGGAAACGGGGATCCTTACCGTTTTTTGTCTTCTTTTTGGGCGCGCTTTTCGGCGCGGGAGTCCTCGGTAGCGTCTTGCTTCCCTTTTCTCTCCATTCTGGAGCGGCTTCCTCTTCGACGAGCGCTCCTTATCACAATTGGAGTTGGAGCGGGGATTCTTCCTCTGGCTCTTCCTCGGAGTCTTCCCCCTCATCGTCTTCCTCATCGCTTCCGATCAGCAATCTCACCGAATTGGTGGTCATCGGCCCGACGGGAAGTCGGGATGAGGTCCCGATGCTCTTCCCCGCAACCGGGAAAACCTCGACTCTCCAAGTCGGTCTTTATACCAACGAAGGTTTCCTCGGTGTCGTTCGAAGAACGCTTCAATTCAAATTTTCGCTTGATGGTTTTGAGCCCTCGGGGGTTACGATTTCCGGCAATAATGAGTGGGGAAGCGCCGATAGCGCGACCATCACCGCTTATAATGATCCGGCGAATCCGATGCCTTCCACGCCTTATCCCTATTTTGCGGTCTTCGTTTGGGCTCGCTATACCCCTTCGGCTGAGAATCCCAATCCCGCGGTGATGGAAGGAACCCCTCTCAACATCGCGATGACCGCCAATGGAACCTATCACGACTAAGCAGAGTTCCTTCCTGCCATACAAAAACGTTTAAAAATAGAGTTTTTATTGGTTTCTCGAGCTTATTTTTTTGCAAAATAGACGGTGAAGGCGCTGCCAAGGCCCAAAGTGCTTTCAAGGGTAATCCGGAAGCCATAATCGAGGGCGATATGCTTGACGATCGATAAGCCTAAGCCGGTTCCCCCAAGGGCTTTGCTCTTGGCTGGATCGACCCGGTAGAAGCGTTCATAGATTCGGGATTGATCTTTCTCGGCGATGCCGATCCCAGTATCCTTGACTCGGAAATAAGCAGGGGTGAGTTCGACTACGAGAGTTCCCTTATCTTTGTTGTATTTGCAGCCATTCTCGATCAAGTTGCGGATCAGATTATCGGCGTCTTCCTTCGCCATCGGAAGGGTGACATCCTTCAAGGAAGTTTCGACTTTGAGATTCTTTTTCTCGATCCAAGAGGCGTTTTCTTTGAGGGCTTCAAGGACGACCGATTTGAGATCGATGTTCTGCTTTTCGCGGGGCGTCCCGCTTTCGAGCTTGGATAGGATAAGCATCTCTTGGATGATCTCTTTCATCCGGCGCGCTTCTTCAAGCGTCGTTTCAACGGCGTCTTCCTGGTCTTTCTTCTCGCTGATCGTTCCGTTTTGGAGCAGTTCTTGGTAACCGATGATTGCGGTAAGGGGGCTCTTCAGTTCGTGCGAGGCGTTGGCAAAGAAGTCCCGCTTGGCTTCTTCGAGCTTCCGTTTCTCGGTGACATCCAAGGTTAATAAACAGACGCCGTGTCCGTTCTTTGAGGCGAAGCTTGCGCCCAAAGGCGAGGCGTTCACGAGATAGATCCGGCCGCCTTTTTCGAGATCGACGGCGCTCGGGACATTCTCTTTCATCGCTTTAGCAATGCAGCCTAATAGGCCGTTATCATTGGATAAGAGGCGGTAGTCTTGGCCTAAGAGGGCGTCTTTCTTGCCCTCAAAGAGCTCTTCGGCCGCCTGGTTCACGAGTTGAATCTTGCCTTCGCTATCGAGGGCGATCAAGCCTTGTTCCATCTCATCGAGCAAGGTTTCGTATTTCTCTTTTTCCTGAGCCAGTTCTTGGTAGCGTTCGTCGAGGAGCGTTTTGGCTTTGGCGATGCTTTCGCCGAGTTCTTTCACGTCGGCATTCGGATGCTCTTCTGCCCCGACGATTCGATCAAGAGCCTGGACTTCTGCCTGAAGTGGCTTGAGGGAGCGTTTGGTGAGATAAGCGGTCAAAAGTCCGCTTAAGTCCGTGATGAGAGCGATGCCCAAGAAGCCATAGCCCAATAAGGAATAGGTGGTGGCTTCGACTTGATTGACGGGGAGGGCGACCCGGACGTAATCGTAAACTGAGGCATCGCTAGAGGAGGTGTCTTTGCCCGCCAAATAGATCATTTCGATCCCGAGGGTGGCGCTTTTGCGGTAATAGATGGTGCCGAGGTTTTGGATTTCAGGGCGGTCCAAATGGTTTTCGGTTGGATCGGCCAAGGTGTCGATTTTCACGGTGCCGCTCGAAGAAATGATCGTGAGACGGACCGCGCTATCCGGATTGGCCAAAAGATCTTTGGTTTTCTCGGGGGTGTAGACAAGGGAGTTCGGTTCGTAATAGCCTTCGGCGATGGCAAGGTAGTTCTTAAGGGATTTCTCAGCGGATTGCTTGCCAGAATAGTCGACCAAAAGGACGCTGACCGTCAAGAGGACGAGGAGCGAGAGGAAGACGCTGAGGATCGAGGTGAGGATCAATTTCTTTTTCATGGGTTCATCCGATAGCCCATCCCATAGACGGTCGCGATGATCTCGCCATGGGGGTCATTGATCTTTTTCCGAAGCGAAGCGATATGGACGTCGAGGGCTCTTGACTCATAATCCCCTTCGCCCCAAAGGGCGCTGAAGAGGGTTTCTCTCGAAAGGGCTTCTCCGCGATGATGAACGAAAAACACCAACAAATCCCACTCGCTTTGGGTGAGCGAGACCTCAAGATGGTCCATATCGAAAAGTTCGTGGGCTTTTTCGTCGAGCGTGAAAGCGCCGATTTTCGGCAAAATTACTTCAGGCTTCTTTTTCCGAAAGCGGGCGTTGACCCGGCTGGCGAGTTCCAAAGTAGAGAAGGGCTTCTCGAGATAGTCATCGGCCCCGAGGTCGAGCCCGAGGACCTTGTCGGAGACCATCCCTTTGGCCGAGACGATGATCACGTCGATATCGCTATTGGCCTTATCTTCCCTGAGCTTCTTAAGAAGGCTCAGCCCATCGATGTCGGGCAGCATGAGATCAAGGATCACAAGGGCGGGTTTTCCTGTCTTTAAGGAAGCAAGAAAACTCGTCCCGTCGGGATAGACTTTCACTGGGTAGCCTTCCTTGGCGAGGGTCAAATTTTCGATATGGGCGATTTCCTTGTCGTCGTCGACGATTGCGATTTCCTTATTCATGGTTAGAAGATTTGCTTGTCCTTATGATACCCTTTTATGACGAAGATGACCCATTCCGCCACGTTGACGGCATGGTCGGAAATCCGCTCAAGATACTTGGCTAAAATCCCCGAGTAGAGGATTGCCGCGTGGTTGGCGCCCTTTTCCTTATCCAACATGATGAGGCTCTCGATGCATTCGTCATAGAGCTGATCCTGGAGATCATCCTCATGTTCGACCTGCTCGGCCAAGCCTTGATCGTGCCGGGCGAAAGCAAGAAAGGAAGTGTCGACCATCTCGAGGGCGATCCGACACATCGTCTGGATCTTGACGATCGGCCAACCTTTCGCGTTTTTGATTTTGCTCGTCCATTCGGCGACGTCTTCGGCGTGGTCGCCGATCCGTTCGATGTCTTCGATGGCCTTCAAGATGCCAGCGACTTCGCGCATGCTCCCGGCGTAAAGATGTTCGCGTACCAGGCAATCGAGGCATTCGCCCTCGAGAGTTCGCTCATAATTATCGACGGTGTCATCATCGATTGGGACAAAGTCGGCCGGGTTGATCTCATTCTCATAGTAAGAGAAGGCCCGCTTGAGGTTATTTTCCGCGTAGGCGCACATTGCGTTGCATTCCTTTTCCAGATCATCGATTTTAATGGGATCGCTCATAATTATTCCTCCTTGGGTATTCCCTTTCGTCTAGCCGAAGCGACCCGAGAGATAAGCCTCGGTTTTCGGGTTCGATGGCTCTTTGAAGAGCTTTTCGGTTGTATCGAATTCGGCCAGATCCCCCAAGTAGAGGAAGGCGGTGTAGTCGCTGATGCGGGCCGCTTGCTCCATGTTGTGGGTCACGATTACAATCGTGTAATTATTTTTGAGGCTTAGCATCAATTCTTCGATCTTCTCGGTGGCGAGGGGGTCGAGGGCGCTCGTAGGCTCATCCATAAGGAGCACATCAGGTTTCATCGCTAAAGCCCTTGCTAAGCAAAGCCGTTGTTGCTGGCCGCCCGAGAGGGCGAGGCCCGACTTCTTGAGCCGGTCTTTAACTTCATCCCATAGTGCCGCCTCTTCGAGGGACTCCTGAACCAACTGGTCCAATTCCTTGCCCCGTTTCTTTCCGGCGCAGCGGGGGCCATAGGCAACGTTATCGTAGATGGACATCGGGAAGGGCGAGGGGGCTTGGAAGAGCATGCCAACCTGACTTCGAAGTTCGAGCGGGTTCGTTTCTTCGATCGGTTTATCGTGATAAAGGATCTTTCCGCTCTCTTTGGCGTCCGGGATCAGGTCGTTGAGGCGGTTAAAGGCCCTTAAGAGCGAGCTTTTACCGCAGCCCGAGGGACCGATGAAGGCCGTGACGGCATGCTCAGCAATCGTGAGATTGATGTGATGGAGGACCTCTTTCTCGCCATAGTTCAGCGAGAAATCCTCGACTTGGAAGACGTTATTCATGCATTGCCTCTTTTCCTTAGAAAGACGGTGGTCAGGATCTTGGCGGATAAGCTCAGAATCGAGATGACGATCAGGATGATAAGGGCGATTGCGCTGGCGAGATGGTAATTCGGATTCTCGCCCGCCAGTAAGCTCCAGATCTCCACGGCCAAGGTGTCGTTTTTCGCGTTGAGAGAGACTGTGTCCCCGATCACGTTGCCGATCGCGAAGACGAGGGCGGCGCTTTCGCCGATGATGCGGCCCGAGGCGAGTACCGCAGCCGAGAGGAGCCCAGGCAATGCGGTGGGCAGGATGATCTTGTGCAGGGTTTGCCGTTCGCTTCCGCCAAGGGCCAAGGATGCGGTCCGATAATCCTTTGGGACTTCATCGAGGGCCTCTTCCGAAGTCTTGACGATGGTGGGAAGAAGGATGATCACGAGGGTGAAGCAACCCGAGAGCAAGCTGCCGGTGTTGACCCCGGTGAAGACGCTCGATAAGGGGATGAAGACCGCGACGCCGATGAGACCAAAGACAATCGAGGGAATGCCAGAGGTGATGTCGATCATCTTCTCAAGAAGGGCGACGATTCGGCTCTTTTTCGGAGCGAAATAGGCGAAATAGATGGCAGCCCCAATCCCTAACGGCAGGGATAAAAGAAGTGAGACGGCGATCACGAGGAGGGTCGAGAGCAAACTGCCGCGGATCCCGCCACCCTTTGTCGTGATGGAGAAAGAGGTGAGGCTTTTGCCTTGCTCAAACGCATCTTTCACTCCGCTCGCGCCATCTTTGGCGAGAGCAATCACCGTTCCGCCGGCCGAATCGGTTAAGAAAGCCTTCGTGAAATAGGTTCCGACCGCCACTTTCTGATCCAATTTTCCGATTGGCGAAGAAGGGGCGAGATAAACCAAAGAGACCACGCTTTCGCCGGTGAAGGAGTTGTCATCTTTGAAAGCGACGCCCCAACTCGCGGAATAGGAAGCGCCTTCGATTCCCGGATCGGCATAGGTGGCGCTACTTGCCGTGCTTTCGTAGGTATAGGTTGCCGAGGCATAGTCCGAGGTCAATAAGTCCCAACTGATGAGCGAGGCCCCGCCTTGGGCGATGTTCACAAAAATCACGGTGAGGAGGGCCAAGGCGCACCCCGCCGAAAGCCAGGTGACGCTTTTGCGGCAGAGATCCTTGATCTTCCGAATCTGCCAAGTGCGGTTATTTTTCGTTTCAATCCTGTCCATATTTCTTCGCCATTTTCTTCTGAATGAGGCTCAATAAGAGATCGACGCCGATGATGAGAAGGATCAAAGCGAGGCCGATTGAGAAGCGGATTTCGGCATTGGCGCCGACCGCCTCGCTATAGCCAAGAAGCATGTTGCTCGTGAGGGTGGCGCTCGTGCCGAAAAGATCGAAGGTCGGGCCGCTTCCGGCATTGCCGATCACGCTCGAGACCGCGGTGGCTTCGCCCAAAGCACGTCCTAAGCCGAGGATCAGCCCGGCGAAGATGCCATTCCGCGAAGCGGGGATGATGACTTTGAAATAGGTCTCGGTCTTCGAAGCCCCCAAGGCCAAGGAAGAAGCGAGATAGTTCTTCGGGACGTTATTCATCGCATTGACGCTCAAGGAGGTGAGAATCGGCAGAATCATGAGGGCCAAGACGATCGCCGCGGATAAGGTTGAGAGACCGCCTTTGCTCGTTAAGCCAAGGTTTTGAGCCAACGAATCGACCATCGGGCAGATGAGTTCGCGCCCGAATAAGCCATAGACGACCGAAGGGATCGCCGCCAAAAGCTCGATCGCGAACGCCAAGATGACCCCAAAGGGTTTTGGCGCGATTTTACTAATGAAAAGGGCGGTGTAAACGCTTAAGGGCAAGGCAATCAACGTCGCCAATAAAGACACATACAAGGTGTTGATCGAAAGATAAAGAATTCCACTTTCCTTGGGCAAAGAATACCAATGAAGCGCGAAAAGGAAGGTGCCTAAATTCACCTTGAACGTGATGCCATTTTCAGTGTAGGTGGTAAAGAAAGGGACCAAGCCTTTATAAAGAAGGAAAACCGCGATGAGAATGAGCGAACTCGCGGCAAGAATCGCCGTCCCCAAATACGCGAAAGAGGCCGCCTGATCCAGCGCGGTCCTCTTCTCGCCTTTTTTGAACGTTACTTCGTGAG
>DAIQMS010000036.1:0-11858 GCA_036788815.1 Bacillota bacterium
CCGCGTCGTCGCCCTCTCGGGTGGCTACAGCCAAGACGAAGCCAACGTGATCCTTTCCCGCAATCCGGGCGTCATCGCCTCCTTCAGCCGCGCCCTTTCCGAAGGACTCACCGCTCAGATGAGCGACGAGGAGTTCAATCAGAAGATCGGCGCCTCGATCGATGCGATCTACGCTGCCTCGATCAAGTAGCCACGTAAACGATCAGTCCAAGGTGCCCCTCCGTTCTGGAAGGGCACTTTTTTTAGACAAAAAGACCCATTTGTTTATGTTCTTTCCCAAGGATTGCTCCTAAACTAACCCCATTCCAAAGAAGTTTCATTCATCATGAAGAAACACATGCTGATCCTTCCGTCGATGCTTCTCGTAAGCGTCCTTGCTGCCTGTGGCAGCCCGAGGCGCAGGCGGTCGAAGTCGCCAAGAAGATCCAAGCGAAACACGCCGATACGAGCTTCGCCTATCCCCAAGACAAACTGACCCTCGAAGTCACGAGCGTCGAAAACGGCCAGTCGGAAAAAGTCGATAGCCGCTCCATCAAAAACACTTACTACTACACGTACGGCACCGCGAGCACGCCCGCGACCTCCACTTCTGCGGCCCAAAGTTCGAGCGAGACTCTCTATCTCTATTCGAAAGATGGCAAGTACATCAGCGCCGCGGATGATGGCACGAACAAATACTATAGCGAGCTAAACTCAGCGGATTTTGCCACGGAGATCGCTTCGGCCCAAGAAACCTTCTACAAGATTGCCGATCTGACCGCCGAAGGATTCTACAGTTCCCTCGATGACTTCATCGCGAGCAAGAGCGCCTCTTCTTCATCCTCCTCTAGTGCAAAAACCAGCGAATCCAGCGTCAAGACCACCTATACCTACTCTTCAAAAGGCGATGGCAATCTGACTTTGAAGGCCAACCAGAGCGAAGACGATAGCGAGGGCAAAGCCACCGGCGAAGAGACCATCACATTTGATAACTATCTTCCTGTTTCGGTCGCCTCCTCATCGAAGGGGCAGAAGATCATCGCCTCTTCCGCGACCAGCATCGATGAGTCGGGCGAATACACCCTGAGCTGGAATACGTGCGAGGCGATTTATCCGGATCTCACGAAATTCACCAAGAAATAAGGATCCAAGACAAAAGAAAACCCGCTGAAATTCAGCGGGTTTTTTCGTGAGGTTCAGCGCGAATGGACGCCCGGGTAATCGTCCAAGAAGTCCTTGGGCCAAATCAGTTTCCAATAGAGTTTGGGCGAATTGGGGATGATGCCTTCGTGATTGAGCCCCGCGCTCAATTCCTCAAGGGCCTTTGTCACGTCTTGGCCCGCTTTGGCCTGAAGAAGCAGGGCGTGGAACTTCCGATAGCGCGTCTTGGCGCCTTCGAGGAGATCGTCGAAGCTCTCCGTCCGTTTCGTCCCGTCGGGCATCCGCCACTCAGCGTGCTTGCGGTTTAGGAAATCAATCCCCTTAAAGGCCTCGAGATTCTGCGGGAAGATCATGCCCCCGGCATAGCTTTCTTTCCCAAAGACCTTCTCCAGGAACGCCTTTTTCTTCCCCGAACGATCTTCCGCGTGTTTCTCGGCGAAACGGTAATCCTTCACCGCGTAGTAAAACGAGAGAGGATGGATATGAGGAACTTTCTGAACCGTTTGGTTCACCTGCCACCACATCCTCGAAATCGCTTTGAGATCGGAAGAGGATAGGGCTAGGACTTTGTCGATCCTTTGGAAAGTGCCCCGTTCATGGGCCAAGAGGAAATCGATCGTGACCTCGAGGCACATATGGGAATAGTTGTAATGGAGATGGACTGCCGCCGAATCTTCGATCCGATCGGTGAAGCCGCTAGAGTAAAAGATATAAGGATGGCAGGCAGAATCGACCACGTAATGCATGAAAAGGCCATCGATATAGGCAAAGAGGAGTTCCTTATCCGGGCTTTTTCGCGCGTAGTCCATCATCGCCTTATAAGGCGGAACGACATCGCCATGTTGGGTGATGCCTCCAAGGGAATTCACGTCATGCCGCTTGGGGCGGAATAGCGGTGAGATGACGCCATAAAAGAAGAACGGATCGGGTCCTTGGGCGCCCAAATAGGCGGCATCGAGGTGCTCGCCCTCATCGAGCTGGACTTCTTTCGCAAAGGTGTAATGGGTTAAAGCGTTCGGCATTATTGAGGTCATTGTAGCATAAAAAAGACGCGTTTTTCGGCGCGTCTTTTCTTCATTTCGTTTTAGAACTGCTCGGCGTGATAGCCTTTGAGGACTTTCACAAGCGGGCGGATCGTCTTCTTGAGGACGCCCGGCTCGAACGGATTCTTGAGGCCATCCTTCGTGATGAGGGTGATGAAAGGATACTTGCCGCCCATCTTGCAGAGCTTGAGGTACCTCTTCCAGGCCTTCGCGTGATTCTTGCGGTCGAGGTTGAAGAACTCAAACGCCAAAACCTGAGCGAGGGTGTAATCGATGTAATAGAACGGATTCTCGAAAATGTGGTTCTGGGTGAGCCAGCGCGGCATCGCCTGCCAGCCCATGCCTTCGGCCGCCTTGACCTTGTACGGCGTGTATTTCGCTTCGAGCGAGGCCCACTCGGCATCGCGCTCCGCCGGAGTGGCGTTCGGATTCGCATAGACCCAGTGCTGGAATTCATCGACGGTCACGCCATAGGGCAAGAATTCGATCGAATCCGCAAGGTGGGCATAGCGGTATTTATCCGGCACATCGAAGAAGAGATTCATGTACGGCTCAGCGAAGAATTCCATCGACATCGAGTCGATTTCGCAGCTCTCCATCGTCGGGGAACGATATTCCGGAATCTTGATGTTCCGGGCCATATAGGCCTGGAAGCTATGGCCGAATTCGTGGGTCAGGACATCGACGTCGCCCGAGGTGCCGTTGAAGTTACAGAAGATGATCGGGCATTTATGAACCGGGAAATAGGTCATATAGCCACCGCTCTGCTTGCCCGGCTTCGCGTCGAGGAAGAGCAAATGGTGATCGACCATGAAGTTAAAGAAATAATCGGTGTCGGGCGAAAGGGCCTTGTACATCTCTTTGGCATGGGCGACTTTCTCGTCGGTCGTGCCCAAAGGAAGCGGGTTGCCACTCTTGAACATGAAGGGCAAATCGTAGAGTTTCATCGTCTTGATGCCGGTGCGTTTCGCCTGCTCCCGGATCAATTTGTTGACGACGGGGACCACCACATCGTGAATTTGATCGCGGTAGCCGCTCACCATCTCCGGGGTGTAATCAAAACGGTTCATCCGGATGTAAGCAAGCTCGGTATAGGACTTATAGCCAAGTTTCTTCGCCATCGCATCGCGAACATGGACCATCTTGTCGTAGATGGTTTCCAGTTCGTCTTTGCGGGTCAAGAGATACTCATCCATCGCCTTGCGGGCCTCTTTGCGGGTCGTCCGATCCGCGTCATTGAGGAATTTGCCCATCTGCGGAAGGTTATAGGTGCCCCCGCGGAAAGGGATCTTGAACGAGGCGTTAACCGCCATGTATTGCATCGAAAGCTTATTTTCTTCGGTCGCTTCCGGGATGATCTTCTCATCGAAGCTCTTGAGCTGGTACTCATACATCGTGAAGATGAACGAGCCTAATTTTTGCTCAAGATACGGGCGATAAGGCGAAGAGACAAGCGCTTTGGTGTAAGCGAGCTGGGCCGCGGAAACAAGCGGCAACCCCTCATTGAGGGTATTCATCGCTTTCTCATACTTCGCGTTGGTCGTGTCTAAGCTATAGAGCACCTGAACATGGGTGATCTCATCGGAGATCTTGTCGCTATAGCGTTCGGCCTTTTTGACGATTTTGTAGGCTTCTTCTTGGCTCTTGGCCGCGCTGAACTCCGCGGTGAGGGCGTTTTCTTTCTTGATGACGGATTTGATGTGAGGGACCTTGAACGGCCAATCCTCGAATTTGCCAATGTCTTTTGCCATAATAACTACTCCTTTTTGCCTTTGAGCGGTCGAATCGTATGTTTCCGAAGCGGCTTTGCCGTTTTCTTTTTCGAGGTAAAAGCCTCTTCGACGAGGGGGCGGCTCTTCGCATTAAGATGCAGGTAATAGTCCCGATCTTCCTCCGAATAGGTGAGGGTGAGGTAGCCATGCCGGATCAGCTGGTGGCAGCGCATCTTCAGCCGCTTGCTCCCCAAAGAGGGCAAGGCGCCGAAGGCGGGCGAAGACACAAGCGGATCGGTTTCCTCGTCGCGCTCCCCAAGCAAGATTTTGCTGAAGCCTTCCATCGTCGTCTCATAACCTTCCTCTTCCAAAAGGGCAAGATAGGAAATGAGGCGCCGTAAGGCTGGTTTTAAGATCTTGTTTTGTGGGGCTTTCATGGAAACCGCAACCATTATAGGGGCGAGGGGTCAAAAGTCACGGAAAAAGGTGAAAAACCATCGAAAAAAGCGTTTTCAACTCCCTCAAGTGCAAAAGAGGACGGCAAAAAGAAAGGAAAACGTGCCCGAAGAAAGGAAACGCAATCTCTCCTTATCACTTTCCTTGCGGATAGGGCTCAAGAAATCTAGAATATCCCCCGGAGCAAACTTATGGCCGATAGCATCGAAATCCAAATCCAAAATGTCCTCGACAAAGTCCGTCCGTTCCTCCAAAGGGAAGGCGGCGATGTCGAATATATCGGTTTTAAAGACGGAATCGTCTATGTCCGAATGGTCGGCGCTTGCGAAGGCTGCGCCTACGTGGACCAGGACATCTCGGCCGGCGTTGAGATCATCTTGATGGAAGAGGTCCCTGGCGTCATCAAATGCGATGCCTCGGGCGTTTATCCCCAAGACGTGATGAACCAATATCTGGCCCGCAAAGAAGAAGAAAGCCAAAAGAAGGCGGCGGAACCCGCCCCTGCCGTTACCGATGAAAAGAAATGACCGCGCCTGCGGTTTTTCTTTATCAAGAGGAGAAAAGAACCTATGAAAATCATCTCGTTTAATGTCAATGGAATCCGCGCGGTCCTCAAAAAGGACTTCGCCAAAGACATCGAAACCCTGAATCCCGACATCCTCGTGATCGAGGAGACCAAACTCTCGGAAGACCTCCACATCGATTTCCCGTTTGCCCCGAAAGGATACGAAGTCTATTGGAGCACTTCGAAGCTTCGGAAAGGCTATTCGGGCACCGCGATCCTGAGCAAAATCCACCCCCTCAGCGTTTCTTATGGGCTCAAAGAGGGCAAATACGACGATGAAGGCCGCGTCATCACCCTCGAATTCGAGAATTTCTATCTGGTCGGGGCTTACGTGCCGAATTCGGGCGAAGGATTGAAGCGGCTCGACTTCCGGATGGGCTACGAGGATGATCTCCTCCCCTACCTCCAAGAGCTCGATAAAAAGAAGCCCGTCGTTTATACGGGCGATCTCAACGTCGCTCACGAAGAAATCGATATCAAGAATCCGAAGGCCAATGTCCAGAATGCGGGCTTCACCCCCGAAGAGCGGGCGAAGTTCTCCCGGCTTCTCTCTTCTGGATTCGTCGATACTTTCCGTGCCCTCTACCCCAATAAAGTCCAATACTCTTGGTGGAGCTACCGCTTCAACGCGAGAGCCTCGAACGCCGGCTGGCGAATCGACTACTTCGTCGTCTCCTCCCGCTTGATGGGCAGCGTCCAAGACTCCTTGATCCATAACGAAATCGAAGGCTCGGACCACTGCCCGATCGAACTCGACCTCAAGGCGTGAAAAAAACCGCTCCCCACGAGCGGTCTTTTTGTTTAGTTTTTAAGCAAATTACTTCGCGGCAGTATCGTCTTTTTTCTCTTCGGCCGGTTTTTCTTCGGCTTTCGGAGCTTCGGCGGCTTTCGCCGGGAACCAAGTGCCGAAATCAAACGGCTGATTCTTGGTGACGATCGTGATGATATCCATGATCCAGCCAACGATTCCGATGAACGGAAGCAAGAAGACGATATCCCAGATGATGAGGTTGGTATTATTGGCGGTCACATCTTTGATGATGCGGTAAATCGCCCAAATGATGTCGACGAAGATGGCAAGGAGTAATTTGACGATCATGGGGAGACCGTCTAAGGCTTTGTTGAATTCCATAAGGATTTCCTTCCTTTACGTTGTCTATTTATACACCCTTTCGTAAGGAAAAACTAATCCATTGAACGAAAAGAAAGCGAAAAGAATCAAAAAACGGGACGAAACGTCCCGTCGTGTCTTAACGCGAGGAAACTACTTAATCCACTCTTCCCAGAGGAACCAGCTCTTGCCGCTGGCGGTATCGATGATATCCATGATCCAAGCGATAAACGCGGGGATGCCGAAGAAGAAACCGAGGATGTCGAGGATGAGCGGCGCCGTCTTGACCCCATCGACGCAGTCGTTGATGATGCGGTAGATAACTCCAAGGATCGGAACGAAAATCGCTAAGAGAATCTTGGCAATCTGTGGCAGACCGTCGAGCGCTTTGTTGAATTCCATGGGTTAATACTTCCTTATCCATTCTCTTTTATACGCCTTTTCAGGCGTTCTTGCGTGAATTTCGCATGAGAAGTGAAATCCAAGAACAAAAAAACGGGACACGTCGTCCCGTTTTTGTCTTTTTTGATGAAAGGACTACTTGATCCAATCTTCCCAAAGGAAGAAGCGATTGGCCGTGATGGTGTCGATGATGTCCATGATCCAAGCGACGATATCAAGGAAGATATTGAGGAGAAGCGGGACAAGCTTCACGCCGCCGACAATGTCGTTGATGAGGCGGTAGATCCACGGGATGATCGGAAGGAAGATCGCGAGGAGAATTTTGACGATCTGTGGCAGACCATCGAGAGCCTTGTTGAATTCCATTTGAAATTTCAACTCCTTTACAATGGTATTTTACTATACTAATGGGACTTTTAAAGAGGAGGAGGACGAAAAGAGAACGGAAAGGCTTACTTTCGGGCTTTAACGAGAAAAAAGGCCCGCTTTCGCAAGTCTTCGTTAAGATTTTCAAACCGATTAGTCGGCCAAAATAAGATGATGGAAGAGCAAGCACCAAATGAGGTCAAGCCAGCCGAAGACCGGGATGATGATGCCAAAGATCAAGCCAAGGATGTTGCCAGTATTCGTCTTCTCGATCACCGCGCTAACACGAACGATGATTTCAACCACCCAGTTGACGCCGGGGATGAGAAGAAGAATGATCTGCACCAAGCGGGGCAAGCCATTGAACCACTTCATTGTTATTTTCTCCTTTACGAATACTTACTTTAGCACATTTGGCCGAAAAAGATAGATGGGGCCTAACCAAAAACGATAAACTTGCGATGCTGTCGAAGAAAAAAGTTTACGGATGAAACCTTAAAGGAGAATGTTCACTTTCCGGTTGGCGAGAACATAGCCTTCCCGGTTGTAAACATCTTCGCGGTTAAAGGCGTATTCGCTGCCATCGTGTTTGAGAATAAAGCCACCGGCTTCTTGAAGGATGATCGTCCCGGCGGCGATGTCCCACTCCTTCGTCCCTGAGGATTCGCGGTAGGAGATCTCGGCCTTTCCTTCGGCGATCGCGCAGAACTTGAGGGCGGCGCCCATCTCGCTCACGGACGTGATCTTGTCGGCATGCTTCTCCAAAAGCTCTTTCTCGAGGCCGTTGAAGAAACTCCGGGAACGGAGAGCCCGGAGGTTCTCGGTTCGATCCGAAACATGAATACGGACCGGGTCTTTGCCTTTTTCTTGCTTGTAGGCCCCCTGCCCTTGAATCGCGAAATACATCACGTCCTTCATCGGGACATTGATGACGCCGCAGACGACTTTGTGTTTGTAGGCGAGACCGATGTTGGTCGTAAATTCGCCATTCCTGGCGACGAATTCCTTGGTCCCATCGACCGGATCAACGATGAAAACGTAATCGTTCTTGAGCCGGGCAAGATCATCCTTGCTCTCTTCGGTCAGAAACGCATAGGCCGGAAAGGCGTTGTGAAGCTCTTCCCGGATCAGGGCGTCAGCGCTTTTATCGGCGGCGGTCACCGGCGAATCATCGCTTTTGATTTCGACTTGGAACGCAGTTGCATAAACTTCTTTGATCTTCTTTTCGGCATCGAGGGCGGCCTTCTGCATGGCCGCGAGTTCTTTTTCGTACATCTTCAGGTGATTTCTCCTCGGGATGATGATACCCCAGGAAGCTCCTCTTGGGCACCCCAAAGACTCATTTTTTCTTTTTCCCGCTTGGCCGGGTCAATTTCGGGAAGAGGATGATCGCGATTTGAATGACTGCAGCAATCGCGAAGATCAACACCAAACGATGACCCAAGAAATAATAGAGGGCATCGGCCAAAGCCCAGGTCAAGACCGAGCCGAGGATCAGGCTCATCCGGGCATTATGGCCAAACAGAATATTGAGGAGAAGCGCCAAAAAGGCGAGGCCGGGCAAAATGAAGAGATAGGCTCGGATTTTGGCGGTTTCGTCATAGATATCGGCGATCGCGCTTAAAAGAATCGCGACCAAAATCGCGGAAATGAGGAAAAGCGAGACGATATATACCGTCTTGACGAGGACCTCTTTTTTCTTGAGCTTTCGTTCGCTCTCCGCGTCGAGCGGATCATAGACATGCGGCTCAAAAAGGTAATCGACATCCACTTGGAAGAGCTCGGCGAGCTTTTTGAGAGTCGGCGCATCGGGCAAAGAGAGGCCCCGCTCCCATTTGCTGACCGCCTTGTCCGTGAAGCCAAGCTTGTTGGCGAGCTCCGCCTGAGTCAATTGGCCTTTCTTCCGAAGGTCCGTGATGTTTTCCGCGATGATGTCTTTGGTCTCCATACCTCAATTATCACGGCGAAACGGCCGCTTTCAAGCCTCTACTTTCTCGCGAATGGGCATTTCTACCATCGGTCGAGAGCAAACGCGAGAAAACACGCTAAGAATTAGGTAATGAAAAACGAGACCAAAGAAACCATCTTCACCGCCGTCCTCAGTGGTGTTTTCTTTTGCCTCTATGTCGCTTGCTTTGTCTACGGGGCGATCGAATGCCCCCATCAGGTCACCTCAACCTCGCCTCTCCTCGTCATGTTGTCGGCCTTTGGCGGGATGATCCTTTCTTTTCTTCCCTACCTGACGAAGGCGATTCTCAAGATCAAGCTTTCCCCTTTCACGAACCTCTTCATTCAGATCTTCGGGCTCATGGGGATTGGATTCGGCGAGACGCTCGATTGCTATTATCGCTTCCCTTATTGGGACGACGCCATGCATTTCCTTTCGGGCGTCTGGGTCAGTTATCTCGCCTACGCCTTCCTTTACGCCTGGATGGGCGAAGACCATCTCTCCCATCGCCGGGCCTATCTAGCGTTTGGAGCCTTCACGGCCTCGCTGGCGGTCGCCGTTCTCTGGGAAGTCTATGAGTTCAGTTTTGACAGTTTCTTCGGGACCGACATGCAAAAGACGATCCCCGAAGGCTCGCTTTTCAATGGAGGCAACAGCTTCGCCGACCTCAGCGGGAGCGAAAGCGATATCGCTTCCTTCTTCCGTTCCTCAAATGGCTATCGTTACGCTCTTATGGATACCATGAGCGACCTTCTCGAATGTTTCGGCGGAAGTTTGCTTTTCCAAATTCTGCTCTTCCCTCTTATAAGGAAGAAGCCCGATTTCGGAAAGGGGCTGATCATTCTCTTACCTCAGCGCCCGAGGGAAGAAAATCCAAACGCGCTCAGCAAGCCCCTTTGAAAAGCCTATGAGCAAGAAAATCCCTCGGCAACGAGGGATTTTTTGTCGGTCAACGAACGACAGGGAGATGGCATATCGGTAAAGATTTTGAAGATATCGGTAATTGTTATTCGATTAGAAAGAAAACTGCTACAATCACACTAAAGACGAGCGAAATAAAAAAGGAGTCAATGAACATGGCTGATCTCAAAGAACGGATCGCGATCATCGGCGGAGGCCCGGCGGGCTTATCCGCGGCGATGTATCTCGAGAAAAAAGGCTACACCAACTACGTCATTTATGAAAAGGACAATCGGGTCGGCGGGAAATGCTACTCCCCCAAGGTCAAGATGGGTCCGGATGGCAAGGATGAACGAAGCGTCGAAATGGGCGCGATCATGGGCGCGAAGACGTATTACGCCGTCCATGAATGCGAAGAATTCGGCGGGGCCACTCACGCCGATGGCCCTTCGATGAGCCACATCTACCGCGATTCGGCCGGAAAGCAAATCTATCCCTTCGATCTTAAGAAAGACTTCACGATCAAGAAATTCTTCGGCTTGCTCAAACTGAAGAAAGCCCTCAAGAAATTGGCCCATCTTTTGGAGACCAAATACGTCGGCTATGACGTGAATGGGCACCGCGGGGTCGCCGAAGGCCGTTACGATGGGCTCGATAAGACCTACGGAAACGACATGAAGCACGTCGAAGGCACGAACGACAACCTCAAGGATCTCGCCCTCCCCTTCAGCGAATTCTGCAAACTCAACAAGGTCGAGCCGGTCATGCGGATCTGGATCGCTCCCTTCACCAGTTTCGGCTATGGCTTCTTCGATGAGATGGCCGCGGCCTACGTCCTCAAATACCTCGATCTCGCCACCACTCTCGAATTCGTCAACATCCGGCTTTGGACCTGGAAGGAAGGCACTCAGTCGATCTATGAGGCCGTCAATAAGAAACTCCAGCATCCGGCCATCCTCAATACCCAAGTGGCGAAAGTCGAACGGGGCGAGAAAGTGAAACTCACCCTTAAAGATAAGGAAGGCGAGAAGGTCGAGGAGTTCGACAAGCTCATCGTCACGACCCCACTCGATCAGTTCCTAACCTATGCGGATGCAAGCGAAGAAGAAAAGAACCTCTTCAGCAAGATCATCCACGAGGAATACGTCGATTTCTTGGCCACTTTCGCCCCGGGCAAAGGACCGGATATCTCGGCCTACATCTTCGATAACATGGTGCCGGATAAAGTCGGGCACGCGATGGTCTACTACCACCGGTGGCACGATCTCGGCAGCGATTGCCCCTGCACCGTCTATACCCTCCGCAACCACAAAGGCGTGAGCAAGATCACCTACGAAGAGGCAATCAAGATCGAGACCGAGGATATGGCCAAATGCGGCTTCCCGGTCGCCTCGCGTCCGATCGAATGGGAGACCTACTATTGCCCCCACGTCTCGACTCAGGAATACGCGAATGGCTGGTACGACAAACTCGATAAGCTCCAAGGCGTGAAGAACACCTACTATGGCGGCGAAGTCCTCGGCTTCGGCGACATGGAAGAAACCGTCGAAGTCTCGAAGGATCTCGTCGGCCGCTTCTTCTGATTGACGAAAAGCCAAGCCGTTCTCCGAAAAAGGGAACGGCTTTTCTTATGCGGGAAATAAAAAAAGGATGGGTTTTGCCCATCCTCATCGAGAATCAAAATGGCAGCTCAGTAATCTTCTCCGCCCTTTTTGCCGACCAAGGACGCCACATCATCATCGACCGCCGGCTTCTCGGCATCCGTCTCTTCGGTTTCGGCTTCCGGAGCGGCTTCCGGTACGACCGGTTTGCCTTCGATCTGGGCTTCGAATTCCTTCTCTTCTTCTTCGTCTTCCTCGTCCTCGTCCCCTTCTTCGACATCGCTATAGACATCGTTCACGTCGATGTGGACTTTGTCATAGGTATGCCGAGCGCGAAGATCCCAGGCGTTATCGGTCAACGCAACGAAACGGCCGTCGAGAGTGAGCTCGGTGTAGAATTCGCCGATATGGCTCTTCTTCTCGTCGTCGTTCATCGCTAAGGCTTTGGCGATTTGATCATAAAGATCGGTGAAGCTCACCGTCTTCTTGGTTTTGCTCATGAGTTCAAAGGCGACATCGAGCATGCTTTTGGTGTTATCCATAACTTTTTCTCCTTCTATTTCCTTACATCGCGTCCGGGGCGCTGACACCGAGAATCCTAAGGGCATTCTCGA
>DAIQMS010000037.1:0-11141 GCA_036788815.1 Bacillota bacterium
TTTTCTGGAATGAGCGCGGCGCGGGTCTCACCTATGGCGCGAACCAAATCCAAACCGCTTTGATGTCGCAATCGGGCAGCGGTCTTAGCACCAACTACACGATCACCGCAAGCAGCTACGTTCTTGCCGTCCTTTCGGAAATCGTTTTGACCTTCGTCTTCGTTCTTGCCATCTTGGGCGTCACTTCGAAAGAAGAGAATAGCAAGGTTGCCGGTATCGTCATCGGCATCGTCCTTGTCCTCGTCCACCTTCTTGGCATCCGTCTCACTGGCACTTCGGTGAACCCGGCTCGTTCGATCGGACCGGCGCTTCTTGCGATGGCCAACGGCGAATATGAGCCGATCAAGGAGATCTGGATCTTCATTGTCGGTCCGTTCGCTGGCGCTGCGCTTGCGGGACTCGTGTTCAACACCCTTCTCGCTCCGAAAGCCGCCAAAGCCGAAGCAAAGTAATTCCTTCAACGGAGAAAGTAAAAACGGGTCTCGCGCTGACGAGATCCGTTTTTTTATGCTTTAGAGGATGCCTTGTTTCTCAAGCTCTTCAATCGCCTTATTGTCGATTTTGCCGATCGGGGTGTGGGGGATCTTCGTTAAGACGACGATCTTCTCGGGCTGGTAGGAAGGAACAAGCTTCGTCTCGATCTCCTTCGCTAGCCTCGCTTTGACGAGCTCCGGATCGGCGGGGTGATCGCCCCGGCGGAGGACGATCGCCAGACGGAAGACATGGCCTTTGCGAGCGTTTTCGATTGCGTAAGCATAAGCGTCGTAGACATCCGGATCATTGAGGGCGATCGATTCGATATCGCTCGGACAGAGGGTCTCGCCATTGACCTTGACGGTTCGCCGGAGCCTTTGCCGATAGGTGAGATAGCCTTCTTCGTCAATCGAGCCATAATCTCCGGTCCGGAGATACTTGACCCCGCCTAAACTTAGGAAGCCTTCCTCAGGTGTGGCGTTAAGATAACCGGACATCACCGAATTGCCCGAGATCAAGATCTCGCCTTCCTCGTTGGGGCCTAAAACATGCTGATCCTCGGTTGAGATGATGATTTCCTTTAAGCCCGGGAGCGCTTCTCCCACCGTGCCGAATTTCTCATGGTCCCGGTAGTTGACGTTACTGACCGCGCAGGTCTCCGATAAGCCATAGCCTTCATAAAGCCGAGCCGAGGAGCCGTATTTCTCCATCGCCGCATTCCATCTTTCCAACAGGGAATCCGGGACGGCGTCCCCGCCGACGAAGGCCGTGTTTTGCTTTTGGAGCCAAGGCCCATAGAAAGCGTCGCGCGAAAGGAGGGCGTTATAAAGGGCAGGAACCCCGATGATGCAGGTGGCATAGCCTTTTTTGAGGAGTTTGATCGCATCCTTGGTCTTGAACTTCATCATCAGGATCGTGCTGCCGCCGATCGAAAGGATCGTGTGGGCGCCCATCGAGAGGCCAAAGCCATGGAAAAGCGGGATCGCGGTCAGCATCTTGATGTTGCGGACGTCGCCCCCGACGAGGGGATAGCCTTCAAAAGCCAAGGTGTTGATCGCCCCGTTGGAGAGCCGGACGATCTTTGGTTCGCCATTGGTTCCGCCGGTATTGAGATAGACGGCATCATCCTCTTTCTTGCGGTTCGCGGGGATAAAGTTGCCCTTTAAGATCGGGCGGATCATCCAATAACGGGAGATGCCCTTCAAAGAATGGGACATAAGCCGAACAGCCAGCATCTTGAAGAACTCGACGTGGCGGTAGGGGTTGATTGCGACAAGACGGAAGGAAAGCGGGATCTCTTTCCGGTAGCGGTCCGCGCTCAAAGACAGGACGAAAAGCATGCTCGCCTTGGCCTTTTCAAGCATGCCCTTCATCTGGGCGGGCGGGGTTAAGGGATGGATGTTGTAGCTCACGGCGCCGACTTTGTTGATCGCGTAAAGAAGGAAAAGGGCATCGGGGCAATTCGGGAGCGAGACGGCGATGACGTCGTTTTCTTTGACTCCGAGCCGCTCCAATTTGCGGGCGGCCTTATCGACTTGCCTTAAAAAGGCTGTGTAAGTCCAGGTCTTGTTTTCAAAACGGGCAGCCTCATCTTTCGGGTGGGCGAGGGCTGAGGCGCGAAGTTGTTCATAGAGAGTCGAATATTCCATGGGCTTCCTTTCTAGAGGGCGAGATGATAGCCAAAAGGCAAAAGGATGAGGGCGAGGAGAAGATAGAAGAACGGCATGTGGAAGACATAGAGCAAAAGCGAATTGCTCCCGCACCAGAGAATGGGAGCGGCCCATTTGGTCGGCATCTCGGCGGGAAGGACGCTTTCTTTGTTTTTATAGAGGGTCTTCCCGACCGTGGCGCCCAAAAAGAGGAAGGCGCAGGTGTTAATCGGCGAGAAATAATCATCGCCATAACGGGCGCTCCCGATCACGAGCTTATACCATTCGCGCGGAAGGTCAGCGGTCGGCATCCCGATGAAATCCCCACCTTTGTAGACGAAGTAAACGGTGATGATGTCGGCGATGGCGAAGACGATGCCGATCCCGTAATCCACCCAATAGCTCGGGAAGAAGTGGTCGATCAGGGTGTAAAGAAGAATCCCGATGGCCAGACTGTGGAGGATCCCGAGATAGATGTGGACGTCGAGATGGAAGGCGTAATCCCCGAATTCGAGGAGGAGGGTCATCGCGAGGGCGACGAAACCGAGCTTGACGCCCCGTTCATAGTTATTGTGGCTGAAGCTGCAGGAGATCCCGCAGAGGAACATGAAAAGCGAGGAAAAGAAGAATTCGAGAATCCAAAGATTGCCATAATCGATGGTCGCGAAGACCGAGCTCGCGAAATCCACGGACTTCTGGACCCAAGGAAGATTGGCGTTTCCGGGCGGGACGATGACGAGGCCCGGCCCGATCCCCTCGAAGGCGCAGCAGCCATGGAGCAGGACCATGAGAAAAATATCGAACCCCCTCAGGAAATCCACTTCGAAGACCCGATGCCGGAGATGACGTTCGCTCTTCGTCGGGCTCATATAGAAGGACTGGGTCATTTCCATAACGAGTCCATTCTATTCTTTCTTCCTTAATGAAGGAAGAACGAGAGGGAAAACGAAGGATAATTTGAATTCACCAATAAAGAGAATGCCTATTTCGTTAATAAGGTGTAAGGGGAAAGATCTCCCAGGAAGATCTCTCCCAAGCGCGAGGATTCGGAAGCGAACGATCCTCGAGGATGCCCCCGGCGGGCTTCGGCCATAGGTTCCGGGAATATCCTCAAAGAAAAAGGACTTCCTTCCTCACGAAAAAAAGACCCAATCCCCAGGAAATGGTTGGGTCTTTTTTCTATTTCAAGAGGGGTTTTGCCGGGGATTTCAAAGAACCCGTTTCGTCGGCTTATGAGTGGATTTCGCGTTATGGGGC
The DNA here is from genome assembly GCA_036788815.1 of Bacillota bacterium. Lineage (GTDB taxonomy): Bacteria > Bacillota_I > Bacilli_A > RFN20 > CAG-826 > UBA4951. The sequence goes on from DAIQMS010000037.1 coordinate 3,381, forward strand.
TGACGCAAGACGAAGCGCTTGCCCGCCAAAGAAAGCGGCTTCTCACTCCGAGAAAGCGAAGCGGCTTCTTCATCGAATTCCTCTTCTTCCGGGGCCGGGAGATAAACAAGATAGGCGACGAGGAACGAGAAGAGAACCCCGAAGAAGGCGCCGAAAGCGACATCGCTCACGTAGTGGTGTCCATCGCTCACCCGAGCGATCGCCACGATGAACGTGAAGAGGGCCGAGCCGATCAAAAATTGCGACTCTTTGTTTTTGAGCTTCGGATTCAGGGTGCAAAGAAGGACGCCTAACACGGTCATTCCAGAAAGCCCGGCATGGGCGCTCGGCCAGCTTTCGAAGGCATCGGAGGCCGCATCGGGGAAGGCCTCTTTCACCGAGGCGTCGAAATCCCACCAGTTGCGGAAGTAATCCGTCGAAGCGGAATTCGCCATAACCCAATAGGGCCGGGGACGAAGGCCGGCCTTTTTAAGGAGATAGAGCAAAACCAGAACGGTGGCGCCGGCGAAAAGGAAGGTCAAGCCGGCTTTATACGCCGCATCTTTATCGGCGTGGCGGCAAAGGAAATACATCCCAACTTCGCCCGCCCCGACAAGAAGCACGCCGACGAAGGCGGCCAAATAACGGTTCGTGATCGCGTCCGAGATGCATTCATAGCCATAGAGAGCGCCGGCTAAAATCGGGAAGATCACCGCGCAGACGATGGCCAGAATCTTGCCATCTTTCTGCTTTTCGCCGATCCAATTGATATAGAAGAGAACGCCGGTCGAGCCGAAGAGAACGTAGCCCGGATAAGGCCCAAGATAGGCGAAGATCGCCCCAAAGGCGTTATTGGGCGCGTAGAACTTCTCGGAAATCGCCTTATCAGCGAAGGAACCGACCAAGATGAAAGCGAAGGCAAAGACGAGGAGGATCAGCGCCTGGAGGTAGGTAACCCCGGCGAAACGATCATGGAGCGAAGCCCAGATTTTCTTCATAGCGTTACTAGTCTAGCAATAAAAAGGGCGCCTTCAAAGAAAAGAAACATCTTGTTCTCGCGCCCGCGCGTTAAGTGTTATGATACCCCCGTATGAAAAAAGACCCGAAACTCATCGACATTCATAGCCACGCCGCGAATAACGAAATCGAAATCCTCAAGAGCAAGACCTGCTCTTGTTTTTTCTGCCGTCAAACCTATAGCGCCCGCCTCGTCAACGATTGGATCAACGACGAGCGCGGCGTCACCGCAATCTGCCCCGAATGCGGAATGGACGCGGTCGTCGGGGATGCCTCAGGGATCCCGCTCGACAAGACGCTCCTCAAAGAGATGAACCTGGCCTATTATGGCGAGGATTACATGGCAAAGCATCCGGCGGCCGCCAAGAAATACATCCAGCGTTACGAAGAAGGCAAAATCACCCACAAAGCGGCGAACGAAGCCCTCTATATCCAATATCTTTATGGCCTTGCCACCTCGGGCGATGCCGAAGCGGCGTTCTCCTTGGCTCAGCTTTATGAGCGGGGGAGCGAATTCACGCCAGCCGATCCCAAAGTGGCCTTCAGCTATTATGGGATGCAGTGTCTCGCCAAAGATGGCGATGCCTTGACCCGGCTTGGCGTCCTTTCCGAAAACGGCTCGTTAGGCAAAATCGATCCGCAAGGGGCCTATCAATGCTACGCGAAAGCGATGGCGATGGGCTCGCTCGATGGCCTCGTTCACTTCTGCGATTGCTATCAAAAAGGGATTGCGGTTCTTCCCGATCCCGCCTTCGCTTTCGAATGCCTTTCGGGCATTTGGGACGAATCGTACCGCCGTTTCCTCGTGACTACGGGCAAAGACATCAACATCTTCCCCGATGCCTCCTATCGGCTGGGCTGCATGCTCATGGATGGGAACGGGACGCCCAAGGATCCGGTTTTGGCCCTTCGTTTATTCCTCTACGCCGAATTCGCCTATGAGCTCATGCGGGCTTCCTCGCCTTTATCCAAAGACAACGAGACGGAATTGGCCGATAGCCTCGCCCGGATCGACACGATCGCGAAAACCTATAAGCTTCGGAAGCAGGATCCGGTGTTCGACAACGACACTTTCGCCGATTCGCTCGAAGAGTCGCCGGAGAATGCCTTGCCTTTTTTGACCTACAACTTCGCGCCCGGGGCATACGATCATTCCCAAGGGCTTTTCGAATTCGATCTCACCTATAATTTTCCGCCGCTCATCGTCGACTGCGGCAATCTCTATTGCGGCTTCGTGCCCGGCACGATCCATTGGAGCTTCACCGATGTGGCGGACGTGAAGTTCGCTTCCTCGACGCTTTTCAACAAGGTCGATGGCAATCCGGAAGATGGCTGGCAGTTCATCCAGAATGACGGAAGTGACGATAACGTGGTGGCGAGCATCGTTTTCACGAGGACTTCAAAGAAAGCCGCCCACAAAGATCGGGCGTTTAAAGGGAAGGCCTGATGGAAAAAGGCAAGTCTTTAAAGCCGTTAAAGAAATACGCGGCCAAAGTCGTTTTGGCGCCGTTCCTCAAGCTCTTTGAGGTCGCGACCGAGCTTCTTTCGCCGTTTTTGGTCCGTTACATCATCGACGACGGGATCAAAAACAACAACCTGTCCTACGCCTTGATGCTGACGGGCATCATGCTCGGGCTTTCCGTTTTGGGCTTTGGCGTCACCATGATCGCCCAGTACCTCGCGGCACGAGTCTCCTCGGACTTCGGCTACGATCTCCGGAAAGACGTCTACCATCAAATGACTTCCCTGAGCGAGAGGCAGCTCAACGATTTCGGCAAAGGCAAAATCCTGACCTTATTGAGCAACGATGCGTTTTCCCTTCAAAACGGCGTGATGATGTTCATGCGCTTATTCCTCCGCCCGCCCTTCCTCCTCATCGGGTCCTGCATCCTTTCGTTTATCGTCGATTACCGGGCCGGGCTCATCTTCCTCACCTCGATCAGCCTTTCGGCGGGGGTCCTCTTGCTCGTGATGGCCCTTTCGCCCAAGCATTATGCGGCGATCCAAGGCAATCTCGACGAGATCACGACCCTTTCAAGCGATTCCTTAAAGGGCGCTCGGCCGATCCGGGCCTTCAATAAAGAGGGCTTTGAAGAGGACAAGTTCCAGAAGTCGATCGATTCCTACGAAAAGAAAAACATGGGGATGGCGAAGCTCAACGCCCTCATCAATCCTTTGACGTTCTGCTTCATCAACCTCGGCCTCGTCCTCGTCGTCTATGTCGGGAAGTTCGGCATCAGCGATGGCTTCTTGACGACTGGCGAAGTCGTTTCGCTCATCTCCTACCTCGTCTCGAGTTTGACCGCCCTCGTGATGTGGAGCCGGATGATCGTCTCGCTCAACAAAGCCTCGGCCTCGAAGAAACGGCTCGATCGTTTCTTAGCCCTCACCCCGCTCATCGAAAACGCGCCCAAAGAGGGAAAGACTCTGGAAAATGATGGCAAAACCCCGCTCTTTTCCTTTGATGACGTTTCGTTAACGTATGGCAGTAAAACCGATAAGCCGGCGGTGGAGCATCTTTCTTTTAGGGCCTATCCTGGCCAGTGGATCGGCCTGATCGGCGGGACCGGAAGCGGCAAGAGCACGACCCTCGAACTCCTTGAGCGGCTTTATGAGCCCACGGAAGGCGAGATCCTTTATAAAGGCGAGCCGTTAAAGGACTATGACCTGGACAAGTTGCATCAGGAGATCGCTTTCGTTTCGCAAAAGCCCGCCCTCTTCAAAGGGACGATCAAGAGCAATCTTCTTTTGGGGAAGCCTGATGCGACGGAAGAAGAGATCCGAGTGGCGCTCCATGATTCCTTAGCTGAGGAATTCGTCTCGAAATACCCGGAGGGGATCCTTCATCCGGTCGAAGAGATGGGCGAGAACTTCTCTGGGGGCCAGAAACAACGGCTTTTGATCGCCCGGGCTTTGCTCAAAAATTCGGAGATCCTGATTCTGGACGATTCGACCTCGGCCCTCGATTTCCTTTCCGATCAGAAAGTCCGTTCGAACATCGCCAAGCGATCCTCCTTGACCAAACTCATCGTCTCTCAGCGCGCCTCCTCTTTGAAGGATTGCGATCTGATCCTCGTCTACGATAACGGCAAGATCGTCGCCCAGGGGACGGCCGAAGAGCTTTTGAAGAGCTGCCCGATCTATCAGGAAATCGATGCGATGCAAAGGAGTCAGGCATGAAAGAGCTCAAGCGGCTTAGGCCTTATCTCCAAGGAACGAAGTGGATCATCATCCTCTCGCTTTTCTTCGCCCTCCTTTCGACCGGGAGCAAGCTCCTCATCCCTTTCTTGGCAGGCAAACTCATTAACCAATTCGCCACGGGCAGCATCGACGAGTCTCTTTTCACGACGTACATGAGCGTGATGCTCATTCTCGTCGCGACCGGAACCGTCTTCCGTTATGCTTTTGACTATCTGACCGCTCTTCTCGGCCAACGGGTCATCAAGAATCTCCGTTCCTCGCTTTTCAAAGCCTACCAAGAAGCCCCGATTTCCTATCTCGATCAACGGGAAGGCGGGGATTTGGTCCACCGGCTCGTGAACGACGTCGAGAACGTCCAAACCGGCATCGTGAGCGGCTTCGCGGCTTTCTATGATGGGATCATCGCGATCCTTTTCACCTTGGTCTTCATGGGCACCCTCAACTGGGCCTTGGCCCTTATGGTGGTGGGGCTCACCCCGATCAGCATGCTGATCTCCCGCAAAGTGTCGCGTTTCAATTCCAAATACTTCAAAGCCCAGGCTTCTTCGAATGGGCAGGTCATGGGTTTTGCCTCCGAGAGCTTGCAGAATAGCGAGACCGTCACGAGTTTGGGGATCGCTTCTTCCCGCGAAAAGGATTTTGACGCCCTCAGCGAAAGCTTCCGCCAGAACAATTTCAAAGCGGCTTTCGGCGCCTCGCTCATCAATCCGGCCACCCGGATGGTCAACGCGATCATCAACGCCGGGATCATCGCCCTCGGCTCGTATTTCTTGATCGGGAACGTCAATGTGGGGGTCACCTTCTTAGTCGGCGATCTCTCCGCCTTCCTGACCTATGCCGCGAACTACATGCAGCCTTTCAACGAAATCAGCGACGTCGTGACGGAAATCGATTACGCCTTCGCCTCGTTTAAACGGATCGATGACGCGGTGAACCTCAAGCGGGACACCAACGCCGGAACGAAGGTGCTCTCGGGCAAGATCGAGACGATCGAAGCGAAGAACATCCATTTCTCCTATGATCCTTCCCGCGAGATCATCAAAGGCTTCACCCTGCCGATCCATCAAGGCGAAAAAGTCGCTTTGGTCGGGCCGACCGGCTGTGGCAAAACCACCCTCATCAATCTTCTTTTGCGTTTCTATGATCCGCAAGAAGGCGCCTTCTACGCGAATGGGATTCCCACCGAGGACCTCGAGAAGAAAGCTTTCCGCGCCCATATCGGCATGGTGCTTCAGGAAACCTGGATTTTCTCCGGCACCGTCTATGAGAACATCGCTTACGCCAAGCCGAGCGCGACCCCCGAAGAGGTCCATCTCGCGGCCGAAAGGGCAGAGGCGGCGGGCTTTATCGAGCGTCTCCCGAAAGGCTACGACACCTTCATCAGCGATTCCTCGGGCTTATCGATCGGCGAGAAACAGCTCCTTTGCGTCGCCCGGGTCATGCTTTTGGCCCCGGAGATCGTGATCCTCGATGAGGCGACCTCCGCGATTGATATCCGGACCGAGTCGCTCCTTTCGAAGAGCTTCCAGAAGCTGATGGAAGGCAAGACCTCCCTCGTCGTGGCCCACCGGCTTTCGACGATTGAGAAGAGCGATCTCATCGTCGTCCTCAAAGACGGGGCGATCATCGAGAGTGGCACCCACAAAGAACTGCTCGCAAAGAAAGGATTCTACGCTTCGCTTTACGAGGCGCAGTTCCATTAGGTTATAATAGGGCAAGTTATGAATAAGAATCTCCGCAAAACCCTCTTATGTGTCCTGCCCTTCCTTCTTTTGAGCTGTTCTTCGAGCAAGACGAAAGCTATCACCTTTGATGAAGCCATTGCTGTTTTAGATTCTGCGCACGAAAAAGATACTCAAGAATCCTTTTCACTTACAAGTTATTCTTTTAAAAGCACAATCAACGCCCCCTCTTCATTTCAATCTGATCTTCCGTATATTTCTCTTAACGTAACCTACCTCTCTTCGCCGACCTACCTTACGACAATTCATCGAATTACTTCCAATAGCGATGATACCTATATCATTTCAAAGGATACTCAAAGCGCTACGCCGGTCTACTCAGTCGCTGCGAATGGGGGCAGCCCTGTTGCCTATGATCTGATTAAGGATGCCTACATCTATAACTTTTTTGAATTACCCACCTTTTTCTATAATCAAAATAGCATAGGTTTCTCGACAAGCGGAGGCCTTCTCAAAACTGTTGATCCAAAAAACCAGCAAACCAATAAAATGACATCTTATAACCTTTATTCGAACGGTTCCGGCAATCTTGATATGACTCTGAGAGGTTCAACTTTGGATTTTTCTTCCTTCTTTAGTGAAGTCCCAGTTATCAATACCAACGTTTTATCGATTCATTTTTCTCTTGATTCCTATCTCATCCGGAACGTTGAGGCGAGCTATCTCGTTTCCCCAGCCCAAACCCCGGGGCTCACTTCCAGTTCGAACTCGCTTAAAGCGCAAAAAGCCGCCTCTTCCTCCGTTCAGGGCACTTCCTGCTCAATCACGATGGCCTTCGGCTATGGCGTGACGTTATGAAGCCGCGTTCCCAAGAAACCATCTCTTACACGATGTCCCAGATCCGAGGCAAAGACACCGGGATCGAATTGCTCCTTCGCAAGGCCCTTTGGGCGCGGGGGATCAAAGGAAGGCACAATAGCAAATTCATCTTCGGCCATCCCGATCTTTCGTGGAAAGGCTACAAAGTGGTGGTCTTCTGCGACAGCGAATTCTGGCATGGCTACCATTTCGAAGAACAGAAAGACAAGATTCATAGCCACACCGATTATTGGATCCCGAAGATCGAGCGGAACATCGCCCGCGACGTCGAGGTGAACGACGAATTGACGAAAGAAGGCTATGTGATCCTCCGCTTCTGGGGCCAAGAGATTGAGAAAGATCCGGAAGGCTGCGCCGACAAAGTGGTGGCTGCCCTCAAAGAGAGGGGCTACCAAAGCAAATAAAAACCGCTTCAGGCGAAGCGGCTTTTTCTTTTTTGATTAAGCGTTCTTCGCGATGAGCGCGCCGCCTAAGCTGGAAGCGCCGGCGAGGAAGGCGAAGACCGAAGTGCAAATCGGGCCCGAGCCCAAGCCATTGACGGACTTCAAGGAATCAACGCCATTGGCGGCGCTGTAGAACTTCAGCGTGAAGAGGAAGAGGACGCCCGCGCAGAGGAATAAGAGCGCGTTGGCGAGGTAAACGGCTTTGAGAATCTTGCCATCGAGGAGCAATCCCGCGAAGGAAAGGAGCGTTCCCAATAAGAGGGCGATGAAGGCGATCACGAGCGGCCAAATGGTCGAAAGGTGCTTGGCAGAAGCGCCGAACATCACGGTGAAGACACTGCCGAGGACGCTGCCGGTTTGCTCATCAAACGCCGGGGCGTATTCAACGAAAATGGCGACGATCGCGAAGACGGCGGTGAGGCCCATCAGAATTTTGCTAGTCGGTTTTTTGTTCATAAATCAATGATTCTTCCCTTATGTTTGCTTTCTAACTATACCCTCGTGCCCGCGCGAGGGCAATATCGCTTTTTCCAAAAAAGGCTCTCTTTGTTAAAAAAGAT
>DAIQMS010000038.1:0-10500 GCA_036788815.1 Bacillota bacterium
GTGGCGGGCTTCTTCTGGATCGCACTGGGGATCATTCTGGCGACTTTCGTTCGTTTCGCCGCTTCGACGGCGTCCTCGATGATCAACTATGGCTACTCGTTCCAAGCCGCTTTACTCTACAATTCGGTCTACATTCCGGTGAGCGGTGCGATCGGCTTAGCGGCCATCCTCGCCCTCTATCCTGCTTTGGCTCGTTTGGAGAAACACTACCCGACAAAATAAGGGTTGACGATATAAATTTAACTTGGTCATCCTTCGTGCTATAGTGCAATAGCCAAGCGAGGTTTTAACCATGTTAGAAGAAAAGAAAGACGAGACTCCCGAAACGAAAAAACCCGTTGAAGAAGAGAGCGATTTCGCCGATGAGGCGAAGCCGGTTTCTGCCCCGGTTGAAGAAAAGCCTGTCGAAGAGAAGAAGCCGGAACAGCCGAAGGTCGATCTTTTCGCCGAAAAGGAAGCGCCGGAAGCTCCCGCAGAAGCTGCGCCAGCCAAAGGCAAAGCCCCCGAAGTCAAATACGATTACGTTGACGAGGACCTCCAAGCCATCGAAACGGCCCGGGTGAACTTCTTCAAAATCTACAAGAAGCAGAATTTGATCAAATGGATCGTGACCGGCATCATCCTGGTCGCCATTTTGGGCACCTGGCTCGGCGTTACCCTCACGGGGAATGGCACCCAGAACTGGGCGACGGTGACCATCTTGGTCGTCGTTGCGGTGGCCGTCATTGGCTTAGGCGTCTATTCGGTGATGTTCCGCAAAAAGCTCGATAAGGCGATGAAAGGCTATTTCGCGGATTACTACACCCACAATAACCATTACGTTTTTGGTGATCAGATTTCTTCGCTCACCGGAACGGTTGATGACAAACTCGACGCCGCGATGTTCAATGCGGCCGGACTTTATAAGAACGTTGCCAAAGTCGGCAGCCGCGATTGCCTCCATTTCGTCTATAAAGGCAAGTCGATCGTGATGGCGGACGCCGCCGGACAGATCAATGGGCAAAAGAGCCTTCAGACCTGCTTCGTCGGAAAGTTCATCGCGGTCCCGAACGCCAATGAAGGCGCGGAGATCATCATCTATCTCAAAGGCAATAAGCGGGCGCTCCCGCCGACGACCTTGGACAACTATCAAGTTCTCGAAGACGGCAAAACGATGGTCGTTTATGGCCCAGCCGATGGGAAGAAGATTCTCACCCACGCGGTTCGCGAAGCCTTGGCGGCGATCGATACTGATGCGACGTTGGTCGATGTGGCCATCTCCGTCAAACGGGGTATGACGTACATCGCGATGGGCTACGAAGACAACCTCATGGTCTTGCCGATGGATAAGCCGTTTAATCCAGCGCCGACCATGGAACTCAAGAAGAATATGAGTCAGGTCTTCGCCTTAATCGACGCCTTCGATGTGACCCACGAAGATAAGTAAAAAAAAGAAGCCTTCCTTCGCCGGAAGGCTTTTCCTTTCAAGAAATCCTGCTTCTAGGGAGTTAATCAAGCGTGGTAAAATCTTCTCCTGGTCGTTCATGAGTATCACTGAATTTTTTAATTTAGCGAATGCGCATCCTTGGGCTTATGTGGCGCTCCTTTTTAATTTTGGCGTGGTTTTCATCAATGGCTGGACCGATGCGCCAAATTGTATAGCCACCTGCGTCACCACTCGCTGCCTCGAGCCGAAGAAGGCCATCATCATGGCCGCCATCGGCAATTTGATCGGCACGATTCTCGTCGGTTTCTTGGCCCATTATCTTTCGACGGGCGACGTTTCTCAGACGATCGCCAGCATCGTCGATCTTTCGAGTTTTAGTTTGGATCACGCCCTGATTGCGATTTCCTTTGGCCTTCTCGCCAACATCCTTTTCTCCTTGGGCTGCACCTATTATGGTTTCCCTTCGAGCCAGTCGAACGCCCTCGTTGGCGGACTCACCGGTTCGGCCATGGCCCTCGCGGCCTTAGCCGGGAAGAATTGGTTCAGCGCGGTGGGCTGGGATGCTTGGGAAAAAGTCTTGATTGGCTTCTTTGGCTCAATCGCCTTGGGCTTCGTCCTTGGCTATGGCCTCACTTATCTCATTCAACTGATCTGCCGCAAAATGAAAAAAGGCGATACGACCCGTTTCTTCACCCGGGGCCAGATCGTTGCCTCCGGTCTTATGTCGATTGCCCATGGCATTCAGGATGGGGCGAAGTTCATCGGCGTGTATCTTGTGATCGCGGCGATGCTCAAATGCGGAACCGATTCTTCTTTGAGCCTTTCGACGACGGTGGCCAATCTCTTGGGTCGGCCCTGGATCGTCATTCCGGTCGCCATCGTGATCACCTGCGGCACTCTCGTCGGCGGGAAGTCGATTATCAAGACGATGGGCTCGGGGATGGCCAAATTGGACAAATATCGGGGTTTTGCAACGGATATTGCAGCCTTCTTAGGACTTATGCTCGCGACGATTTTCGGTCTACCGGTCTCGAGCGGGACCGTCAAAGCAACGGCGATTATGGGCTGCGGCGCAGCGAAGAGCTTCCGCCAAGTCCATTGGGGCAAAGCGGGCGAGATGGTCCTCAGTTGGATCTTGATTTTCCCAGGAACCGCCTTGATCGCATTCGTTTTGACTATGATTTTCGCGTCGATTTTCTAAAATAATAAGGAACAGGAGAAACACCCATGTTTGGACTTGGAAAAATGAAGACGAAGTCGAATTACTATTTCGATAGTTTCCCGCAGCTTTGCCATTTCTCCGTCGACTGCGCGGAGTACATCCTCAATTTCATGCTCCATTTCGACCACGATAAACTCGAAGAGACCAAGGTGAACGTCCACCTGATCGAGCACGCCGCGGATGATAAGAAGCATGAGGTGACCGAAAAACTTCTGACCGAATTCATGACCCCGATTGACCGCGAGGACATTCTCGAGCTCCTCAAACTGATCGATGATATCACCGACGCGATCGAGGAAGTCTCGCTCAAACTCTATCTCTATGATTACAAGGAATTACCGCCGGATAGCATCGAGTTCATGCGCTTGACCCTCGAATGCGTCAAGAAGACGGAAGAATGCCTTGCGAGTTTCAAGGATTACGAAAATCACGAGTTGATGAATCCGCTCATCATGGCGGTCGTCCACCTCGAAGAGGAATCCGATACCGAATACATCAACGATATGCACGCGATGTATATGAACGAAACCGATGGATTCCGCCGGCACAAAGGCGAAGCAATGTACACGATGCTCGAAGAGACCGCGGACCGCTGCCGCGAAGTCTGCCGCTACGTCCAAATGATCTCGTTCAAGAACCTTTGATTTTCGTCTCTATAATTTTTTATTCTCTCATATCGGCCTTCTGAAGAAAAGATGTAACACCTTTCATCCCCGGAAGGCCTTTTTATCCTGTATGCTGATGGCGTAAAGAAAAACTTATCAGATGGACCTCGGACACTTCTTCTCCCTCGTTAACGCCCATCCCTGGGCTTATGCTGTCATTCTCCTGAATTTCGGAGTGATTTTCATCAATGGCTGGACCGACGGGCCCAACGCGATCGCCACGGCGGTCACCACCCGTTGCCTCAAGCCGAAGAACGCCGTTCTTTTGGCGGCCGTTTGCAATATCCTCGGCATCCTTTTGATCGGTGTCGTGGGCGCCTATCTCACGGATTTCGGAAGCGTGGCGAAGACGATTGCCTCGCTCGTGAACTTCGATACCTCAACCGAACCTTTATTAACGGACGCCCTGATCGCGATCTCGGTTGGCCTATTGGCCATCGTGATCTGGTCCTTGGCCTCGACCTACTTTGGCTTCCCTTCGAGCGAGAGCAACGAACTTGTGGGTGGCATCACCGGCTCGGCGATGGCGTTAGGGGCGTTGGCGGGGCAAAATTGGTTCTCCTTGGTGAGCTGGTCCGCCTGGGTTAAGGTCTTGATTGGCTTCTTTGGTTCCTTGATTCTTGGCTTCCTCTTGGGATACGCCCTTACGAAGATCATCGAGATCATCTGCCGCAAATTGACGCGGGGCAAGACGACCCGTTTCTTCACCCAAGCCCAAATCGTCTCGGCCGGGGCGATGTCCTTTGTCCATGGGATTCAGGATGGCGCCAAGTTCATCGGCATCTTCATTCTTCTTGTCGCGATGCTCAATGGGAACGATACGGCGAATAGCGCCCTTCAGACGACGTGGTGGCTTTATGTTCCGGTCGCGGTGGTGATGGGCGGGGGAACCCTCATGGGTGGCTATAGTATCATCAAGACCTTGGGCCGCGATATGGCGAGCCTTCAGAAGTATCAAGCCTTCGCGACGGATGTCGCCTCGGTTATCGGGCTCCTCTTAGCGACCTTTTTTGGCCTTCCGGTTTCAACCGGCAGCGTCAAATCCACCTCGATCTTAGGTTGCGGGGCGACCCGAGGCCTCAAGAAAGTCCATTGGAATGTCGCGGGCAAAATGATCGGGAGCTGGATTTTGATCTTCCCGGGAACCGCGCTCATCGGTTTCCTCTTTACCTTGCTCTTCGCCTCGATTTTCTAAGTTTCGTTTATCGATGATATCGGGTCTTTTTCTTTAGGCCAAAAATAAAAAGATTGTGGGGGTGCAAAGTTCGTTATAATAGACACGAACAGCTGACTCTTTAGTAGCGGCTCGTCAGGTCTATGGAAACGAATACAAACGGCAATCGTTTTTTTAAGTGGGTTACCGTGCAAGCGTACAAGCACGATGGGCTTTTGCATCGCCAATGGTCGCCCGCCTATTTGACCGCGGAGAACGATGATTACTGGGCTTTATCCTCGAGGGCATCCCTCGTCACCGAGAATGATGGGCGAAGATGGATGACCAAGGAACATGCGGTCTTCATTCTCTTCAAACACGAATGGATGAACGTGATCTGCATGATGAAGGAGAACGGCGGGATCTGCTATTACGTGAACGTTGCCTCCCCGACGATTCTCGATCACGGTTTCCTCAAATACATCGATTACGATCTCGATGTCAAACTCTTCCCCGACGAGACGATCAAAGAGCTCGATGAGCAGGAATTCGAGCGCCACGTTTTGACCTATGGTTATTCGCCGGAACTCACTTCGGCGGTCAAAAAGAGCTTCTCGGCGATCAAAGCGCGCATGAAAGACAACCTTTTCCCATTCGCGGAAAAAAACGTCCGGATCCTTTATCAGAAGTTCCTCGATGAAAATCATCCGTTTATCTTGCTGAATCCCGCGGCAAGGAAGGCCGAAAATTCGTGATCGCTAAAAAGGGGCGTTCTTTGCTTTTGGGGGCAAGCGCCCTCCTTTTGCCTTTGACCCTCAGCAATTCCCCAGCGCCGGCTTATTACGTGATCACGGAGGCCTATGCCCCGAGCGCCAGCGTCCAAATCATCGATGATTCGTTAAGCGATTATGCGACGGTGGAGGTTCGCCTCTATAACGGGACTGACAATCTGATCCATCTGACCGACTTTTACCTCGCGAGCGAAGAGGCGGTGCTTTCCGATCAATCGGATGGCAGGAACACTTCCTATATCTATTATTGGCAAGATGGTTTCGGCGCGCTGAAGCAGAATCTTTATTTGGCGCCGAAAAGCCATTACCTGCCCCGCTACCTGGCCCTTCCTAAGCAAGACGCCAATAGTTACACCCATTATGCCGAGACTTACCAAGCCCTCAAAGAAGGGAAGACGCTCCACTATGGTTTCGAGGGAACCGTCTATTCGGCGAACCTCTTAGTCAAGGATAAGGATTATTCCGCGACGGACTTGTCCCTTTCGACCTCTTATGATGCCGAAAACGATAAGACCGTCCTCGCTTTTTCGAATACCATCACGATGAGTAGCGGCACGATCGATTCGCGTTTTTATCGCTTCGATTACGAGGGAATAAATTACCAAGCTCCGGGCTACAACGATCTCGATGATAGCGAGACCCCTTGGCTAAAAGGGAGCCATCAAAGCTCGGAGATCAGGAATTGGGATTGCAATCTTTATACCAAGGGATCGACTCTTTTCTCCAGCGAGACCAACGCTCGAAATAAAGGCTTCTCCTTTAATGCGTGGCCCTTTATCTCGACGTTACTTACCGTCGTGTTTGTTCTTTTGGGCATTGGCACGATCATCGCTCTGATTCTTTTGCTTGTTTTCCTTTCAAAAAAGAAAAAACAAAATAATAAACCAGCCCAATAAGCACGAGGAACGAGAAACTGAGGCCATAGGCGCGGATGTCCGCGCCTTTTTGGATCGTGAAATTCATGAGTACGCCCAAGATCAGGCTTGTTCCATTGAGGAGCAGGCTCGCAAAGAAAGAGAAGCCCCACTTCTGGGTGAAAAAGCCATAGGCAAGAGCCTCCACGAGATAAACAAGGACTTCACCTAAGGCGACAGCTAAGTAATAATTCGCGGAAAGCGAAAGAGCGCAGAGGGTCACGTTCAAAGCGATATTCGTGACGGAGTTCAGCGCAAGAGTGAAAAGGAAGAAAGGAATATCCTTCCTTTGAAAGAGCCCCAGCGCCAAAGGAATCTCCGTGAGGAGAGTCAAGAGCAGTGGCGTGAGAATGATCCAAAACATTTTTCCTAAAATCCTTGCAAAAACCCTTTATTTCGAAAACTCAGCCAGCATTTTCTGGGCTGCCTTCTTACCATCCACCATCGCATGAACGACCGTATCCGCGCCCCGCACGATATCGCCGCCGGCGAGGACTTGAGGATCGTTGGTCGAGAGGCCATCTTCCGAAACGATATAGCCGTGGTTGGTGGTTAAGCCAAGATGTTCGGTGAAATCGGAATCGGGGTTCTGCCCAATCGCGAGAATCACGTTGTCGCAGGGATAAGTCTCAAAGGTCCCGGTTCCAACCGGCTTCTTCCGGCCGGATTCATCCGGCTCACCAAGCGCCATGACTTCGCACTTCACCGCGCATACCTTGCCCTCTTTGAGAAGGATCTCCACCGGGTTATGAAGGAAGTTGAAAATCACGCCTTCATCCATCGCGTCTTTGATTTCTTCTTTGCTGGCCGGCGCTTCTTCGATCGAGCGGCGGTAAACGATGTAGGTCTTCTCGGAGCCCACTCTCAGACTGGTGCGGCAGGAATCCATCGCGACGTTGCCGGCGCCCACGACATAGGTGATGCCTTTGAGGGCGATTCCCTTTCCTTCGTGGTAGCCTTCTTTGAGATTGACCGCGCGCAAGAAATCACCGGCTTTATAAACGCCGATGCCCTCTTCGCCTGGGATATGCATGCTCTTGTATTGGCCAAGGCCGCAGGCTAAGAAGACCTTGTCGTAATTCTTTTTGAGCTCCGCGAGATCGACTTTGGCTTTGGTGTGATATTCGACGCCCATCCGTTTGGTGAAAGCAATATACTCCTCGACGACGTTCTTCGGAAGACGATACTCGGGGATCCCGTAAGCGAGGACGCCCCCAAGATGTTTTTCTTTTTCGTAGACAACGGCGTGAACCCCATTCTTCACGAGTTCGAGGGCGCAGGAAATCCCGGCCGGGCCTGCTCCGATGATCGCGACTTTCTGATCGGAGAAATGGGCGCAAGGCGTGAGCTCCGTGGTTTTATGATCTTGGACGTAACGCTCCAAGTGGCCGACCGGAATCGGCTGTTTTTTGAAGTTCAGGATGCAAGCGCCGATGCATTGTTTCTCATAATCGCAGACCCTTGAGCAGATCGGCGAGAGGTTCGTGTACTCCATGATGATGCGGTAGGCCGCATCAACGTCGCGTTTCTTCAAACATTTGATGAAGGAAGGGATGTCGATCTGAGCCGGACACCCGAGCTCCCGGCAACGGGGTTTGGGGCAGGAAAGGCAGCGGTCGGCTTCTTTAAAGGCGTCTTCCGTCGATAGAATCGTCGCTATTTCTTTGAAGTCTTCCATATTTCTCCCTTTCGTCTATTTAATAGACGAGGTTCGGCGTCCTTTCTAGTATATTAAGGCACTTTGTCCTATAATTTCTAGGCTTCGGGCACAAAGAGGCACTTATGGAATATACCGTTATCACGAAAAACAAAGACGAAACCCGATCGTTAGGGAAGAGAATGGCCCCCTATTTCAAGGCGGGCGACGTCGTCCTTCTCGAAGGCGATCTCGGCGCGGGCAAAACCACCTTGGTCGGTGGGGTTGCTGAAGCGCTCAAGGAAGAAGAGGATGTCATCTCTCCGACCTTCAACATCATGAAATGCTACTTCAAAGGCACTCTTCCGCTTTATCACATTGATGCCTACCGCTTGGAAAACCAGAACATCGAATTAGGCCTCGACGAGTACATCGAGGGCAATGGCGTTTGCTTCATCGAGTGGCCCCAATACATCAAACCGTTACTTCCGGATGAGTGCTTATCGATCGTCCTCAAGAATATCGGCGGGGATAATCGAGAATTGACCTTAAAAGGAAATACGCCGCACTTCGAAGAGATCATCCGTGCGGTGAAAGGAGGCTTCTGATGCTTAGCGTTCTCATTGATTGCAGCAACGTCAATCTCGCGATTGGCTTAGCGAAGGATCACAAGATCATCGCCAAAAAGGAATACGAGGCTTGGCAAGAGCAAAGCGAGCTTCTCGTCGCCGAACTCGACAAAATGTTCAAGTCCGTGAAAGTCGATCGGAAAGAAGTGAACGAAGTCGTGGTCTCGAAAGGCCCGGGCTCCTACACTGGCGTCCGGATCGCATTATCCGTGGCAAAAGTCCTCTCTTTTGCCTTGAACGTTCCCCTTTATCTCGCCTCCAGTTTGGAGATGATGAAGGATGGAGAAAAGCCGACCATCTGCCTCGTGAACGCCCGGAGCAAACGCTCCTATGTGGGCGTCTATGAGGGCGATAAGGAAATCGTCAAAGACACGATTTGGGAGAACACGGAAGTCCTTGCCTATATCAAGGATCATCCTTCCTATGTTGTCTCGGGCGATCTTGCTTACCTTTCTTTGGAAGGAAAAACGGTCGATGTGATTGAGAACCTCAACCACGCCGATGTGGAGAAGAACCTTTCGAAAGAGCCGTTAGCGGCCAAGCCGGTCTATCTCAAGGATAACTACCCGGTATGAAGGACGTGACGATCCGCAAAATGCGGGACGAGGACATCTTGGCGGTCAGCTCACTTGAGATGGCAAGCTTCACGATGCCTTATCCCGAAAAGGAAATCCGCTACGAGCTCAAAGAGAATCCGGTCGCCGAGCTCTACGTCGCGGTAAAAGACGAAGAGGTCTTAGGCTACATCGACTTCATGATCACCTTTGATTCGGCGACGATCAGCCGGATCGCGGTGAATGACTTAGCGAGAAGGCAAGGCATCGGCCAAGCGCTCATCGATAAGATGGTCGCGGTTTGCAAAAGACAAAAAGATCCGGTCAGCTTCATCACGCTCGAGGTGCGCCCGTCCAACACGGCGGCCCTCGCGCTCTATACAAAGAACGAGTGGAAGCAAGTGACGATTAAGAAGGGCTATTACGATGATGGCGAAGACGCCATCTACATGGTAAGGAGCATTGTCTCATGAGCAAAATCTTAGCAATTGAAAGTAGCTGCGACGAAACCGCGGTGGCCATCACCGATAACGGCAAGCTTTTGGCGAACGTCGTTTCGTCTCAGGTCGCGGTCCACGAGAAATATGGCGGCGTCATGCCGGAGATCGCGAGTCGTCTCCATTGCGAAAACATCACGGTCTGCCTCAAGGAAGCGTTGGAGCAATCGCACCTCAAATTCGAGGATATGGACGCTTTCGCGGTCACCCGGGGACCTGGCCTCATCGGCTGCCTCCATGTTGGCTTACAAGCCGCCAAGACTTTGGCGATGCTCTACGATAAGCCGCTCATTCCAGTCCATCACTTAGCGGGCCATATTTACGCGAACCAATATGCCGGCGAATTCAAATATCCGCTTCTTTGCGTTGTCGTCTCGGGCGGCAACACCCAGCTCGTCATCATGAAGCACGATTTGGATTTCACGATCATCGGCGAGACCAAAGACGATGCGGTCGGCGAATGCTATGACAAGGTGGCCCGGGTTCTTGGGATGCCTTATCCGGGCGGACTTCCGATTGATCGCGCCTCAAAGCTGGGCCAGCATACCTATGATCTTCCGACCCCGTTACAAGGCGATAACTCCTATGACTTCTCTTATTCCGGTCTTAAGACCAGCGTCATCAACCTCGTCAACACCGAGAAGATGAAGGGCCATGAGATCCGGATCAACGATATGGCGAAATCTTTCCAAGATGTCGCGGTGGGCATGATCGTCGACAAAGCGACGAGAGCCGCCCGCGAATACCATGTCGCTCAGGTCGTTCTGGCTGGCGGCGTATCCGCGAACTCCTATCTCCGCGAGCAGATGAAGAATCGGCTTGAAGGGACTGGGATCGATCTCATCATTCCGCCGCTTTGGTGCACGACCGATAACGCGGCCATGATCGCCAAGGTCGCTGAGAAACTCTACGATCAGAAGGTCTTCGCTCCGTTAACCTTAGGGGTTGACCCGAACTGGAAGATCTCCGATTTCCGCAAGTACAACTAAGGAACGGTTCGCCGTTCCTTTTTT
>DAIQMS010000039.1:0-10389 GCA_036788815.1 Bacillota bacterium
TCACGTTGACCGTGAGATAGCCATCGGCAAACGAGACGCCAATGTCCTTTTTATTGACACCGGGAATCTCCACTTCCATCAAATAGGAATTGCCTTCGTCTTTCACGTCGGTCTTCATATCCAGATTGCGGAAGCCGCGCGGTTCAGGAAGGCTCTCCCCCGCCAAGAGATCGAATAACGGATCCATCAAGAATCCCTGGTTCATCAACTCTAACGAATTTTTCATAAGTTCAATCCTCCTGTTTTTTAGCACTCTTTTCTTTTTGTGCTAAATATATATTAATACATGTTTTAGCACTGTCAAGTTTTCTCTGCTAATTTTTCATGATGAAAATAATAAGTACGATATTATCTAACTATTTTTGTTTATCAATTTTTAGTTTTCTTTTTGGATATCCTCCATCTTTTTTAAAATGATTTGTTTCAGAAAACGAAAGTCTAGGACATAAATTGGCCTTTTAGAGGAAGAGACGAAATAGCCATAAATCTCTTGGTCGATCGTCCGAGTCAGATGGTCGGCGATCTCTTCCAAAGAGCGGTCTTGCTCATAGGGGTTCTCCCTCTTAAGATCAGGCAAATATCCCTCTCTGTTCTTTAAGGCTCGCATACGCGCGTAAGAAGCCTCAATGTTTTGCAGGATGGTTGACGCCTTCCAATGCCCTTTGATCTGAAAGGCATAAGGCTCGAGCGCCTTCCGAATTGCTTCCTCATTAAACTGGCGGAATTCCTCGAGAGAGGATTCATAGGTGTTTTGATTCATAAGCCTCCTACATATCCATAGACAATTTCCGTTCCTTCTTGCCCCACAACTTTGTAAAATATTGCTCATGGAACAATCTTTAGTGAAATCGGTTGAGACAGAATTGAATGGAAATGGGAACGCCCTAGCGAAGATGCTTAACGCTTTGGCTATGGTGAAAGAGGCGCTTGGGGAAAACGCCTGGGTTGGCCTCTATGTTTACCAAGAAAGCGATAACGCGCTGAATCTTGGGCCTTTCCAAGGAAGCCCTGCGTGCGAGACGATTAAGCCTGGAAAAGGGGTTGTCGGAACCTCCTACGCCGCCAAACGGCCGATGTACGTGCCCGATGTGAGCAAATTCCCCGGCTATATCTCCTGCGATGCCCGGGTCCAAAGCGAAGCGGTCTTCCCGATTGTCTACCAAGACGCGGTGATTGCGATCTTCGACGTGGACTCGCCGAAACTCGATGGATTAAAAAACGACTTGGACGTTTTGGGCCAAGTCGCTCAGCTTTTTGGCAATTTCTC
The DNA here is from genome assembly GCA_036788815.1 of Bacillota bacterium. Taxonomy (GTDB): domain Bacteria; phylum Bacillota_I; class Bacilli_A; order RFN20; family CAG-826; genus UBA4951. The sequence goes on from DAIQMS010000039.1 coordinate 1,268, forward strand.
GCCTGCCAATTAACGGACGAGATCGACAAAGACCAATTGAGTGTATTTCTGAAGGTCTAACGGGGCCACTTCGACCTGATAACCCCGCTTCCCGGCAGAAATGCATACCGTATCGAATAATTGAGCCGTCTCGTCCATAAAGACTGGGAACGGCTTTTTTAATCCGATTGGGGAGCAACCCCCATGAACGTATCCGGTTAAGGGCAAAAGTTCCTTCAGAGGGATCATCTCCATCGATTTCGAACCCGCGGCTTTGGCCGCTTTCTTGAGATCAAGCTCTTGCGCCACGGGAATATCGAAAACGAAGTGCTCATTCTTATCGTTCTCGCAGATCAGGCTTTTAAAGACTGCTTCGGGATTTTCTCCCAAAGCTTTTGCCACGCCAACGCCATCGACGATCTCGGGATCGTATTCGTGCGGGGTGTAAGGGATTTTGGCCTGATCGAGAAGCCGCATCACATTGGTCTTTTCCATATCCTTATTATCTTAATACAACAAGAAAAGGGCGGAACGAATTCCGCCCTTCCCTTTAATGAAATCTCAATCAGGCTTTGCCGAACTGGACATCATCGTTGCCCGAAGTGGAGATCCACATATCGAGCATCGAGATCGGATCGTTGTAGTCGCAGAGCCAGCCGTTACGAGCGACGGTGAAGTCGCCGGATTTACGGGTGGAAACGAAGGTCGCCCAATCTTGATTCTTGAGCGTCATCGTGATGCCGTACTTAGCAAAGGCACTCTGGAGGTACTCGGCGATGGCCTTGTGGCCTTCGCTGGTGTTGTAGAGATATTCGAAGCTCGGAACGTTGGTGAACTTCTTGCTCGTCTCATCGTAGCTGTAACCAGCGGCTTTGAGATCGGCAATGCCCGCTTCGACGTTCGCGGCAAAGGCAGCATCGGTGTTCGTGACATCGTACCAGCCTTTTCCATCCTGCTTCGGACCATTCGTATCGGTCCAATCGCCGACACCATTCGCGCCGGTAAGACCTTTGGAGACGAAGCCGTTAGCCGGCTGTTGTCCGCCTTGGGTGATCGAGTTGACGATGTAGTTGCGGTTGATGAGCAAGCTTAAGCCATTGCGAACGAGTTCGCGTTTCGGCTCGGTGTTGGCAACCTTGTTGAAGGCAACGCTATTGACGTTGAAGCAAACATAGTAGGTGCCAAGCTGGCCGACGTTGAAGTACTCGCCCGGATAATCGGTGGCAGCCGTGGCAATTTCTGCCTGCGGGATATCATCGATCATCTGGTAAGAACCAGACTTGTAAGAGTTGAGCATCGCGGTCGCATCATCGGAGAAAGCGAACTTGATTTCGGTGGCTTTGACCATCGTGGTGTCGTAGTAGTTCGGGTTCGGTTCGAAGACAATCGCGTCAGAGCCAAACGACTTGATCTTCATCGGACCATTGCAGACGAAGGTGCTCGCATTTTTCTTGCCAGCCCAATCGCCGGTCGCATCAGCGCTCGCTGGAACCGGGGCGAAGGTCGGGAAGGCCAAGAGCTCTTTGAAATAAGAGCAGGCATTCTCGAGCGTAACGACAACCGTCTTGTCATCGGTAGCCGTGGCATCGAGCGAAGCACCATCGGCTTCGCCTTCAGCGGTCGCGCCGCCTTTGATCGCTTCGAAGAGGTAGTTATAGTCACTGGCAACCGTGGTCGAGACCGCGCGCTTCCAGCTCCGCACAATATCGCCAGCCGTTAAGGAACTGCCGTCGCTCCACTTTAAACCATCGCGTAAGGTGAAAGTGTAAGTGACCGTGCCATCCGAATTGGTGACAACCGTCGGCTCGGCTTTGGCTAAGCCCGGAACGAGCTTAACTGCGCCGGTCGGATAAGTGCCTGTATAAGACCAGCGATAGAGACCTTCGAAAAGGTGCTCATCGTAAGTGCCGCCATCAACAGTGGTGTTGAGGGCTGGATCAATGGTGCCCGGCTCCGAGGCAATGCACGCCGTGAAGCTGCCCGAAACACCATAGAAAAACTTGTAGCCGAGCGGCATCGAGAAGAAGCCGGTCATGCTGGTTTTCTTGAGGAAAAGGTCTGTGTAGTAGTAGAGCGGGCAGATCGCACCCGTCGACATGAGTTCGGTTTCGGCGGCGTGCATGAGTTTGAATCTCTGCGTTTCGTCGGTCGTCCCCTTGATCTTCTTGATGATCGCATCATAGCTCTTTGCCCAAGTGAGATTTTTCTCGCTGTCGGCAATCGTTCCGTCGCCATCTAAGTCAACCGAGTATCCGGCATAGGCGGCGTTGTTGTTGGAGGTGGCAGCCTTGCCGCACGAAGCCAAGACAACCGGCATCAAAGCAATAAGGCCAACCAAAATTTTCTTCGATTTGTTGTTCATATGAACAATCCTTTCTGGGCATTTGCCCAAGACTACATTCCTGTCCGACCCGCTTGAAGCGGATACAGACATGCCACGAAATGTCCCTTACGGACTTCCCTTAGGACGGGTTTCCCTTTCTCCGAGGCACAGGCATCCTTGGCGAAGGGACACCGCGTCCTGAAGGGACATCCGCTGGGGGCGTTCAGTGGACTTGGTATATCGCCTTTGAGAACGACGCGTTCGTTCTTTCGGGCTGACTTCGGGTCCGGGACCGGAATCGCGGAGAGGAGGGATACCGTGTACGGATGCATCGGTTCCTCGAATAGCTTGTCGCTATCCGCGAGTTCGACCACGTGGCCGAGGTACATGACCGCAATGCGGTCAGATATATGCTTAACAACCAAGAGGTTGTGAGCAACAAAGAGATAGGTGAGCTTCAATTTCTTCTGAAGCTCCTCAAACGTGTTGAGAACCTGGGCTTGAATCGAAACGTCCAAGGCTGAGACCGGTTCATCGCAAACGACCAATTCCGGATTGAGGGCAAGGCTGCGCGCGATGCCAATCCGTTGGCGTTGGCCCCCCGAGAATTCGTGGGGGTAACGGGTCGCTTGTTCCGAAGAGAGACCGACCGTTGTCATCAGTTCGATGACCCGTTGGTGCCGGAACTCTTTGAAGGTGATGCCCTTTTTAAGGCAATCCTCTTTATATAGCTCTTTGTGAGCATCAAGCGGCTCGGCGATGATATCTTCGACGGTCATCCGGGGATCCAAAGACGAATAGGGATCCTGGAAAACCATTTGGGCGTGAAGATGGAGGTACTCCAAATCCTTGGCGTAGTCCTTCTGGGCGGCCTTCTCTTGAGCGATTTGAGCGGCATAATCTTTTTGAAGGACGGCCTTTTTGCTGGCGATTTCCTTCTTCTGCTCCTCATTCGGATTTGGATAAAGGGCATCGACTTTCTTCTCGGCTTCCTTTTCCTCTTTTTTGAGGGCGCGGATTTCGTGAGAGTAGATCTTTTTGCCTTTGATTTCGCGGCCATTGAAAATGACCTCGCCATCGGTCGGCTCATAAAGATGAAGAATCGTGCGGCCCAACGTGGTTTTGCCACAGCCGGACTCGCCGACGATGCCTAAGGTTTCGCCGCGTTTGACTTCAAAGGAAACATCATCGACAGCCTTGAGCTGGCGCGTCTTGAAGAAACCCGTTTGGGTCGGGAAATACATCTTAAGATGCCGAACCTGGAGGATGAAATCATCCGCGGGCGCGGTTGTCGTTTTCGGGGTATTGTTCTTGTCCGCCATACTCATTTCTCCTCCTTCTTTTTCGAATCCGCTGGCTTTTTGTCAGGGGTTTTCACGTTCGACTGATCGACGACGAAGCCTTGATTGAGATAAGCGACGAAATCTTCCTTGCTCATCTTGCCGGCTTTGACCTCTTCAAGAGCGCTGGCGAAGCAGCTCGAATAATGCTGATCGTTGATCTTGCGTTCAAGGGGATAGCGTTTCAAACAAATCTCCATGCACTTCTCGCAGCGTGGGGCGAAGGAGCAGCCTTTCGGAAGGGCGAAGACATCGACCGGGTTGCCCTCGATCGGATGGAGTTTCATGCCTTTGCGGGCGTCTTGGCCAGGAATAGAAGCCATCAGGCCCTTGGTGTATTCGTGCTGCGGATTATAGAAGATCTCGTTCACGGTGCCCCGTTCAACGATCCTTCCGGCATACATGACTTCGACCTCATCGCAGATCTGAGCGACGACGCCCAGATCATGGGTGATGATAATGACGCCCATGCCGAGCTTTTTCTGGATGTTTTTGATCAGTTCAAGAATCTGAGCCTGAATCGTCACATCAAGTGCGGTGGTCGGCTCATCGGCGATCAAAAGATCAGGATCGCTCAATAAGGCCATGGCGATCATGACCCGCTGGAGCATGCCGCCCGAGAACTCGAAGGGATATTGCTTCATCCGTTTCTCCGGCTCGTTCACCCCGACGAGGGTCAGCATCTCAATCGAACGTTTCTTGGCGCTATAGTGCGTCACCTTGAATTTGGCTTTGTAGGCCTTTTCGCTTTCGTCATAGGCCTTATAGGCGGCTTTGATGGTCGCCCGACGGCGCTGACGGATTTCCTTCACCCGTTCTTTGTGAGCTTTCTTGATCGCTTTCAAGTTAGCCTTATCGATGGAGGCAGCTTCATTTCTGGCCGCCTGAAGATCCGTCTCTTCTTTTTGGATAAGCGGAAGGTATTGTGTATTCAAAGTCCGCTCCTCATCGAGGAGTTTAACCCGGCCTTCCGTCGTTAAGGACGGAGCCGAAAGGGCAACTTTGATCGGCCGTTTTTTCTCGGCAAAAGCCTTCTGGTCCGCTTCAAGCTGCAAGGCCAGCGCCTGAACTTCTTTCTCTTTCGAGCGCTTCTTATCTTCGCGAAGCGCTTCGCTCCGTTCGTTGCCATAGCGGCCTTTTTCCTGGAACAATTCGACGCCGATCGCTCGGATAGCGTTCTGAAGGGCAAGCCGGAATTTGCTCTTGGCGTAGGCGTGCTCTTGTTCGGCGATGAGCTTTTCGCGAGCGACTTGGGCTTTGGCGACTTCTTTCGAAACCGCAAGATTAGCCTTGTCGGCAGCGATAGCTGCTTCAAGTTTCTTCTTGTTCTCGAGTAAAGGAGCGACTTCGTTTTCAGGAACCTTGGCCGCTTTCTTCTCTCGGATTTCGAGGTCAAGACGGTTCAAAGCGGTCTGATCATCACGGAGAGTCTTCTCTTCGGGCTCGATGAGCTTATCAAAACGACTGGCATTATGAAGAAGCATCGCCTCTTCCATTTGGTGGCCGATCGTATAGGCCGGATTAAGCGCGGTCATCGGATCCTGGAAGATCATCGCGATCTTGTTGCCCCGGATCTTCCGGAGTTCGGATTCCTTCATACCAACAAGCTCTTCCCCATTGAAAACGACCGAGGATCCCGGCTTGATTTTGCCCGGGGCAACGAGAATCTGCATAAGCGAGGCCGCGGTCACGGATTTGCCCGAGCCCGACTCGCCGACGATGCCTAAGATCTTGCCTTTTTCGACGGTGAAAGAGATCCCAGCCACCGAGCGGACTTCGCCCGCGGGAACCTGGAAGGAGGTTTGGAGATTTTTAACAGTGAGTAAAGTGTTTTCCATGGCGGGTTACCTCTGAAGCTTCGGGTCAAATGCATCCCGAAGACCATCGCCGACGAGGTTCAGGCAAAGAACCAAAACGCAAATGAAGAGGGCGGGGATGAACATCAAATACGGATAGTTGGTGAGCGCGCCTTCGGCATCGCTGCAGAGCGAGCCCAAAGACGGCATCGGGGCCGAAACACCGATTCCAATGAAGCTTAAGAAGCTTTCGGTGAAGATGGCGGAAGGAATCTCAAGGCCAGCGGCGATGATGATGACCGACATGCTGTTCGGGATCAGGTGTTTGCGGATGATGAAACTCGGCTTGGCGCCGATCGAACGGGCAGCCAAGACATATTCCTGCTCTTTAAGACCGAGGACTTGGCCCCGGACGAGCCGGGCCATGCCCACCCAATAAAGGAGAGCGAAGACGATGAAGATTGAGATCATTCCTGGCCCAAGCTTGGCTAAGAAAGTCCCATCGAGCGAATTCCCGATCGTCTTATTGAAGACCACCGAGAGCAAAATGATGATGACGATATCCGGAATCGAGTAAATGACATCGACGATGCGCATCATGATCATATCGACTTTGCCGCCGAAGAAGCCGGAGACCGAACCGTAGATACTACCGATGATCAAAACGATGATGGCGGCGAAAAGGCCAACGAAGAGCGAAATGCGGCAGCCATAGATGACCCGGATGAAGTAATCGCGGCCCGAAGCGTCGGTGCCAAAGATATGAGGCCAAACAAACTGGCCGGCCGCCTGAAGCGCCTTTTCGGTGTCGCTATATTGGAACGGAGCGAGATAGTTATAGCTCGAGTCATAGTTATGACTGACCGAAAGCATATCCTCGTACGAATAAGGATAAACGCCGTCGATCGGGATGATGATGATCGCCAAAATCAGAATGATGAGAATGACGCCAGCCACCATGGCGACGGGGTTCTTGGAAAAACGATGGCAGCTATCCCGGAAGAAGGATGTCGAGGGACGAAGATGGGTCTGAGCGGCCTTCTCAGCCGCATCCGCTTTCTTCGTTTCTTTGCTGTAATCATCCAAATGGAAAATGTTCGGCCGATCATAATCGACTTGCAGCGATAATGGGAAGGGTAATTTTTGTCCAAGTTTCATACGATTACTCCAATTCCACCCGCGGGTTCACAACTTTATAAAGAAGATCGCTCACCAAGGTCATCGTGACGACGAGGAAAGTAAGGAAGATCGTGGTTCCCATGACCATCGAATAGTCACGAGCCAAAATCGACGAGACGAAATACTTGCCAATGCCCGGAACCTGATAGATCTGCTCAACGACCAAAGAGCCGGTGATGATCGATGCGAACATCGGGCCGGCGTAGGTGATGGTCGGCGCCAAAGAGTTCTTCATGACGTGGCCAAAGAGAATCCGCGATTTGCTCGCGCCCTTGGCTCTCGCGGTGATGATGTAATCGCTGCCCAAAGAATCCAAAGTGGCCGAACGGGATAGCCGGGTGATGTAAGCGCTCGGATAGACTGCCAAGGTCAGAATCGGAAGGATCAAAGCCGGAATGCCGCCATTGGTCCAATCGGTTGGGAGCCAGCCGAGTTTTAAAGCAAAGAAATAAAGCAAGATCGTAGCGATGACAAAGCTCGGGAAAGCGACGGACGCGGTCGATAAGACCATGATGACACGGTCGATCCAACTTCCCCGTTTTACCGCGGCAATCGAACCAAACAAGGTTCCGACGACAATCGCGATGACCGCCGCAACAAGACCCATCGGGAATGAGAAGCGCATGCCACCATTGATGAGATCGATGACCTCGGCGCCCTTCGTCTTCAAAGACGGACCGAAATCAAAGGTCCAAATGCCTCCGAGATAACGGAGGTATTGAACAAAGAGAGGAGCGTCCAGTCCATATTTCTTGTTTAATGCCGCCAACGTTGCCGCCGGAACCGACTTTTCAGAGGTGAAAGGTCCGCCCGGAATCAGCTGCATAAACCAGAAGGTAATCGTTGCCACGACAAAAATCGTGACGAGGGCTAGCAAAACCCTTTTAACGATGTACATTAAAGTTTTTCCGTTCATAACAGTGCCTGTTCCTGTTATCGAAGGAGGAGCCTGATTACTAGTGCTCGCTTCGATGCCTTGAAGTTTAGGGAGGGTCTAAAAACTGTCAATAATTATTTTTATCGGTTTATCGAAATCCCCATTTGTAAGCGTTTTCATAACGAAATATTTACTAATTATTTTTGAGGTATTTTAGTAAAAACAAACGAAATTAAACGTTTTCGAAGGTATAAAAAAGGATGATTTCAAGGCATTTTTTAAAGCTTTGTTTCATAGGTTTTCTGTAAAAGAAAAACCAATCGCGTCTATTTTCATCAATGAAAAATGCTCTTTTATTTCTTTTTTGCGACTCGCTCAAGCCGATTCAAATAATCGAGAAAATCCTTTTCGCCGGAACTTAAACGATTCTTTTGATAGAGATCATATTCCTCATGGGCTTTCTCGAGAGCCTTTTCATGGGAAATCACCCCTTTGCCTTCGAGGATGTCTTTCCGGGTCATTGTGAGGAAGGAATCGAGTTCCTTGACCCAATCCGCCATCGTCATTGGGATGCGAGATAAGGCGTTGATTTCCGCTACATCAAGATAAGCGGAAACGAGACGATTGAGTCCATCTAGTTCTTTGGAGGAGAGGTAATTCTTTGCGATTTCGCTTTCGTCGCGGGTGGGTTCTTTCCCGACGAAAGAGGTCAGTCCCATATGATTCTTGTCGTGATCTGCCCGGCCATAAACGATTTCGGCGGTGGTATGCTCACTGATGGCGTAGTGCATTTTGTTTTGAACGGTTTCAAAGAAGATCCGGCTTGTCTCTGCTTTGGGGTCATAATCCACGCTGGTAGCATAGATGGCCAAGACCTTTTGCCAGAAAACCTTCTCGCTTGAACGAATATCCCGAATCTTGCCTAAGAGTTCTTCAAAATAAACGCCACCGCCCAAATTCTTCATTCTTTCAACATCAAGGTTGTAGCCCTTAACCATATAGTTTTTGAGCGTTTGGGTTGCCCAAATCCGAAACTGGGTGCCCCGTTTGGATTTCACACGGTAACCCACGGCAACAATCACGTCTAAAGAGTAAAAAGTGACTTTGTAGTTTTAACATCTTGGGCAGTTAGTAAGGATTCCTTACATACTGAATCTTTCGATAATTCGCCTTCTTTTAGAATATTATTAATGTGGATTGTGATATTAACTCGGCTCGTTTCAAAAAGCTTTGCCATCGCCATTTGACTAAGCCAGACGTTCTCGTCTTCAAGCCGGACATCGATCTTAACCTGGCCGTCATCGCTTTGATAAATGATTAATTGAGATTGATCCATACGCTCCTCCTAAGAAATTCAAGAAGGAGATCTAACCCGCCCGGTTCTTTGTCTTTACTTACGATTATTTTACCATAGCCTTAACTTAGCGCGTGTCGCCCCCGTAGAAACAAAAAAGACCGCTCCTTTTCCTGGTAAAGAGCGGTCATCTAAAGAAGGGAGGGCGGCTATTTCTTGGTGCTGCCGCCAGTTGCGACCGTTGATGTCGAGGACGTATTCGTGGTTGTTGCAGTCGTCGACGAAGAGCTGGACGAAGACGAACTCGTTGAAGCGACCACGCTCGTGGTGTTCT
>DAIQMS010000040.1:0-4561 GCA_036788815.1 Bacillota bacterium
TCAATTATCTCACTCGGTATTGCAAAAACGTAAACAGCGTGTTTAACATACTAAAGTATGGAACCCCAATTCATTCAACTGGTCTCCTCGCATCGCGATCTGGAAGCAGCGAAAAACGCCGCCGAACTGATCGAGGAGGAACCCTCGCTCGAATCGGAAGTGGCTTCGGGCAATGTCGATTTCAACCGCATCATCGGAATCGTCCTGACCAAGGAGACGATCGAAGATGAACTCCTCGAAGAGAATCCTTGGATTGAAAAGGAATTCGTCTACTCGAAGAACACCCATCTGCGGGTCCTTCCCGTCATCGTTTACGATTCGACCCTCGAGGATCTGGATGACATCTACGAAAAGAGCATCTCGGAGATCTACGACGATCTCTTCAGCGATGAGTTCAAGCCTTTGGCTTATGACATCGCCTATCCGAAAGTGGCCAACCGGGAGCTCGCTCGGGTCTTGCGCCTCTATTACAGCAAATGAGATGAAGCCCAACAGGTTTCGGAAACGAAGCCTGTTTTTATTTTGTGTTTTGCGCCCAAGAAATCGAAGGGCAAATCCCGATGGTTTCTTGCCTCAGCAAAACTCCCTTCCTATCGAAACCCTTGCCGGAATAAAATGAGGCTATGGCAAAGAAATCTTTGGTCTATTTCCAATCCGGCGGTCCGACCACAGTCATCAACTCGTCGCTTCTCGGCGTGGTGAATGAAGCGAAGCGCCATAACGAAATCGATGGCATTTTCGGCTCGATGTACGGCGTCGAAGGCTTGATTGAGGATAACCTCATTGACCTCCGGGCCGAAGACGAGAGCGATCTCGAGCTCCTCAAGCACACCCCGGGCGCGATCCTTGGCAGCACGAGACGCAAGATGCCGGGGATCGAGGATCCCCTCTTCGACAAGATCATCTGGACGATCCAAAAGCACAATATCGGCTATATCTTGGTCAATGGCGGCAACGACTCGATGGATACCTGCCACCGCCTCAGTCAGTTCTTTAATGCCAAGAAGATGGCCGTTCAGGTGATCGGCATCCCCAAGACGATCGACAACGATCTTAAGCTCACCGACCACGCTCTCGGCTATCCCTCGGCCGCCAAGCACATCATCAACTTCGTTTCGATGATCGTCCAAGACGCGAAGACCTACCGAAAGGGCAAGATCATCCTGATCGAGATCATGGGCCGCGATACGGGCTGGCTCACCGCCTCGGTCGATTTGCTCCCCGAAGATCGCCGCCCCGATTTCCTCTATCTTCCGGAGATGCCATGGGACGAGGCGAAGTTCCTCAAGGAAGTGAAGAACACCTACGAGACGCAAGGCTATATCGTCTGCGCGGTCTCAGAAGGCGTTCCGGTTCAGCACATCAACGAGAACATCGTCGATAGTTTCGGCCACAAAGCGCTTGAAGGCTGCTGCGTGAGCGTGGCCTCCCTCATCAAGGAGAAACTCGGCTATTCTTCCCGGGTCGTCGAGCTCTCGATCTCCCAGCGCGCCGATCCCTTATTGGCGAGCGAGGTCGATATCGAAGAAGCGATCGGCGCGGGAAACTTCGCCGTTCAGAGTTTGCTCAATGGCGAAAAAGACAAGATGGTCTGCTTGCGCCGAGTCTCGAGCTGCCCCTACGAAGCGAGTTATGTCTTGGAGAACGTCGGCGAGGTCGCGAATAAGATCAAATACGTCCCCGCGGAATTCCTCCAAAGCGATCGGCGGATGAGCGATGCGTTCCGGGACTACCTCCGGCCTTTGCTCGGCCTCGATTATCTCTACACGCAAGCGACCTTCAAATATCGGAAGGCGAAATAAGAAAAAACGGGAAGAGCGCTCTTCCCGTTTTCTTTTGGCGTTCAGAAACCTCCCTTGCCATCCCCGAACGCCATGTTCTTTTCGGGGTGAGGATAGCGGGCGTTGTAGGTCGCCCCTAAGGGGAAGCCCACTTGGCCAATCGCCTCCGTGTCGACATAGAGCCGGGGCGAAACGAAATGCCCCCCATCTTTATCAAGGATCTTCGAAGAGGCCGATAAGCCCTGCTTTTCCGCGCAGAAATCGGTCGCTTCGTGGAGATATTGAGCGCCCCGGGTAAGCGAGGTATAGACTTCGCCGGAGAAACCGTCGGTCAATTTCCGCTTGATCGCGAGGAGCGTCCCTAACGCCAGGATGAAGCCCGGGATGTAATCGAGCGGGACCCCGTTGAGGTTCTTTGGCTCTTGGAGCGAGCCGTTCCGAACGCTTAAGCCGGTGATGTCTTCGGCCAAAGGCGCCCAGCCTGGCCTCCCCTTCCATTCCGTGTCGGAAAAACAATTGAGATCGGCGTAGATCACGTTCGGATTGAGGGCTTGGATCTCGGGGAGCGAAAGGCCGAATTTATCGAAGCAGCCATTCTGATAGGAATAGGTGATGACATCCGCCTCTTTGATCAAATTCCTCATCTTTTCGAGGTCTTCTTTCTTATTGAGATCGAGCTGGATCGAATTCTTGCCCGCCCAGCCATCGAGCTCGAGCATCGCTTGCTCTTGCTCCAGGAACTTGCCCCGGCGGACGAGGAGAACCTTCGCCCCGTACTCCGCGAGGATCCGCGAGCAGGCCGGACCGGCGATGATGTGGGTCAGATCCAACACCTTGATCCCGCTTAAGGGGCCAACCGCCGGATTGGCCTTGCCCCAGTTCGGAAAGGACTTCACTCCGCTGTCCTTGAAGCTGATGAGCGGCATCTTCTTCACGGCGGAACCCACCGCGCTCTTCTCCCATTCCGCCCGGCTGCGGATCAGACAGCCGCAGGCGCCGGAATTGAACGCCAATTCCTCGAGATCGAGCGCGTTATAGTCTTTGAAGACTTTCGCGAGGTAGCGCCGATCGCGCCGGGTCGAGAGGAATTTGAAATCCTCGGAGGCCTTTTTGAGCTTCAGGGCTTCGACCAGCTTCTTTTGCTGCGATTGGTAATAGACGTGAAACGAAACCTTTCGCCCATCCGCGGTGTCGTATTTGTAGAACGAGCCATTGAGGGCGTTATCGACCCCGACCGCCGAAGCGGAACGGGCTTTCTTGAAGGCTTTGTCTTTCTGGTCGACCGTATAAAGCCGGATCGCCTGAGCCCCGGCGTAAGCGACGTCGCAATAGATTTCCGTCCCTTGGCTTTCAACTCCCCTCAGCTCGCCGATTTCGGTGGCGATGCTCGAGGCGAGAGAAAGAACCGCCGCGATCACCGGGGTCTGAAGGACCTTTTCCTCTTCGAAAAGCCGCTTCACGCCCTTTTTCCGGAGCGAGGTCAAGACAAAGCGAAGGATCCCCGGGAAGGGGTTATCCTTCCCCGAGCCCGCGAGGAACTCTTTCTCCCGACGCTCATCGACCACGAAGGTGATCGGATAGGTCTCCTTGATGGCGAAACGCGCCTTGAGATCATCGAGAACCCTCTGCGCCTCGAAGGCTTTCTTGAGCATCACTTGGTCCTTGTCCATATATCCGTAACCCCTTTGGGTTAATTATGCCTTGATTTGCCAGGCGAAGAAACCTCCTTTCGAAGCCAGCTGCTTTTGAACCTTTATCTCTCCGCCTAAGAAAGGTAGAATGAAACGGTTAAAGAGGGCGAAGCGCATGACGAAATCTCTCGTCTATTTCCAATCCGGCGGACCGACCGCCGTCATCAATTCTTCGCTCTATGGCGTGATCAAAGAAGCCCAAAAGCAAACGGGGATTGCCGAGATTTTCGGTGCCCGTTACGGGATTGAAGGCTTGATCGACGATAACCTCGTCTCCTTCAAAGGCCTGAGCCCCGAACGCTTATCGCTTCTCAAAAAGATGCCCGGAGCCGCCCTGGGGAGCAGCCGCCGAAAACTGAGCGAGGATTTCGCTGATCCTTTCTACGCGAAGATCTTGTCGAGCATCGAAAAGCACAACATCGGCTACCTTCTCGTGAACGGCGGCAACGATTCGATGGATACCGCTGAGAAATTGAGCTGTTTCTTTGCCGAAAAAGCGATGGACGTCAAGACGATCGGAATCCCCAAGACGATCGATAACGATCTCGCCCTGACCGACCACGCGATCGGCTACCCCTCCGCTGCCCTCCACGTGATCCGGAATACCGCGATGATCATCGATGACGCGAAAGCCTATAAGAAAGGGAAGATCGTCCTGGTCGAAGTGATGGGGCGGGATACGGGTTGGCTCACCGCCAGCACGGATTTATTGCCCGAACTCCGGCGGCCGGATTATATCGCCGTGCCCGAGATGGGCTGGGACGAAGAAGCCTTTTTGCACGATATCCAAAAAGCCTATGAGGAAAAGGGCTATGCGGTCGCCGCCCTCTCGGAAGGGGTGCCGATCGCCCACACCAATGACTGTGGGGTTGATGCCTTTGGCCACCGCCCACTCGAAGGGGCTTGTTTTGCCTTGGGTCACATCATCGATGAGAAACTTCAGATCCCCAATCGGACGATCGAGCTTTCGATCCCGAGCCGCTCCGATCCCTATTCGCAAAGCCCCGTTGACGTAAAAGAAGCTATTTCTGCCGGGGTTTTCGCTGTCAAAAGCGCCTTAAAAGGCGAAACGGGCAAGATGGTTGCGAT
>DAIQMS010000040.1:4661-10012 GCA_036788815.1 Bacillota bacterium
TTTTAAGGAAATGGCTTAATCTCGCCATTCCTTCTTTGATCTTCTCGAGGGAATAGGCGTAGGAAATCCGGACATAGCCTTCGCCCATCGGGCCAAAGGCGGTCCCGGAGATAAAGAGCAGTTTTTCTTCTTTGAAGAGCTTATCGATGAACTCATCGCTCGAGAGTCCGGTCTTCTTGATGCACGGGAAGACATAGAAAGCGCCTTCGGGTGCGAAGCAATCCAAAGCCATCTCTTTGAGGGCCTTGATCAAGTAGCGGCGTCGTTCGTCGTAGGCCATCTTCATCTTCTCGGTCTCTTCTTGGCCGCTATGGAGGGCTTCGAGGGCCGCGTATTGGCTGATCGTCGGCGCGGCCAAAGAGCCGTACTGATGGATCTTCCGGATATGGGCGATCGCGTCTTTGGGTGCGCAGATGTAGCCTAAGCGCCACCCGGTCATCGCGAAGGCTTTGGAGAAGCCGCTGATATAGATCGTCCGCTCTTTCATGCCCGGCAAGGCGGCAATCGAGAAGTGTTTTTTGCCATAGGTGAGCTCGGAATAGATCTCATCCGTGACGACATAAAGGTTGTGTTTCTTAATGACTTCGGCGATCGGCTCCAAGTCCTTTTTCTCCATGATCGCCCCGGTCGGGTTATGGGGATAGTTAAGGATGACGAGCTTGCTCGAAGGGGTGATGGCCTTTTCGAGGTCTTCCGCTTGAAGACGGAAGGCATTCTTCTCGTAAAGAGGCACACCCACCACTTTGCCCCCCATGAGGGTGACGAGAGGCCCATACGAGTTATAGGCGGGTTGAGGGATGATCACTTCATCGCCTTCGTTGAGGAAGGCGCGGAAAGTGAGGTCGATCGCCTCGGAGGCGCCAACGCTCACGAGGATCTCGCCATCGGGATTATAGTCGAGTCCATAACGTCTTTTGACGTAGAGGCTGATCTCATTCCGGAGTTTCGGCAAACCGGAATCGTCGGCGTAGAAGGTATAGCCATTCTGAATCGCCTCAATGCCCGCTTGTTTGATCTCCCACGGCGTCTCGAAATCCGGCTCGCCAATCGATAGGGAAATGACGCCAGGCTTTCTCACCTGGGCGAAATCGATCTTGATCTTCGGGGGCTCAATCGCATCCACCCGAGTGGAGAAAAGAGGGCTTTTCATAAGGGCCGCTCAACGCGTTTATCCTCATCTTCTTTATCGAGGATGATCTTGTGGTCTTTGTATTTGCGGAGGATGAAGTGGGTCGCGGTCGAGGAGATGCTCGGCAAAGTCGCGAGCTTCTCGAAGACGAATGCGGAGATCTCTTTCATGCTCTTCCGTTCCAGCATCACGGCGAAGTCGTAGCCGCCCGACATCAGATAGACGGCCGAAACCTCATCGAACTTCGAGATCTCGTGGGCCACTTTGTCGAAGCCGATTCCTTTGGCCGGAGTCACTTTCACTTCGATGAGTGCGCTTGCTAACTCATCGGCGACCTTGTCCCAATCAATGACGGCTTGGTAGCCGATGATGAGCCCTTCGTGGGTTGCTTTGTCTTTGAGGGCTTGCGCCTTCTCGACCGGGAGCGATAAAAGATCCGCTAATTCGTCAATCGGCATCGTGGAGTCCTTTTCGAGGAGCTCCAACATCTTCTCGGTTTCTTTGTTTTCCATGATAAGGCATTATGGCATGAGTTAGGCCAAAGGAAAGCAAAAAGAAGGCGGAATAAGCCGTTTCCAATGTTTTCGAAGAATCAGCGAAGGGTCGGATAAACGCCGTTGGCCACATCAAGGTTCTCTAGAACCCAAACGTCTTCGCTCCAACCCAGCGTTGTGGTGTAGAAGGTTTTGTCGTTAAGCTGATCAGCCGTGCAGGAAGAACCATAAGACGCCGGATTTTCAAGAGTAAACGAATTCACGCAATCCGTCGTACTGTTCAACGCTCCGGCAATCCTCGTCAAAGAAACGCAAGAAGTGATATTGCCATATTCGCCGACGATTCCGCCGCCCCAGCCTTGGTGGTCAATCAGACCAAAATTAGCGCATTTCAAACTGTTCTGAGATCGACCTCCGATGCCGCCCGTATCCTGAACGCCGGAAATCGTTCCGGCATTAACGCAGTTCACAGCACTATACCCATCGCCATAAATTCCGCCGACATCGGATCCGCCGCTGACGTTCCCATAGTTGCCACAGCGTTCCATTTCCCCAGAAGAACCCGAAATCCCGCCCAGTCTATTTCCGCCTGTGATCGCGCCATAGTTAAAGCATTTGAAGAGGTGGGTGGCATCACCCGATCCGCAAATTCCGCCGGTGCCCGAAACACCGACGATATTCGCGCGATTAACGCAAGAGGTAACCACGGAATCTCCAAATTGAATCGCGCCAAATAGCCCGCCGATATAATTCCCAGAATCGTAGGGATTCTTCACCGATACGCGAGCGCCCGAACCGACCTCAATCCCTTTGGCTAAGAGATTGGTGGCTGCAGCAGCGACGAGACCAAGTTGAAGCGAGAAATGATTCGTGTCATCGGAAGCGACTTCGATGAGATAGGTCGCATCATCAATCGTCAGATTCTTAATCACGCCTTGAGCCTTAGAGAATAAGCCCAGTTTGAGATCAGCGCTCTTGACCGTTGAGATGTAGGACATATTGGTGATTTTGTGGCTGGCGCCGTCAAAAACGCCATCAAAGGCATTGCCTACCCACTCGCTGCCGCTGAGATCGATGTCGTTGGCTAATTGATAATAGAAGCCCTCGTTCATCGTCTTTAAGCCCGCCGCATCCGTGATGGAATGAGCTTGGCTCCCGTGAACCGTGTAAATTCCCGCAAGCAGGGTCGCGGAGATCGTCTTGCTGACCCCCGCCCGGGTATAGGTGATTTCGCTTAAGGAAAGCGATTTCCGACTTCCGGCGCTTAAGGTCAAACCCAAGGATTCCAGAGTGAAGCAATAATGCTCATCATCGACTTTCACCGGATTCGAAAAAACGCTGCCATTAAGAGTCAAACTGGTGATCGGGTAGCCCGTCTTGTTGGCGAAACTCGCCATAAGAAGCGCATCCTCGCCTTCATATTTCCAATCGATCGGCTCATAAGAAGAATTCACGAAGTCCAAAGAAAGCGGCGTCAAATTGCCGTAAATGAAGATACTGGCTTCGTTATGAGCGGATACATCAATGGAATATTCCGTTTCGTTGAGTTCAATGCTGAGCGCGGTTATCTGAAGGGTGGTATCGCCACCAGCGAATTGACCATTATTGATGATCTCAACATAAATCCGACTCTTTGTCGAGGCGGAGGAGACCGGATAAGATTGACCGTTGACCTTGACCGACTTGATCGCGCCGTTTGAAGGGTTTTCAAGATTGGCTTGCAAATAGATCGTCTCGCCTTCGGCCACGGCAGAGGTATTGGCAATTGTCGTGTTCGTCAAAGCAAAATGCGGAGCCGTTTTGAAAGCGTAAGAAGAAGAACTTTCGTGAACGGCCGCGCCGTCATTCAGATCATAGGTGTAATAGATTTTTGCTGTGTAATCGGTGTAAGCCGTCAAATCCGTGAACGTCAAGGAACTGCTTGAAAGAGTTGTCAGCAAGGTTTTGCCTTGATAAAGCTCGATCTTGGTGATTGATCCAGTCTTGTCTGGATCTGTAAACTCGAGATCCGCAGAGAATGTTGTTTCACCGCTTTGGGGATCGGAGATCGATAATTCCGGAGCCACTTTTGCCACTGTGCTCACGGCTTTTTCAATGGAATCGCTCGCTTTGCCTGAGCCATCCGAAAGATCATAAGAATATGACACCCTCACTATGTAAGAGTTATTAGAAAGCAGCCCATCGAATTTGCCGCTTAATGAAGCGTCGTTCGTCTGAACGACGGCCGCATCTTTTACAAGTTCGACTTTCTCGATCGTGCCAGTCGCATCGGCATCTTCCATCGTAATCGCATATGTCACGCTGTTCTGATCCGGAGTCAGCGAAGAAAGGGTGATCGTCGGGGCAGTCTTTTCTAGGGTTTTAACATCGGATTGAACCGCCCAGTCCGTAAGCGAAACGCCATTTTCTTCATAGGCGAAATCAACGTAGAGGTTATACGAGTGATTGGAAAGGAGTTTGGAGAAGGAGCGAACATCGGCCCCGCCTTTTTCGACCAGTTTGTTTGTCGAGGCATCGTAAAGCGAAATCGCGTTGATGCTGCCGACTGAGTCGATCTTTTTAACCTCGAAGGCAATCGAGTCTTTGCCTGAAACGACATTCGTGAATTGAAACGCGTCGCCCGTGATGAAATCGCTCGTCAAAAGCCATTCGCCATGCAAATCCCGGCCATCCGCTAAATCGAACGCGGTCGCGATGCCGTATTGGTATTTTTTCGACATCGAAAGATTTTTGAAGTGGATGACGTTCGACCCGACTTTCAAGTCTTGCTTATCCACGATCGCTTCGCCATCGGAAAGATAGGCGGCCACCGGATTCGCCCCGATGAGGCCGGACGTGTCGCTTACCTCAAAGGTGAAATCCGCAGCCGTCGACGAAATCGTGCTTGCAGAAACGGTGCAAGATGGGGCGGTTGAATAGGCGATACCCGCTTGAATGGTTTGGTCGCCGCTCATCTTCACGTCTTTAATATCAGTTCCATCAATATATTTAACCGCATCAATCGTGTAGGAAATATACCCCGAGGTACTCGGAGCCGTCATGGAGAGGAGAATCGACTCCATCGTCGAGCCGGCCTCAAACATGTAGTTCGCGTATTTCTTTCCGTTCAAGGTAAAGGACTGAATTTCAAAATCCTTGGGATTGTCGAAATGAATGTCGATCGTAAAGACTTCCAAAGGAGCCACATAGTATTTTACCTCGCTCCCGGAGCTGACCTTGAGATCGACCAAACTCTTAATATCGTTCTTCAGCGTTTGGTTATGGCCAGTATGGCCGTCTTCCTCAGAAGGCGTTCCGCTTTCGCCTTCCGCTAGTAAATGAGCCCCTCTAAAAGCTTTTCTCCCTTGGGTATTCCCGCCCTTTTTAACGATGGTCATTCCTTGATAGACCGGGGCATCTTCCGAAACTAGACTTGAGGCCGTAGAAGTGTCTGAATTGCTGAAGCCACCCTCAGAAGACGCGAGAGAAAGAACCCCACCGCAAGAACTTAAGCCAAGAACCCCGCTGGCAATAACGGCAAGAAAGATTGTCTTATTTTTCATGAAAACGCCCCCTTAATGATTTGATTTTACCACCTCTTATCATCAAAGGATGATACTGAAAATATGAAAAGGAAAATCGAGAGAATATCCCCCTGTTGGCCAAGAGGGCATCCTTGAGCTCTTTTTCATGATAACGAGGGCTTAAAGATAGGAATTCGAAGGAATAGGGATCTTTCGTCATCTCTT
>DAIQMS010000041.1:0-9318 GCA_036788815.1 Bacillota bacterium
GTTCCCAATGCCAATGCGCGCTCCCTTAAGATGAGACGCAGTTTCACGATTGGCGTTCTTTTCGTTGATCAGACCGCCTGCGGGCTCACCCACGAATTCTTCTCGGCCATCCTCAACGCGGCCAAAGTCGAAGCGGAGAAGCGGGGTTACGATATCACCTTCATTGCTTCGGATAACTTCGGCCATCGCAAGGTTTCTTACCTCGAACACGCTCACAGCCGCAACATTGACGGCGTTCTGATCGCTTCGGTCAACTTCCAAGATCCGGCGGTCATCGAGCTTGCCAATTCTGGGCTTCCGGTCGTGACGATCGATTACGTCTATAACGGTTGCACCGCGATCATGTCCGATAACGAAATCGGCGTCGCGAGCGAAGTCGCTTACGCTTACAAACTCGGCCATCGTCGGATCGCGTTCATTCATGGCGAACTCACGGATGTCACGAAAAAAAGATTGGCGGGTTTCCAAAGACAATGCGCCAAACTTGGCCTCGATATTCCCGAAGAATACCTCAAGACTGCTTGGTACCACGATCCCGACACGGTGGGCAAGGCGCTCGGCGAACTCAAAAAGTTAGCCGTACCTCCGACCTGTGTGATCTTCCCGGATGATGTCTCCGCCGTCGCGACCATTGTGTCCGCCTCGGCTCAAGGTTCGTCAAAATTCGCTAACTTCTCCATTGCCGGTTATGACGGCATCGCGTTGAGTCGAATGTTGGATCCGGTCCTGACGACATACGCTCAGGATACCGAAATGATCGGTTCGCTTGCCACGAGCAAACTGATCGAACGGATCGAACACCCCGAGACCTTCGTCGCGGAGCAGATCGTGGTGAACGGCCATCTTCAAGAGGGTGGCACAATCAAGGCTATAGCCGCTGTGTAGGGGCGGATAGGGCATATATCTGAAAGCAACATTGAAAGGAGGATTATTAAAATCTATGAAAAAATCAATGTTAGCCGTCACAGCATTAGCAACAGTCGGGCTCTTGGCGTTAGCCGGCTGCAACAAGTCGAGTTCGGGGACCGCGAATTGCACCACCGATACGGGCAAGGTTCTCAACATCGCCTGCTGGAACAACGAATTCCAGGGCCGTTTCGAAAACTTCTATCCGGATTACGTGAAGACCGTCAAAGAGGGCGATTCCTCGTATGATCTTCTCCGCGATGGCACGAAGGTTTACTTCAAGATCACCGCGAACGACAACAATGGTTATCAGACCAAACTTGATGCCGATCTTAAGGCTCAGGACAGTGCCGCTGCCGATGACAAGATCGATATGTTCTTGATCGAAGCCGACTATGCCACCAAATACACCGCCAGCGATTACACCCTCGATGTCAAAGGCGACATTGGCTTAACCGATGATGATCTCTCCCAGATGTATCAATACACCAAGGATATCGTCACTTCGAACGGCAAATTGAAGGCCGTCAGCTGGCAGGCTACCCCGGGGCTTTATGCCTATCGCCGCGATCTTGCCAAAGACGTTCTTGGCGATGATGATCCGGCAAAGGTTCAGACCGCGCTCTCCGATTGGACCAAGTTCGATGCGGTCGCCGCTCAGGCGAAAGCCAAAGGCGTCTATATGCTCTCGGGCTATGATGATGCCTATCGTGTCTATTCGAACAACATGGCCAAGCCGTGGGTCACGGACAAGGTCGTCCATCTTGATGATCAGATCAAGGCTTGGATGAAGGCCACCAAGACCTATACCGACAATGGCTACAACGACAAGACTTCGCTTTGGGATGCCCAATGGGGCAAGAACCAGGGACCGAAGGGCGATAAAGTCTTCGGCTACTTCTACAGCACTTGGGGCATCAACTTCACCCTCGCTGGCAACTCCGATCCGGATAAGCTCGGCAATACTGGCGATGTGAAGACTTCGCTCTATGGCGACTACGCGGTCTGCCAAGGCCCGGCTTCCTGGTATTGGGGCGGCAGCTGGCTCTGCGCGGCGAAAGGCACCGACAACAAAGCGCTCATCAACAAGATCATGTACACCATGACTTGCAACGCGCCGGTTGCCAATAGCATCACCCGCATCACGCAAGACTACACCAACAACCAGACGGCCATGAACGCCATCGCCGCTGATACGACCTATGGCTCCGACTTCCTCGGCGGCCAGAACCACATCGCCCTCTTCAAAGAGAGCGCTGCGAAGATCGATATGAAGAATGCTTGCGCCTACGATCAAGGCTGCAACGAGCAGATGCAGAAGGCGATGAAGGATTACTATTCTGGCACCACGAAGACTGTTGCGGATGCCATCTCGGCCTTCAAGACCGCGCTCAATGCTCTCTATACCGGCTTGACCTACGACAGCAGCTTCGACAACGTGACTCTCTGATTCGAATCTAAAAGGGGGGACGATTGGCGAACCCAATCGCCCCCTTCTTCGTTCTCATTCGCTTGAAGGAGGAGCACCATGACACCGTTTAAAGGCAGTAAAAAGGGACATCTCAACTATGCCAAGTGGGGCTATATCTTTTTAATTCCTTTTGCCATCGCGTTCTTGCTCTTCCAATTGATTCCGCTTTTCCAGACTTTCCATTATTCTTGGTATGAATATTACGAAGACATGTTGGATACCATCGGCCCGAATTGGTCGGGTTTTGCCAACTATATTTATTTATTCAGCCAATCGACGACTCGTTCTTTCTACTTCTTCGGAATTTCCTTGGGAACGGTTCAAATTTCGGATCTGCTTTATTACACGCTCAACACTTTGATCATCTGGATCGAAGGCTTCATCCCTCAGATCATCATGTCGCTTCTTCTCGCGATTTGGTTCACTGATCTTCGGCTCAACATCAAACTCCAAGGCTTCTGGAAAACCGTCATTTACATGCCGAACCTCATCATGGCGGCTGCCTTTGGTATGTTGTTTCAGATGATCTTCTCCCGCGAAGGACCGGTCATCGCGACCTTGCTCGATATGGGCTGGATCGGCGAAGCTTTCGATGTCAGCACTTCGACTTCCTGGACCCACGTGATCATCGCCTTCCTGAACTTCTTGATGTGGTTCGGCAATACGACCCTCCTCTTGATGGCGGGCGTGATGGGCATCGATGGCTCGATTTACGAATCGGCGATGCTTGATGGCGCTTCCAGTCACACCGTGTTCTGGAAGATCACGATGCCATTGCTCCGCCCGATCTTCATTTACGTGGTCATCACGTCCATGATCGGCGGCATTCAGCTCTTCGATGTCGCTCAGATCTTCACTCAGACGAGTGGTGGACCGCAGCAATCGAGCGAGACCCTGATGATGTATTTGTATTCGCTCATTTCCTTAAAGCAGAACTATGGTCAGGCCGGGGCGCTCAGTGTCTTGATCTTCATCGTCACCGCCGTGCTTTCCATGACCGTCTATCGGATCACCAACCCGCGGACCGACGAAGGCAAAGAGCAGATGAAGTCCTATAAGAAACGGATGAAAGAATATGCCGACTGCCCGGCCACTCAGGCTGAATACAGTCGCAATTTGGCGCTTAAAGAAGGGGGGATCAAGTAAGATGGCTACCGCAACTTTGGAACAGGTTTCGCCCAAGACTCAACCCCAGACTTCGCCTCGTCCTTCCCCGAAAAAAATCAGCATGAGCTATCGGGTTCAGCTGACGGTGAAACGGATTTTGGTCTATGCCGTATTGGCCCTATTGGCTTTCCTTTGCATCTTCCCGCTCTGGACCTTGCTCGTGAACATGACCCGCAGCCATGGCAACATCTCGGGTTCCGGCTTCAGCTGGTGGTTTGGCAATTATCTGAGCCAAAACTGGAATAAGGCGTTCAGCGACGCCCACCTTCCGCTAGGGAGCGCTCTCCGCAATTCGTTCATCGTCTCGATCTCCGTCACGATCCTCACCTGCTATTTCTCTTGTTTGACCGCTTATTCCTTCAACGTCTACTCGTTCAAAGGCAAAGGCATCATCTTCAGCTTCATCATGCTCATCATGATGATCCCGACTCAGGTGAGCGCGATGGGCTTCGTCCAAATGATGCGTTCCTGGAAGATGCTCAATTCGCTCTGGCCGCTCATTCTTCCTTCGATTTGCTCGCCGGTCGTCTTCTTCTACATGAACCAATATATGCACTCGATCCTGCCGTATGAATTGGTCGAGGCGGCCCGGGTTGACGGCTGCAGCGAAATCGGAATCTTCCATAAAATCGTGCTGCCGATCATGAAACCAGCTATCGCTGTTCAGGCGATCTTCGCCTTCGTGGGCAGCTGGAACAACTACTTCATCCCGGCACTTCTCATCAGCGACGATGGGACGAAGACCCTTCCGTTAATCATCGCGGCCGTCAAGGCAAGCGATCCGTCCAGCTTCGATTTGGGCAAGGTCTATTGCCTCGTGGGCATTTCGATTATCCCGCTCGTCATTGTCTATCTCATTCTCAGCCGTTTCATCATCAAAGGCGTCACCGCCGGAGCCGTCAAAGGCTAAAAGAAGAATTGGAAACGCTTTCAGAGCCGCAAACCTTGCGGCTCTTTCTTTTCGTGCCTAATATAACCGTCCGCTTTGGAAAAGGCGGCAAACAGAATTAGGAGGTTATCGCGATGAAAAAGTATGAAAACGCTTCTCGCCAAGGATCTATTTCCGAGGTTATCGAAAACGTCGTTTCGACTTCGTCCAGCACCAGCACCGAGAATTATGCCAATGGCATGGTTCTCAGCTATCTTGACACGCTCATGTCGGGAAACGAAGATTAAGAGAAGCTGAAAAGGGAGCCCGGTCTTAGGACCGGGCTTTTTTCATCTTTGTAGAGAAAAGAGACAAGGAGTGAGGTAAGATAAAGACAGTCTATATGGGAAGGTAAAATTCCCCTTGTAGGGTATAGACCTCAAAGGCGAGATGGATGCCATCTCGAGAGGTACTTTATGGTCTTGAAACAAACGACTGCGCGTTTTCAATCCCCTGATCCTTTTAAGGCGGTCGGAATGGCCTATCCGAACGAAATTCTTTCGGATGCGGCTCTCTTCGATTTTGCCCAAAATGTCTTGGTCGGTTTTTGCGGGCTCAAGAAGCCGGCACCGATCCTTTCGCTTCTCGAAGAATCGCCTGTCTTTGATGATTTCGTTTCAAAGAACGCTTCTCCGAATGCGATCTTTCTATTTAAAAAAGAAGCGGCGTTCAAAAATGGCGCGCCTTTGCCTCTGACGATCGAGATGGGCACAGCCATCAAGAAGGCGATCCGCTCAATCAAGAATTACGGGGGAGCCCTGAATCCGGATGGGAGCCACACGATCGATCTTTTGACCCCGGAAGTGGGGCCTCACTATGGCGTCAATCTTCTTTTGGGTTGGCGCGAAGGTTTCAAAGAGCCTTTGCTTACGACTCCGAAGAGCGTGGTGGATTCCTATGGTCGTGGCAGCTTCCGCGCCAAAGCGGCCTATCAGGTCCTTGCGACCCGCTGGGACGTTCGTCCCGAAGAGAACGGCAATCCGTTCAACCGTCAGTTCTACCTCCTCGAAGAAGGGAAACAAATTTTCTATTCCGCCGATGTGAGTCATAACGTTAAAAAGGCTTTTTGCACGCATTATCCCAGCAAAACCTGCATTGTTTATGATCTCAAAGACGGCCTTCATATCGAGCGGAGCATCGTTTTACTCGATCAAAAAGAAGGATTGCCCGATGCCACGGAAGTTCAACTCGTGAAAATCACCTCCCCGAAAGAAAGACATCTCTCAATCGTCTTCACCGGCACCTTTGGCTTCTCAAATCCAGGCTGCCAAGAAGTCGATGTCATCTATCAGACTGTCATTCACCAAAGCGAGGTCATCCTGAACGAGAAGAACGACCTCGTCGCCCTCTCGCCGAATTACTATCCCTGCTATTTCAATAAATCACCTCGCTTCGTCTCCTTTTTTTCAAATGGCGGCTACGCCGATTCTTTCTCAAACGATGCGACTTCCTTCCTGGGCCATGGCGATATCGCTCATCCAGAAGGGCTTCTCCATCTCAATAATGCCTATAAGATGAAAGGCGCTTCGTTCTTCGCCCTCAGTAAGAGCTTCATCGTTTCGCCCGATCATCCTTTCGAAGGAACGACCTTTACGGGCATGATGGATGGCGAGAAGTTGCCGGACGGGATGGTCGAAAAGAGGCTGGCAGAAGAGATTTGCAAACTTCACGAAAGCTTCCCGGATGCGAAAGCGGTCGAAGCCCAGATTGCGAAGCAAGACGAAGAATTGAAGAATTACTCCGCTTATTTCCAAATCGCTTCCGGAAATCCTCTGACTGACGCGATGATGAATTCGGCGATTCCGTTCCAAACCCGTTACCAAAGCTTTGTGAGCCGGGCCTTCGCCCAGACCCAAAAGGGCTATCGGGAAATCGGCTTCCGTGAGGTTCAGGATCTTTACGCCGCCATCCCTTATCTCGTTTCGAGCGGTCACCAAGAACTGGCTTCCGAGCTCTTGGAGTGCTGGATCAAGAACGTTTATAAGATGGGCTACGCCAACCATAACTTCTTTGAGGTTGGCAAAGAGCCAGGAATGTGCAGCGACGATTCGCTTTGGCTTTTGGAGGCCGTGAAGACCTATGTCGATGCGACGAGCGATGTTTCTTACCTTGAAAAGAGTTTCCCGATGGCCGATGGGGGCGAACGTCCGCTCAAAGAGACCCTCAAGGCCATCCTGACGTATTCCTCAAAGATCTCGATTGGCAAGCACGGACTTCCTTTGCTCGACAAGGCCGACTGGAACGATTGTCTCAAGATCGATGTCGATTGCCTTGATGGGCCAACGAAAGAAAAACGCTATGCCGAACAGCTTGAAAGAAACCATCAATCCTACGGGGTTCCCTTCGAGAACGATCTGAGCGAGTCGGTGATGAATGCCTTTTTGCTCGTCTGCGCCCTTAATGAAGGCATCGCTTTGGCCGAACTGGATCAGGATGATGCTTTGAAGTCGCTTTTTGAATCGTATAAGGCGGATGAAGTCCAAGCGATCCGTTCCTCGGCTTATATCCAGGGCTATTACGCCCGAGTCCTCATTAACCGGGCGAATCCTTTGAATGGAATTCGTTACGTTGGAGCGCCTGGCGATGGGCTTTCAAGCGTGAAATCCCTGCAAAACGGATCCCTTTACCTCAACTCGTTCTCGTGGAGCCTCCTTTCGGGAGTCGCGAATGAGGAAGAGATTTCTTCGATGCTCGCTTTGGCGGATACCTATCTCAAGACCTCCTCAGGTTACAAACTCTGCAGCGAAGAGGATTTGACGTTGACTGGCGCCAAGGAAGCGGCGACCTCGCACTATTTCCCGGGCGATCGGGAGAATGGCGGTGTCTTCAAACACGCGACGATGATGTTTGCCCGGGCTTTGCTTAAGGCGGCTAAGGGCTCCTATTCTGAAGCGCTCAAGGAGAAGATGGTCGATGATGCCTATTTCATGCTCCATCTCGTCTACCCGTATCATTGCTACGAGAATCCTTACCGCTACAAAGGCAATCCGCGCTTCTGCACCCAATATAACAATCCGCTGACCGAGGAGAACATCGGGCCGATCCTTTCGGGGACCGCGACCTGGCTCACCCTCTCGCTTTGGGAGGCCGCCGGACTCAAGAAGACCCCCGAAGGGCTCATCTTTGAACCGATTCTCGAGAAAGCACAAGGGGACTATTCTTACACCTATCGTTTCGAGAGATCGACGTATCAGGTCCATCTGAGCAAAAAGAAGAACCATTATGCTTTCAAGGTCTCTTCTTTGAACGTGGATGGCATTTCTTATGATCCTAAGAGCCCGGTCCCGTTCTTTGACGATGGCAAGAGCCATCAAGTCGCGATTGTTTTGGCTTAAGGGTTTCGCCCCTTCGGCAAAGGGCTTAAAAGGGCTGAACGATCCTTGCCCTTTGCGAAATCGGCGATTAGAGGCACAATAACAGCATGACATTCCCGAAAGATTTTGTTTGGGGCACGGCGACTTCCGCCCTTCAAATCGAAGGTGCCTTCGCTGAAGATGGCCGTGGCGAAAGCGTCTGGGACGCTTTCGCGAAGAAACAAGGCCCTGGCCCAAACAGTTATCATCACCTCGAAGAAGATGTCGCCTTGCTGAAGGCCCTCGGGGTCAAAGCCTATCGTTTTTCGATTTCCTGGACCAGACTTTTTCCCGAAGGAAGCGGCAAAATCAACTCTCAGGGCGCGGCATATTACCTTCGGCTTGTTTCCCTCTTGCGAGCGAACGGGATTGAGCCCTACCTCACGCTTTTCCATTGGG
Source organism: Bacillota bacterium (assembly GCA_036788815.1). Lineage (GTDB taxonomy): Bacteria > Bacillota_I > Bacilli_A > RFN20 > CAG-826 > UBA4951. The sequence continues at coordinate 8,225 of DAIQMS010000041.1, forward strand.
ATTATCCTTTGGCCTTAGAGCGGCAGGGCGGCTGGCTCAATCCCCACGCCCCGGAATGGTTTGCCGATTACGCTCAGGCCGTAGCCAAACTTTTCGATGGTCTCGTCTTTCACTATTTCACGATCAATGAGCCACAGTGCTTCGTCGAACTCGGCTATGGGCAAGGGTTAATGGCCCCTTGGAAGAAATTGCCACGGGAGCAAGTTCTCCGAATTGCCCAGGCTGTCCTTTTAGGCAATGGCCTTGCTTTTAGGGCTTTAAAGGCGACTTCCTCGCATTCCGTTGAAGTGGGAATGGCACAGACGACATGGCCTGGTCTTCCCGAAAACCCTGCAAATCCCCAGGATATTGAAGCGGCAAGGGCGTGGAGCTTCGCTCCTCATGAACCCACGAATCTTGCCAGCGCCGCCTATTGGTCTGATCCGGTTTTCCTCGGTCGCTATAACGAGGATTTCCTCCGGGCTTTTGGCGGGGTTTACGAACCCAAACAAAGCGATTTGGCCATCATCCAAGAACCCTTTGATGTCTATGGCATCAATCTTTATGGCGGTTTCCCTGTCAAAGCCACCCCTCAAGGACCCCAAGCGGTTCCCGGCGAGAAAGCGGTAAAGAATTTCTTGGGCTGGGAGGTCAGGCCTTCGACCCTTTATTTCGGTCCGAAATTCCTTTATGAGCGTTATCACCGGCCGATTATTCTGAGCGAGAACGGCACCTGCTGCGCCGACCAGCTTCTCCACGGGAAAGTCGTGGATCCCTTCCGACATGACTATTTGAAGCAGTATCTTTTCGCCTCAGGGGAAGCCATGGAAGACGGTATCCCTGTCAAAGGCTATTTCTACTGGTCCTTCCTTGATAATCTGGAATGGGCGAATGGCTTTGGCCCCCGCTTCGGGCTGGTTTATTGCGATTATTCAAGCGGCAAGCGCTACCCGAAGGATTCCTTTGAGACCTACCGTTCGATCATTCAAGCCAACGGTCTCAATTAAACAAGAACCTTTTTTATTAAGGGCTTCTCCTATATTTTTGTTTAAGACTCGCCTATAATTTTCTCCGCTGGGCCCATGGCGGAATTGGCAGACGCGTTAGACTTAGGA
>DAIQMS010000042.1:0-8952 GCA_036788815.1 Bacillota bacterium
CAGCGTCACTTCCTCAACCAATGAGCAGACCTTGGCCGCCTCGGAGCAGGTCCTCGCTAATTACGAGACTTATTTCGACTCCGTCATCACGGTTTCCAATAATGTTTTGGGCACGTATTCGAATGCTTCCGACGCTTCTGAAACTGCATTGGCCCAAAATATGGCCAGTTACTTTGATACCCTCGAAACCTTCAAGGCTGAAATTCTGAATATGTCGCTTTATAAAGCAAAAGATGCGAATTATTTTTCCGGAGATTCCAAAGCCTCTCACGCCAATGCAAACACCACTGAAAGCTGGTTTGCTTCCGCGAAAGGGAACCCCTTGATTAATTTCTTCTCACCGGTTCAAGCCGCTGGTGTCACCAACACTTTCACCCTTTCGCGGTATCTTACCTACGATAAAGATCGGAACCTGGATGCGGTCCTCAAGATTGATTTTGATTTTGCCAAGATCGTGGATACCGTTTCGCAGGCAAGCCTTGGCGAAGGCGGCCATTTCATCATTTACACCAAGGACTATCAAAAGATCTATACCTCCAGTTCCGATGGTGAATTCACGTCCGCTGAGCAGGCTTTGGTTAAGGATCTCGTCATCGGCTCCACCAGCGTGAACTTCGATAGCCATTATTTCTATCTGTATGCGGCGACCATCACCAACACCAGCTGGCGCGTCGCTATTTTCACAAACCAGGATGCCCTGAGGACCGCGATTTTGCGTTTTACCTTGATCATCACTCTTGTTGGGGCCGCGGTCATCGCCCTTTTCATCATCGTCCTTGTTTTGGTGGTCAATAGCATCACCAACCCGATCAAACGCCTGCAGAAAGAAATGGTCGAGATCGAATCCCTCAATTACGAGACCACCCTTCAGCCAGAGATCGGCGGGACCTCCGAGGTGGTGGAACTCAACCATTCCTTCAACCAGATGATGGGTCGTATCACCGAGCTGACCTCCGCGATCGTCTCGGAAAAAGAGGAGCAGCGGAAATCCGAGCTCAAGGCCCTCCAGAATCAGATCAACCCGCACTTCCTTTATAACACCCTCGACTCGATCATCGCGATGATCGATAAGGGCGAAAACGAAAAAGCCGAAGACATGATCGTCGCCCTTTCGAAGTTCTTCCGGATCTCCATCTCGAAAGGCCAGAACATCATCCCGCTCCCGAACGAGATCGAGCACGCGCGCAATTACCTTCTTATTCAGAAGATGCGCTTCGGCGATTCTTTCTCCTACACGATCGATGCGGAGCCGGGCTTAGAGAAATACGATGTCGTTAAACTGATCCTTCAGCCGATCGTCGAGAATTCGATTGGGCATGGTCTAAAAGAAGGCGAAGAGGGCCATATCGCGATTCGAGCCTATTCGGAGGGGGATTACCTTAAGTTCGATATCCAGGATAACGGCTATGGCATGACGCCCGAGAAGGTCGATGAGTTACTGAAGTCGCTCAAAGACGATACGGTCTATCAAGGGGTGGGGCTCAAGAACGTTTATCAACGGGTCCGGATTTATTATGGCGAAAAAGCGGATGTCCAAATCCATTCGGAAGAGGACGTCGGCACAACCGTGACGATCGTGATTCCTAAGGAGGAGGCCATCCATCATGAAGCATAATCTCCGCAAAATCGCCTTGCTTTTGCCCTTCCTCGCGCTTTCGGCTTGCCAATCCCCGAGCCGAGTCGCCCAGATTTTCGTCTACGATTCGACCGACACGTTCATCAAGTCCCTCCGAACGGATCTCTCCGCCAAACTCAATGGCTATATCGCCTATAACGTCAACTATGCCGAGCGGAAGCAAACCACCCAAAATCAGCAGACGATCGATGCCCTCAACGATTCGCGGAACAAGATCTTGATCATGAACACCGTCGACCGGCTTGCCTCGAGCGCCCTGATTGAAAAGGCCGAGAAGAAAAACGTGCCGATCATCTTCATTAACCGCGAGCCTCTTTCGGGGGACTTCTCCGGAAGCTGGGCCCAAAAGAACTGCTATTACGTCGGGAGCGATCCTTCCTATGAAGGGACCCTTCAGGCCGAAATCGCCGGGAGCATCTTTGGCCCAGCCGCCTCCTTTAAAGGGTCAACCTACGACAAAAATGGAGATGGGATCGTTCAGGTCGTTCTTCTCAAAGGCGAGCAAGGCCACCAGGACACCGAGCAGCGGAGCCAGTACTGCATCTCTACGTTAAAGAATTTAGGTTATACGGTCGACGTGATCGAGACCGCTTATTGCAACTGGGAGCGGAGCGTCGCCAAAGAAACGATGGCCAAACTCTATTCGACGGACATCGAGCTACTTTTCTCCAATAACGACGATATGGCCCTCGGGGCAATTGATTATCTCGAGAACCCGACGCCGGCTTCCTCCTCGTCTGTTTCATCTTCCTCGTCCAGTGGGGAGGCCTCTTCCGTCAGCTCTTCGAGTTCAACGAGTCAGCCCGATCCGAGTTTGCCCTTCGATCAACGTTATTTCCCGATCATCGGCGTCGATGATACCGAGGCGGGCCAGAAAGCGATCGATGCGGGCACGCTCGCGGGAACCGTTTTGAATAACGCGGATAAGCAAGCCACGGTTATCTATGATCTCATGAAGCACATTCTCGATGGAAACCCGATCTCTCTCTACGATGGAAAAACAGTCGTTCCTGATGGCAATTATTACCACGTTTTAGGCCAAATCGTCCAAAAGAAGTAAAACCCTTTTCTACGTAGTAGAAGAGTTTTCGTAATCTTTCGGGATGTTTACGAAAACAAGAAACGAAAAGTTGTGAAAACATCGAACGAAAGGGCTTACAAGTAGAGAATTTTACGAAAAGTGAATGCTTTTGTCCATTCCCTGCGGAAGCGCTTTCACGTATTGTTATGGGGCATATCGGGGAGACCGTAGTCATAGTGACACCTCCCCACAAATGCATGGAATAAAGGAGGAAATCATGAATAAGAAACTTATTCCAGCTATGGCGTTAGCGATTCTCAGCATGCTCACCGCTTGCGGTGGCAGCTCGGTCGCAAACAAGGACAAACCCCTTGTCTTCTTCAATCGTCAGCCGTCTGATCCGACCACGGGTGCCATCGATACCACAACGATGAATCACTCCGACAAGACCTTCTACGTTGGCTTCGATGCTGCCGGTGGCGGCGCCGTCCAAGGCAAGATGATCACGGATTACCTCAAGACCAAGAAGAGCACGGATCTCGATAAGGATGGCGATGGCAAGATTGGCTACGTCCTCTGCATCGGTGATACTGGCCACAACGATTCCAAGGCTCGTACTAAGGGCGTTCGTCAAGCCTTAGGCACTTGGACTGATGCCGGATCGACCACTCCGGGCGCAGCCAACACTAAAGTTGGATCTGTCACCCTGTCTGATGGTGCCTTCCCGGTTGTCGAGCTTGACTCGAAGGAAATGAAGAGCACCGCTGGCGCGACTTGGGATGCGACCACCGCTGGTGATTCGCTTTCTACCTGGGTTTCGAGCTTAGGCACCAAGATCAATATGGTTCTCTCGAACAACGATGGCATGGCGATGGGCTGCTTACAGCAATCCAACTATCCGACTGGCACGCCAATCTTCGGTTACGATGCCAACGCCGATGCCGTTCAGGCCATCATCGATGGCAAACTCACCGGAACTGTCTCTCAGAACGTTGATGCTCAGGCCACTGCTACCCTGCAGGTCCTCCGCAATATGTTCGATGGACTGACTGGCGACAAGATCCACACCGCTGGCATTTCTGAGAAAGATGCCTCTGGTTCGAAGATCAGCGCGACTGTTGACTATGTTGCTGCCAGCAAGGCTCTCCTTGCCCAGAACACCGCCGTCACTGCCGCCAACGCCGCCAACTATAAGTCCGGCACTCGTGATGCTGGTGTTATCCAGCATCCGACCACTGTCGCAACGAAGAAAGTATTGCTCACCCTTTACAACTCGGGCGATAACTTCCTCTCTGGCTCTTATAAGCCGGCGTTGAAGTACTACGCTCCGTTGCTCAACCTTGACCTCAACATTGTTGAAGGCGATGGCCAGAGCGAATCGACGATTCTTGATAAGTTCACCAACCTCAGCAACTATGACGGCTACGCCATCAACATGGTGAAGACCAACTCGGGTGCTGACTATCTGAACAAGCTCGCCTAATCTTCGATTTTGAACAAGGCCGTGCATGGGTCAAATCATGCATGGCCTTGTTGTCGTTAGTAAAACACCACTTTTGTGAGAGGGAGAAAGGGAAATATGGATCAAGATTATATTCTCCAATTACGCAACCTCTCCAAGTCATTCGGCAAAAATAAGGTCTTGGATGGAATTAATCTCAATGTGAGACGCGGAACCGTTATGGGTTTGATGGGCGAAAATGGCGCCGGAAAATCCACGATGATGAAGTGCCTTTTTGGCATTTATTCCAAGGATGAAGGACAAATTATTCTCGATGGGAAAGCTGTGGATTTTAGCGGGCCGAAAGAGGCGCTTGAAAATGGCGTCGCCATGGTCCATCAGGAATTGAACCAATGCTTGGACAGAACCGTTGCTGATAACATGTATTTAGGTCGCTATCCGACTAAATACGGAATTGTGAATGAAAGGAGAATGGAAGAAGAGTCATTAAAATTATTCCATTCTCTGAATATGAACGTCGACCCGAAGCGCATAATGCGGACCATGTCCGTTTCCCAACGCCAAATGGTCGAAATCGCAAAAGCGGTCTCTTATAATGCGAAAGTCATCGTTCTCGATGAACCGACCTCTTCCTTAACCGAACGCGAGGTTAAGAAACTTTTCTCGATTATGAGCGAGCTCCGCTCCAAGGGCGTAAGCTTCTGTTATATTTCGCACAAAATGGATGAGGTCTTTCAGATTTGTGATGACGTCTGCGTCCTTCGCGATGGCAAACTGGTTCTTTCAAAAGCAACGAAGGACACGAATTTGAATGAACTCATTGCCGCAATGGTCGGCCGTCCGTTGACCAATCGCTTTCCGCCGGTTGATAACAAACCTGGCGAGACGATTCTTAAAGTCGATGGTCTTTCTACCCGATACGATCCGTTCCTTAAAGATATTACATTCGAGGTTAAAAAAGGCGAAATCTTCGGCCTTTATGGATTGATTGGCGCTGGCCGTTCCGAGCTTCTGGAGTCGATTTTCGGTCTCCGGCAACTCTCGGCAGGCTGCATCATTTACCAAGGCAAGAAATTTCGATTCGAATCCTCACAAGAGGCAATGTCTTATGGTTTTGCTCTTATTACCGAGGAGCGCCGTCGGACCGGCATCTTTGATAAAGCGGATTTGACGTTTAATACTGCGATCGCTAATCTTCCGAAATACATGCAAGGCATTATGCTTTCCGATTTGCTTATGAAGGATGCTTGCGAAACGGAAATTGACAAGATGCACACCCGTTGCCAAGGGCCGTCCGATTCGATCATGGCCCTCTCGGGAGGAAACCAGCAAAAAGTCATCATTGGCCGCTGGCTTGAACGCGATCCGGATGTCTTCCTTATGGATGAGCCAACCCGCGGCATCGACGTGGGTGCGAAATACGAAATCTATCAGCTGATTATCAACATGGCAAAAGCGGGAAAGACCATCATTATGGTCTCGAGCGAAATGCCGGAAATCCTTGGTGTCACCAATCGTATCGGCGTTATGTCTAACCACCGTTTGGCTGGCATCGTCAACACCAAAGAAACCAATCAGGAAGAGCTGTTGCGTTTGAGCGCCAAGTATTTATAAAAAGGAGAAAGCAAGTATGGCAGAACAAAAACAAGCGGCTGTCGTTTCGGAGGCTAAAGAGCATTCTCTTACCGAAGATGCCAAGGTCAAGGAATACGACAAAAAGCTCTTTGAGCTTCGCAAAGATGGCGTGAACAAAATCGCCCAGCTCCGCGAGGAAATCGATTCGATTAAAAAGAACCGGATGATCGACAAAGACACCAAGGCCAAAATCATTGCGGATGACCGCAAGAAGATTGAAGATGCCCGGGTTGTTGCTAATCAAAACAAAGCGGAAATCGCTTCTCTTTTGAAAGAAGCGGTTGCTTATGAAAACGAAGTCGGGAAGGCTCATGAAGCCCAGATTAATCAAGAGCAAAACAACGCCATTGCCGAGCTGAAGGTTCGGCATAAAGACGCCGTGGCCGCTCTTAAAGTGAACAACGCCACCAAGATGGCGGAGATTAAAGGCAAATATGTGGGTTCGCTTACTCCGGATCAAAAAGCCGAAATGAAGGTTGAGGTTTCAAACCAAAAGCTGGCTTATAAGTCTGCGCTTGGCGACGAGCAAATCAAATTCAATGGCGATATTCAGAAAGCCAAGAACGAAAAGTACGATGCTTATATGGAGCGCCAGAACTCCGTGAAATCTCTTCGCAATGGTTCTTCGACCATCTCTGAGAAATTGGAAGCCTATTTTAAAAATTACACTTATTCTTGGAATACAAAGAATTGGCTTTTGGCCAACGCTCTTTATATCGTTGTTATTCTATTCTTCATTGCCTGCATCATTATTTCTCCGATTCAAGGACATGGCAATTTGCTTACTTGGGAGAACATTCTGACGATTCTTGAGCAATCCTCGACCCGTATGTTCTATGCGCTCGGCGTTGCTGGATTGATTTTGCTCGCCGGCACCGATCTCTCGGTCGGCCGTATGGTCGGCATGGGCGCCGTTGTTACCTCCATCATTCTTCATAACGGGACGAACATCGTCGTCTTCTTCAATTGGACGAATATTGATTTCAGTTCTTTAAACTGGGGCTTCCGTGTCGTTCTAGCCTTGGTTGCATCGGTCTTCTTCTGCACACTCTATAGCTGCGTCGCGGGCTTCTTTACCGCCAAATTTAAGATGCATCCTTTCATTTCCACTCTTTCGACTTCACTCATCATGTACGGCATTCTCTATGCCGGCACTCAAGGCATTGCGACCGGCGGCGTCGCGGATGCGGTCCGGAGCACGATCGGTGGACGTTGGGGATCAGGAAGCACTGCCTTCCCGAAGACGATTGTTTACGCGATTGTCGGCATCATCGTGGCTTGGTTTATTTGGAATAAGACCAAGTTCGGCAAGAATATGTTTGCGGTTGGCGGCAACTCTGAAGCTGCTGCTGTCAGTGGCATTAACGTCTTCAAAGTCACGATGGGCGTGTTCATTATGGCCGGTATCTATTACGGCTGTGGCTCATTCCTTGAGGCTTTCAAAGCGAACGCTTCGGCGGGCACCGGATACGGCTTCGAACTTGACGCCATCGCGGCTTGCGTTGTCGGTGGTATCTCCTTCAACGGTGGCATTGGTACGATCAAAGGCGCGGTCATCGGCGTCTTGATCTTCCAGGGCATGACTTATTGCTTATCGGTTCTTCAAATCGACACGAACTGGCAGTTCGTTCTCAAAGGCGCGATCATTCTCGCCGCTGTCACGCTCGATTGCATGAAGTACATCAAGAAGAAGTAAACGCTCGATTTCTCAAAGAGGCCGTCTCCATTTGGGGATGGCCTTTTCTTAAACAAAAAAGCGGCTTTTTGAAGAAGCCGCGAATTATTGGAATAAAAGTTCAGTGTGAGAAAGGCTGATTGCGGTCGAATCGCTCTAAGGCATCCAGCGAATCCATGACATCACCAAAACCTGCCGTTTTATCGAGACTTACGATGTGATGGCCATAGCCGAAAAGGAGGTAGCCTTTGGCATCGATTCGGGGATCGTAACGTCGGTCGTCTTCGGTTTTTCCTCCGCCGAGAAGCGAGGACCACTTAACGGCGAAGCTCTTCGAAGAACGAATTTGCTCGAGTTCGTGGGCGATTCGTCGCGATCCTTTCGCGGACTGAACTGCGATCGCCCCAGATTTCCCGCCAGAAAGGACGATGTCATTTTTGCCATCAAAAAGATGTTCGGGCGAAACCACGCCCGTATATTCTGGGCGGGTCGCCTTGAGATAGGAGTCGATGGCCACGTCTTGTTCATCCATGGAATCCATCAAAGCGAGATAACCGACGCTCAAAGTGCCTTTTTTGAGGATGTTTTTCAAATAGTCTAAGCCATACGCGAGATAGCCATCAATGGTGTCCTTGGCCTTTTCTCCATAGCCTCCGGCATCGATCAATAAAGTCTCTTTTCCTTCTTCGGACGCCGGAAAATAAAGAGCGAAGCAAGGGTCGACTTCTTTAGGGAGGATCTCATGGCAAGAATGAAGCAGCGTGAGGCGGTCGTTGAAGCTTAATAAACCTCCAATATCGGGATCTTCAATATGGGAAAGAGCCAAACTCGTTGATGTTTCAGCGCCTTCGGAATAGGCGCAGGTGATGTTTTCGATGTCTTCTAGGATGGACATGTCATTCGGCGAACCGCAGACCAAAAGTTTGTAGAATTTGTTTTTCTTGGCGTAGACCTTGAGCGCGGAAAGAACGTTTGTTGCACCCACAAGACCGCTTGGAATATCGATGATGAAACTTTTCATGGCTTTATTTTACTGAATGGGAAAACATTAATCACTAAAAGCCTGCAATTGTGTAGAATAGTGGTAATGAGCGAAGAGGAAAATCTAACCACTTACCAAAAGGCCGTTTTGCGGGATCAGGATGCCCAGAAGCTTTTTCGTGAGAGCAAGACTTTGGGGCGCAAGATCCGTTTGCTTTCCGACAGTCCCCTTTGCTCGCTTTATTACCCGGGCAAAAAGGCCTTGGTCATCGATGTCCATGGCGGGGGATTCTGCTTCAAGAGCGTCCTCGATAACGATGTCTATTGTTCGTATATATCCAAGACGTTTGATCTCGCCGTTCTCAATGCCGATTTCACCTTGTCCTATAAAGCCCCCTATCCCCAGCAACTCGTCGAGATCTCGGGCCAGCTTTTAGCCCTTTATCGGAAGTACCCGGAACTCGCTGAGCTTCCGCTTTATTTCGTCGGCCATTCTTCGGGGGCCAATCTGGCCGCGGCCCTCGCGGTTCGGATGAAGGATT
>DAIQMS010000043.1:0-1217 GCA_036788815.1 Bacillota bacterium
GGCTCTTCGAAAAAGATGGCGGAAACGATGCTTAACACCGGGCAAACGAAATGGGTGAAGGTCATATTGGGGAGGCTCCACATGAGCCAGAAATTCCCATAGGCTATCCCCATATAAGGCGCCAAGAAAAAGAGGACCACCAAAGCGGTCGTCGTGACGGCGATGGTCGCGATATAGCGGAAGCTCTTCACCCAGATGGGCAAAGAAGACTTCGCTTTCAAAGCCAGCAGATCGGCGATGAGATAGGTCAAAGAAGACAACGCCAGAAAGATGTTGCTGTCTTCCGTGAAGAAACGAAACATCAAATAGCCGCTTCCGGTCGATTTGCCATTGACCGTGATGAAGCCAAAGTAGCAGTTAAAGAGAATCACCCCTTCGATCACGACGATCGCGAGGTTCAATAAGAAGGCTGTCTTTCTTCTTTTTTCAAAGCTCATACGGGGCATTATAGACCAAAAAGAAGCAACTGCAACCTTTAGAAAGAAAGCCAAAACGGATGGCGTTTTGCCAAGGATATTCCTACTTCAATTCCGGGATATTGGCCAAAAGAAGCTTAAGGCGGTTCTCCTGGTTCACGTAGCTCGTTGAGGGATCGTAATCGATCGCCGCGATATTGGCGTTCGGGCACATCCGCATCAAGGGATGCATCATCCCTTTCCCGACGATGTGGTTCGGAAGGCAGCCAAAGGGCTGGCAGCAGACGATGTTGTTGACCCCGTGCTCCAAGAAGGCGAGCATCTCGCTCGGGATGAGCCAGCCTTCGCCCATCTTCACCCCATCGGAGATGATCCGGTTGGCATTATGAGCGATTTCAGGGAAAGGAACCGACGGGTAATAAACGCCGCTCTTCTTGAGGAGAGAATTCTGAACATCCATTTCGTGGAGCATGAAGTGATCGGCCCATTTCCAGAAAAGATAGCTCTTCTTGTTGAAGCCATACCGCTCATAGTCATGGATCGCATTCTCGGCGCAATAGAGGCAGAACTCCAATAAGCCCGGCTCCACCACCTCGCAGCCCTCTTTCACCAAGAAATCAGCCAAATGGTTATTGGCCAAAGGCGAATACTTCACATAAATCTCACCGACGATCCCAACCCGCGGCTTTCGTTTTTCCGGGACTTTGATCGCCGAGAAAAGACGCAAAAGTTTTTGATAATAATGGCGCCGATAGCCATAAGTGCCGTTATGGAAGGAACGCTCAATCATCGCTAGCCCCT
>DAIQMS010000043.1:1317-5977 GCA_036788815.1 Bacillota bacterium
CCGCCGGTCTGCGAGATCATGAGGGCGGTCTTCTTCGGGTCGTAACGGCCGCTTTTGAGGGCGACCACGAATTGCCCAACGACCAAGAGGGCAGGATAGCAGGCATCGTTATTGACGTTCCTAAGCCCCGCTTCTTTCACTTCGTCCCCCGAAAGATGGAGGAGCTCGGTGTGATAGCCATAGGAATTCATGATCGAGGAGATAAGCGAAAAATGAATCGGCAGCATGTCCGGGATCAGGATCGTGTACTCTTTTTTCATCGCTTTGGTGAAAATGGGATAACTCATTGTTTTTCCTCCCACGCGGCTTTGAGGGAACGGAGCCGGATTCTCACGGCGCCCAAGCTCGAGATCTCATCGATCTTGAGGAGGGTATAGAGCTTGCCCTGATTTTCAAGGATCCGCCGAACCTCATCCGAGGTGATCGCATCGATCCCACAGCCAAACGAGACGAGTTGGACCAACTCCATATCTTTTTGGCTAGTGACGTATTCGGCGGCCTGATAAAGCCGGGAATGATAAGTCCATTGATTGAGGACATCCACCTCAGGCGCCTTCTTGCATAAAGGCGAGACTGCGTCCTCGCTTACGAGGGCAAAGCCCAGCGAGGTGATGAGAGACGGGATCGCGTGGTTGATTTCCGGATCGATATGATAAGGCCGCCCCGCCAAGACGATGATCGGCATCCCCCGTTTGCGAGCTTCGGCGATAAGCGACTGGCCCTTGAGGAAAACCTCGTGCCGATACTCTTCTTGGGCTTGATAGGCCTTCGCCAAGGCTTCCTTGATCTCATGGGACTTCACACCATAGGGCGCCAAGGCCTTTTCGAGGGCTTTTTGCGTGGATTTCACATTCGAGATGTCGCAATACGGGTTCACGATCTTATGGGCGAAAAGATGGGGATCATTGCCATTGAGAAGCTCCGAATAGTAGGCGACGACCGGGCAGTTAAAATGGTTATCGCCCTTCTCCTCGTTGAAGTTGTAACTTTCGGAAGGATAGAAGATGAAATCCAACTTTTGCTTCTCAAGTTCAGCGAGATGCCCGTGCATGAGTTTGGCGGGATAGCAGACCGTGTCCGAGGCGATCGTGCTTTGACCCTCATAGAAAAGATCGCGGCTGCTCCTAGGCGAGCGGACGATTTCGTAGCCGAGAGTTAAGAAGAAACTCTTCCAAAAAGGATATTGCTCAACGAGAGCCAGAGCCAGCGGTAGGCCAACCTTGCCCCGCGGCTTCGGATTATCGGGAAGCGGCTCATAGAGCTTGGCGTATTTATAGGCATAAAGATCAAGCGGTTCTTCGACTTTCTTCACCCCAGCGCCTTTATCGCATTTGTTGCCGGCGATGAAATGCCGCCCATTCGGGAAGCGGACGAGCGTCTCTTGGCAATGGGCGCCGCAGCCTTGGCAAATGAACGCCTTCGAGACATAGGAAAGCTGGGCGAGATCGCTCTTGGAGATCATCCCTTTGCCCCGGCCTTTTTCCTCGGCGTAAAGCGCGGCGCCAAAAGCGCCCATGAGTCCGGCGATCTTCGGCCGGATCACCGAATGGCCGAGTTCCCGTTCGAAAGCCCTAAGAATCGCGTCATTGAGGAAGGTCCCACCTTGGCAGACGACCGTTTTCCCGAGTTCCTCAGGCGAATGGAAACGGATGACTTTATAGATCGCGTTCTTGATGACGCTCATCGAAAGCCCGGCCGAGATATCGCCGATCGTCGCTCCATCTTTTTGGGCTTGTTTGACCGCCGAGTTCATGAAAACGGTGCAGCGGCTCCCGAGATCGACCGGATGGGAGGCGTAGAGGCCAAGCCGAACGAAATCTGGAACCGAATAGCCTAAGGCCGAAGCAAAAGTCTGTAAGAAAGATCCGCAGCCGCTCGAGCAAGCCTCATTGAGGACGATCGAATCGATCGCGTGGTTCTTGATCTTGAAGCATTTGATATCCTGCCCGCCGATATCGATCACGAAATCGACTTCCGGGGCGAAGAATTTGGCGGCTTTATAGTGGGCAACGGTCTCCACGAGTCCGTAATCGATGAGGAAGGCCGAACGGATGAGGTCTTCGCCATAGCCGATGACGCAGCTCGAGACCAAATCGACCGAAGAGGGCATTTGCTCATACAGCTCACTCAGTTGGGTGTGAATGCTATCGAGGGGCGAGCCTTGGTTCGTCGCGTATTGGGAATAAAGGATCTCGTGCTTTTCGGAAAGGAGGACCATCTTGGTGGTCGTCGATCCGGCATCGATGCCCAAATAGGCTTTCCCCGAATAGCTCGCCAAAACCCGATAGGGCACGGCCACGTTATCGTGGCTCTCAACGAAGGAGCGGTAATCGAGCTCATCTTTGAAAAGCGGCTCACTCAATTTGAGGTGGCTATCCAGTTTGGCGTTATGAAGCCGATCCAAAAGGGCGGCTAAATCCGCCGGGCTCCCCGCTTTCTTCGCGTAAAGCGCAGCCCCAATGGCCATGAAGATCTTCCCATCGGGCGGGAAGAGGGCGGAAGAGAGATCAAGATGGAGCGCCTCCACGAAGGCCTTTCTTAAGCCTTTGAGGAAGGTCAAAGGACCGCCCAAGAAAAGGACGTTCCCTTTGATCTCGCGGCCTTGGGCGAGCCCACCGATCGTCTGGCCGACGACCGAGCGATAAATCGAGGCGGCGATATCTTCTTTGCGCGCCCCTTGATTGAGGAGCGGCTGAATATCGCTTTTGGCGAAGACCCCGCAGCGCGAGGCAATCGGATAAATCTGAGTGGCTTTGAGCGAAAGATCATCGAGCTCGTCGATCGAGACATGAAGGAGCGAGGCCATTTGATCGATGAAAGCGCCCGTTCCGCCAGCGCAGGTCCCGTTCATCCTTTCTTCGGTCCCGCCGGTGAGGAAGATGATCTTGGCGTCCTCGCCTCCGAGCTCGACCACCACATCGGCTTTCGGATAAAAGCGTTCCACAGCCAAAAAGGTTCCGGCCACTTCCTGGACGAAAGGAAGACGGGCCTCTTCCGAAAGGCCTAAGCCCGCCGAGCCGGTGAGGGCCAAAACGAAATGCTGATTCGGAAAGCGCGAGACGACATCCTGAAGTTCTTTCTCCAGGGTTTCCTTGACCTTGGCGTTATGGCGTTCGTAAGTCGAATAAAGGACATCATCCTTTGAGGAAAGGACGACGGCTTTCACCGTGGTCGAACCGATGTCGATTCCCAAATAGTAGGTTTCGCTTTCCCCTGTCATAAATTGGTATTATAAAGTCAAAAAGCCTATTTGGCTTCTTCTTTTTCTTAACGGAAAGAAAAAGCTCCCTATTTCCGGAGTCAATTTTCGGAAAAAGAAAACCCATCCGAGGATGGGTTCCGTTTCACCACTTCTTGTGCGCCCAATCGCCATACGGCCCTTCCGGGTCCTGATCGGTGTAATTGAAGTATTGGACGATGATGGCTTTCTTATCCCGTTCGTGGGGATCTTTTTCTTTCTCAGCGGGCTTGGCTTGGGTTTTCGGAGTTTCGGGGGTTGGCGCGTAGATAATCGTGGGCTGATCCGCTTTTTCTGGGGCGGGCGCCGGAGTGGGTTTCACCCCTTCAACAGGCTTTGCTTCTTCGACCGGTTTTTCTTCTTTTTTCGGTTCTTCGACGTCTTTCTTTGGCTCCTTTTCGACTTTCTCTTCGTCCTTCACACCCTGATAGGAGATATCCTCAAAGGTGTAGGAACGCGGATTGAAGAAGAACTTCGCCTGGCGGAAAAGCTGCTTGCCAATCGGAATATAGATAACCGAAACATAGCAAAGGCCAGCGAAGACCATGCAAAGAAGCCATTCTTCCCAACCGAAGACAACGAGATGGACAAAGGTCATGACCTTCATGAAGCCCTTCACGTCCCGGTTCTGAACGAGCTTGCAATTGGCTGGATGGAAAAGATGCTTGGCATAACGGTAATAAGACGAGAAGAACGGAATCCCGATGAGGGTGAGGCAGAAGAGGGCGCCCATCAAAACGTAGAGGACGTAACCGATCACGCCATTGAGGAAGACGTTCCAAACGATATCCGCGGCTTTGCGCCACTTCTTCAAAGAAGAGGCATGCTTCTCTTCGTTATCTTGATTCATGGCTACAATTGTAACGATGTTTGGCCCTAAAGACAACTCAAAGGGCCGCCTTTTCTCGCGGGAAAGGGCAAGATAAGCTACAATATCCTCCGAGGAAAAAAGATGGCTCTCGTGGTTGCAATCGCCGGTGGGTCGGGCTCCGGGAAGAGCTTGCTTTGCCAAGCCCTGCAGAAAACATTTGCCGACGTGGCAGTCATTTTCCCTTACGATGCCTATAACAAAGATCAATCCCACCTTAGTCAAAAAGAACGAGATGCCGTGAACTACGATATCCCAGACGCTTACGATCAGGACTTGTTTTTGAAGGATCTCTTGGAACTCAAAAAGGGCAAAGACGTCCAGATCCCGACTTTCGATTACGCGAGTCATACGCGCCAGAAAGCGACCCGTCTTGTGAAAAGCGCTCCCCTCATTTTGGCGGAAGGCTTCCTTGTTTTGGCCATCCCGAATGAAAAGGCCTATTTCGATTATTCGATTTTCGTGGATGCCGATGGGGACGTCCGGCTGGCGAGACGAATCCTCCGCGATGAGAAAGAACGGGGCTATCCCGCTCACCAAGTCATCCGCCAATA
>DAIQMS010000043.1:6077-8914 GCA_036788815.1 Bacillota bacterium
AGTTTGAGCGGATCAAGCGGCTTCGCCAGGTGGGAATTCATCCCGGCGTCAAGGCAAGCTTTGACATCGCTATCGTAAGCATCCGCGGTGAGGGCGATGATCGGGGTGTCTTTCGCGTCGACCCGCTTGAGGGCACGAATTTTTCTCGTCGCCTCATAGCCATTCATGATCGGCATATGGATGTCCATCAGAATCACATCGTAATAATGGAGCCTTGACCGCAGGAAATCCTGAACACCAATCTCACCATTCTCAGCGATTTCGACGATCGCGTTCTTCTTCTCGAGCAGTTTCTTGACGATTTCCTGGTTGAGCGGATGGTCTTCGCAGACGAGGACGTGCTTCCCCGAGATCGAGGAATAATCCAAGGGCGAGGCCACCGCTTCGAGGGCGGCAGGTTTGGAAGTTTGTTTGACGATGTCAAAGGTGAAATCCAAGATGAAAGAAGAGCCTTTGCCGAGGACACTTTCGACCCGGATGGATCCCTTCATGAGATCAACCAAACGTTTGACGATGGCTAAGCCAAGCCCGGTCCCCCGCATCTCCGAGTAATCGGTCCGATGCTCTTGGGCGAACGGTTCGAAAAGATGCTTCTGGAATTCCTCGCTCATGCCGATGCCGGTGTCGCTGATCGTGATCTCCATGAACAGCCGATTATCCGGCGTCATATGGCCGCGCAGTTTATAGGTGATCGTCCCATTCTCTGGCGTGTATTTCACCGCATTCGAGAAGAGGTTGAAATAAATCTGGTTGGTCCGTAGTTCGTCCATGAGTGGGACGACGCCCGGAACCGGGGCCGCATCGATGACGAGCTTTTGGCTCTTCTCATCGCAAAGCGGCTTGATGACCGCCCCGATGTAGGTAAGGAAATCGTTGATGGAATAAGGCTCCGGATGAAGGGTGATCTTGCCGCTTTCAGCTTTGGCCATATCGAGAAGATCGTTGATGAGCGAAAGCAAGAACTTTGAGGACGTATCAATCTTTTTGAGGTTTTCTTTAGCTTCTTTGGGCAGATCCATGTTCTCGGTGAGATAGCTCATGCCGATGATGCCATTGAGCGGGGTCCGCATATCGTGCGACATCCGAGAAAGGAATTCCGATTTGGCCTCGTTCGCCTGCTCGGCCGCGGTGACGGCCTTGCGGAGATCCTCGGCTTGCTTCAGTTCCTTCTCCATCGACTCAGTAACGTCGCTTCGGGTCATTAAGATGATGCTCTTGGCCTCATCGACATAAGAGAAACGCCAATGGTAATAATGGCCGTCTACGCCTTTCGCGGTATTCTGGAATATGGGTTTGCTTTGAAGCTCTTTCTTTATATTGGATAAGCTATAAAGCCAAGTCATTTCTTCCCGTTGATCATTCTTGAAGAAATGGGTTAGAGCCTTTTCGAGGGCTTCGGAATAATTCTCGTTCGAATAACGCTCAGCCGAACCTTTCTTGGTGTCCCCGCCCGAGATGATCATCCCCGTCGCGACATCGATGAGGAGCAAGAAACCGAAACTATCTTTCTGAAGGGCATTGGAAAGGAATTCCGTTTGCTTTCGTTTATCGATATCGATCGCGTAGCAAAGGGCCTCGACATCGCCGGAGATCGGGTTTTTGATGAGATAGAGTTGCGCTTCGCGCCAATGGCGGTTCCCATCCGGATAGATGATCGGATACTGAAGCAATTCGGACGTCTGGCCTCGCTCGAAGGCCGAAAGAAGGGCGCTCCGAGCGAACCGCTCGGCCGCGACTTTTTGAATTTCGGGATCGGCGATCATGCTTACAAAAGTGTCCAAGAAGCCATCGGCGGTCCCTTTTTCCTCGGCTTTGGAAACAAAGGACATGACGTAACGGCCTTGGCCGGATTCGTTTTTCGTGAGATTGATATGGAAGGTCGCCAAAGACGCCGGATGGCTCTCTTCAAGTTGGCGCCGGGCGAAAAGATAACGCTCCCGCTCTTCGGCGTGGCTCGTGATATCCATGCCAATGCCATAGGCGACGCTCGGGACGCCATTGCTGTCTTTCACAATCGAGAGAACGATGTGCTCGTAGCGGGGTGCGATGTCCTCTTTCCACTTCATCCAGAAATTCTCGTTGATCTGCTCCTCTTTGCCCTCGGCGATCCGCTTGAAAAGATTGAGGACGCGAACTTGATCGTCCTCAAGGCAATAGCCAAGCAAGGATTCTGGCACGTTCGTCAAGGTTTCGGGCAAACCGACTTTCCGCATGCTCGAAGAGATATTGGTGATCTTCTTTTCTTTGATGTGGTATTCCCAAACGACAAGGCCAGCGCCTTCAACGGCTGACTGGTAGCGTTTCTCGGTTGCTTTGACTTCCTCGTGAAGAGCATGGCTCTCGGTGATGTCCTCGACATAATGGACGAAAGCTTCCCTCCCACAATAAAGGAGCGGCTCCGCCGTGACGTGCTCGAAATGATTGTTATAAGGATTGAAGCGTTTGATATCGACTTTCTCCCCTTGCCGTAGTTGGGGGATATAGCAGCCTTCGCACGGCGAGCTTCGATCGAAAATGAACTGGTAGCAAGGTAGACCCAAAGTTTTGCCTTTTTTCAGGAAGGAATCGGGTTGATTGATATAGAGAATCTCATTGGTCTTGGCGTCGCTGACGTAAATGAGACGGTCGGTGTGGCTCAGAATTTCCTGATAAATGTCTTTTTCGGAATCAGGGCTGGTATAGGAGATTAAATAGACAGGATTGCCTTTGAATTCGCCAACGTAGCCTCCCTGGGCATGGACCCAGGCGATTCCCCGCCCCTTCCGTTCAACCCGGAAGGAGAGGCTGAGGCAAGCGTGGCTCTTGAGGCAATCCGACAAGGCTTGCTCGGCCAAGGG
>DAIQMS010000044.1:0-8904 GCA_036788815.1 Bacillota bacterium
CGGAAAAAGATTTTCTTTTTTCTAAGGAAAAGGAAGGGCGGTTAAGGCTATAATAAAGAACATTAGAATTCGAGTTGAGGGAGGAATTATGGCCATCGGTTTTGACAATGATAAATACCTGTCTTTGCAGAGTGAGCACATTCAGCAGAGAATCGAGCAATTCGGAGGCAAACTCTACCTCGAATTCGGCGGCAAACTCTTCGACGATTACCACGCCTCGCGCGTCTTGCCGGGCTTCAAGCCCGACAGCAAGCTTCAGCTCTTGCTCAAGATGAAGGACAAAGCCGAGATCGTCATCGTCATCAACTCGGAGGCGATCGAAGAGGAGAAGATCCGCGAGGATTTGGGCATCACCTATGATCAAGACGTCCTCCGTCTCATCGATGCCTTCAACGCCGCGGGGCTTTATGTCGGCAGCGTCGTCTTGACCCGCTTCAACAATCAGAAAAACACCAAACTCTTCGAAAAATCGCTCCAAAAGCAGGGGATCAAGACCTACCGCCATTACGCGATCCCGAACTACCCTTTCGACACCGAGAAGATCTTCTCCGATCAGGGATTAGGGAAAAACGATTACATCGAAACGACCCGATCTTTGGTGGTGGTGACCGCCCCGGGGCCTGGCAGCGGCAAAATGGCGACCTGCATCAGCCAGCTCTATCACGACAATCAGCGCGGCATCAAATCGGGCTACGCCAAGTTCGAGACCTTCCCGATCTGGAACCTCCCGCTTCACCATCCGATCAATTTGGCCTACGAAGCCGCGACCGCGGATCTCGCCGACGTGAACATGATCGATCCCTATCACCTCGAGGCCTATGGGATCTCGGCGGTCAACTACAACCGCGACATCGAGATCTTCCCGGTCCTCAACCGGATGTTCGACAAGATCTTCGGCTCCTCGCCGTATAAATCCCCGACGGACATGGGCGTCAACATGGCGGGATATTGCATCGTCGATGACGCGGTTTGCCAAGAAGAGGCCCGCCAGGAAATCATCCGGCGTTACCTCAAGGCCTTGGTCGATCGCCGCAATCAGAAAGTCGATGACGCGGTGGTCGATAAGATCGATTCGCTCCTCAAAGCCAATTCGATCAGCCTTTCCGAAAGAAAGTGCATCGCCGCCTGCAAGGAGAAAGCCCTCAAGACGGGCGTTCCTTCGGCCGCGATCGAGCTCCCGGACGGGCCGATCATCACCGGCAAGACCTCGGACCTTCTCGGCGCCACGAGCGCGATGATCCTCAACGCTTTGAAGTATCTCGCGGGCATCTCCGATGACGTCCTTCTTCTCCCGAAAGCCATCATCGAGCCGGTTTGCAATCTCAAGGTCAATGACCTCGGCGGCCATAACCCCAGACTCCACCTCGACGAGATTCTCGTCACCCTTTCGATCTCGGCCGTCACCAATCCGCTCGCGGAGCTTGCGATGGCTCAGCTTCCGAAGCTGCAGGGCGCCCAATCCCATTCGAGCGTGATCCTGGCCGAAGTCGATTGCAGCACCCTCAAGAAACTTGGGATCGACCATACCTCCGAGCCGATCTACGAGACGAAGAAGCTCTATCACGCCAAGTAATCCCTAAATCAAAAAAGCGCGGTGGTACCGCGCTTTTCTTTTTGCCTCACCCCGCCAAGGAGGATGGGGGTCACTTCAAAGTCGCCAGATAATCGCTGAGGGTCTTCCGATCATAGAAGTTCGCGATGTCGGTGATGGTATAGTCGGGGTCGACGCCTTTATCGACGTCATAGTAGACGCCGTTTTTGACGGTGCAGACCGAGTGGCTGCCCGAGAAGGTGAACTCGGTGCCGTCCGCGAGGCAAGTCGAATCGAGGACGCAAGCGCCGCCGCCGGTGGTCTGGCCCACCATGGTGACCTTGCCCGAGCTCTTGAGAACGGAAGGCACGAGGTTGCCGCTCGAGAAGCTGATGGCGGAGGTGAGGCAATAAAGCTTCTTGCCCGCCACGCTGTCGGAGGCATCGAAGGTTTTGTCGAGGTTGACGTCGGCGATCATCGGGAAGGAGGCTTTGGCCCCGTCGAGAAGGGCGCTGAAGTGGAGAGTCGCTCCGCCGAGCATCCAGCTCGACACGCAAGCCGCTGCCGTCGCGGCGCCGCCGCGGTTGCAGGTGAGATCGAGGACGACGGTCTTGATGCCGTCCGCGTTGATTTTCTTATGGGCGTACTCGATGAGGGCGAACGTGTCTTTCGCGGCATCTTCCGCGGTCGGCTCGGCGCTGTAGTAATCGCCCGAGAGGCCGGTGAACTGGTCAAAGGTGACGTAGGCGGTGGTGCCGACTTCCTCATAGGGCAGATAGCCCGAAGGATAAGCGGCGGTGCGGGCCGCCGTCAAGGCCGCGTAGGTCTTATCCCAGAAGGTGTTCGAGGTGCCTTTGTATTTCGGGTCGAAGAGAGCGAAGTTTTCGCCCGCGTAAGAAGAAGGCGCGTCCACCGTGGAGTGGTTGTCGTCCAAATCCGTCTCCGTGACATAGGCGATCGCCCCATCGGCGAGTTGGGCGTCGGTCGAGCTCAGATCGGCTTTCCGGCCGCTTCGAGTCAGGAAATCGTCGAAGGTGGTGATGCCATGCTTCTCTTTGAGGGCATAGTTGAAATCGCCATTGAGGCAGAGCTCGTGATAGGTGAAATCCGCCAGGGATTGGCTCCGCGGGCCAACCGGGCCTCGTAGTACAAATCGTTTAGGGAGGCGCGCTGGGCTCCGGAGAAGAAAGCGTTGATTCCGTTATAGAAAATCTGGAGGCCGAAGGCATTGCAGAAGATATCCGAGAACGTCGCTAAGGGGATATAGCCGATGCCGTTCTCGAGGATCATCGGGATCGCGTTGGCGCCGAGATCGGCCACCATCGGATGGCCGTCGACGAGGTAAGGATCTTTGGCCAGCTTGAAATAAAGCGGTTTCCCGTCGGCATCGGTGGGGAAAGCGCCAAACGAGTCCAAACTCGTGATTGAAACCTTCCGGCGAAGAACTTCTCCGCATTGGGGAAGGTGATGGTCTTCTTCTCGAAATCGAAGAGGGCGGTTCGCCCATCCTCGAGAGTCAGGGTCAGGAGCTTTCCCGTCAAGGAAAAGGTGGTCTTCTGGCTTGCGAAACCCTTGAGCTGGGCGAGGAAGCCCCCTATCTCGTCGGTGCTCAAAAGGGGGACATCCGGATTAGCAGCCTCGAAATACGCGTCGAGTTGGGCGCTCGTGCTCGGGCTTCCTTCATAAAGGGTGATGGCTTTCTTCGTGAGCGCTGAGCTGGCTGAGGAAGAGAGGACGGCGGGGCTGGATATCGCAGCGGGGCTCGAACTGGCCGAGCTCGTATGGGCGTTTCCGTTGCAGGAAACGAGGAGCGCGGCGAGGAGAAGCGCACTGCCGACGAGAACAAAGGATTTTTTCATAAGAATAAAACCTTTCTTGTTTGAATATCCTCAGTTTATTCGGGAGGGTGGTGATAGTCAAAAAAGGACCCGGTATTGTTTTTCACTATCTTCAGGGATCGGGGCCGAGTTTCCTGCTCTTTCTCGATGAAATCTGCCATTTTCTCTTCATTCAAGAAGCAAAAGCTCCCTAAGAATCCCTCCTTTTGGTATAATCAAGAAAATAGGATAAAGGTAACTCTATGACCAAAATCGGTTTTTTTGTTCCCGCGGCATTCCTCCTTATCGCCCTTTCGGATTGTCAGAGCCCGCTGGCGAGCGTCTCTTCGAGCGCTTCGCCCTCCTCTTCGAGCGCGCCGGTCTCCACTTCCATTCCGAGCGTCACCACCCAAGCGAGCTTCGATCGTTTTGAGCGCGCTCGATAAGCTCGCTTCGTCGGCGTAGTTTGCATTGCTCAGCCGCGAAGTCAGCCGGTCGAGATCCGACCAATTGTCCTCGAAATAAAGATTGGTGGTTTTGCTGATGCCGTTCATCACCGTGGTCAGGTTTTCCGCCCGCTGGGCCCAAAGGAGACTGTCCACGCTTTGGAAGGAAAGGAAAAAGCCGGTGGCGATGACCCCAATGAAGAGAGCAAACAAAGACAGGGCGACGATCAGCCGACGCTTCTTCGATTTTTCAGGAATGAGTTTTGGCTCAGAAGGGGAGTTCACGCTTTGCAAAGATTATTTTTCTATTTTATCATTGCCGTCCGTTGATTCCTAGAAAACAAAAGAAAAGACTGATGGGATGGGGATAATATTTTTGAGTTTCTGCTATTTTATATTGGATTTGAAGGCTGAGGGTCGCCTTCATCCGAAAATCGGAAAGGGGACGGCGGCTTTGTTTGGGTTTCCAACTCCGCTCGCTTTCTTTGCTTTTTCGTTTCGCGAAAGATCCCTTCGGGAAATGATTGAAAATCAAAGCAGGCCAGCCTATTCTATATATGCTCTATATGGAGCATAGCAGGAGCATATGAAAACCCAACAGAATACCGAGAAAGTTTCGGTCAATCTCACGATCGGGGATCTCGCCAAGATCGATTTATTGGTGGACAATGGCTTTTTCGCCAGCCGGAGCGATTTCATTCAAAAGGGCGTGAAATCCGCCTTGGATGATTCCGCCGCGGACCTCGAGGATATCAAGCGCCAGGCCGAAAGGAAGGGCGACAGTTGGGGCGTGGGCATCCTCGCTTTTCGCAAGGCCGATTTCGAGAAAGCCAAACAAAAAGGCCAGAAATTCTCAATCCTCGTCTATGGCTTGTTGATTTTGGATAGCGATATTCCCTTGAGCTTGCTTCAAGAGACGGTCTCCTCGATCCGGGTTCATGGCCACACCAAAGCCGATCCGGCGATCAAGGCGTTTTATCACTTGAAATAGCCTTCTGGAGCCGAAGATGGGGACGGCGATCCTCGTTCTTTTGTTTGGCAAGGGAAACCCTGCCAAATAGCCTCATATTCGCGGAAGACGAATGCGATCTTGAGGATTCGCTAACGACATCCCCCGATCCCGAAAAGGTCGTCGAGCCGTCATACGTCCCGCTGGCGAGTTTGTTCCGGCTTGAAGCGAAAAGGATTTCGGGCGAGCTTATCTGGGCGAGCGTTGAGGGGATTTTGATCGCGTCAGGCCAGGCGAAAAGCAAAGCGGTTGCTCCCAAGATGCCGAAGGAGATTAGGATGTTTCTCTTTTTCAATGAATGCCTCCCGGAAAGACTTCTTTCGCGAATAGCGCGCAAAAATTTTTTCTTTTCGATGATTGTAAGAAGAAAAACGGGGAGCAACAATCCCCCGTTCGGGTGGTTTTGGATTGAAGCATTAAGAAAGCCGCCTGCTCTTCGGCGATCAGGTTTTCGACCAGGAGAGAAAAGAAGAAGAAGCAATTTAGTTCGTTTTGTCTTCCTTGATTTCCTCTAAAATAAAGACAGGAATGAACTCTTAAAGAGCCATCCCCTTAAAGGAGCGCTTATGAAAAAAGTCTTTATGTTTTGTCGTTTTTCTGCGCGGCGAGCTTTGCGTTAGCCGGCTGCGGGTCTTCGAAGGGGGCTTCTTCTTCGGGCGCAAGCGTCCCGGAAAGCCCGGCGATTTCTTCGAATTCATCGAGTTCTTCGACCCCGGTCGCCGATGGGGCTGTCTTAGCGGCCGCCAAACTGATCGCGACGAACGCCAGTCGGGATGGCGCCTTACTCACCACTAAAGGGCTCTTGACGGCCACGGGTTATAGCGGGAATGAGACCTTGACGAAAACCCGGGGATTCAATCTCCTTTATAAGGCTTATCAGGCCAGCATGCCCGCTTTCGTGGGCCAGCGCGATTATGGGGCCTATGTGATCAGCAGCCCCTATACCGATGTGCCGGCGGAAGCCACGGACGCGGTTAAATTCTTGAGCGATCATGGCCTCCTCGTCAAAGAGACGAACGCGACCGGAGAAGACATTCAGACGTTTAATGGCGACGAGGATTTCACGGATGGTTTGAGTCGCTACATCAGCCGCTTCCACGCCTATTACGGCATCTCGCTCAAGGATGATTTCGCCAATACGGTCAATCACGACTGTCTCTACGCGAATCCGGACACGATCAATAAGACCTCGGCTGACACCGTCGAGGAGACGAACATCGTCTCGCAGACGGCGATTAACTCCTGGGTCTCTTCCCATGCCAAAAGCATGGCGGATGGCGCCAATAAAACGAACGTACTGGCCTACAAGACGAGCCTTTATGACGAGGATGCCAAAGAGGCGAATGTCTGCGCCGGGGCCTATACGGCTTACGAAACCCTGACGAATCCGACCGATTATAGCGGCCTTTTCTCGAGTTGCGCGAATCTCTTCGCCAAACAAGGCATCGATCCTCTTTTCTCCTCGTTCGACATCAGCGGATCGATGACGCTATTGAACCATCCTTTTGGCGAATTGGACGTTCCTTTCACCTCGGAATACGCCGCGAGCGATTTCACGAGCGGTTCCGCGAAATACAACACGTTCGTGAATGAGGCCAGCGCCGTCTTCAGCGGCGTTGGCTTCTCGAGCGCTTTGGCCGATAATTACGCTTCCGCGATGGGCCAATTCAATCTCAGCGCCGGGGCGATTTATCGGCAAGGCCTCACCTAGATGGCGGACACGAAGAGCTATGTCTTTAGCGCCGTCGAGTACGGGCCGCAGAAGTTCGTCTTCCAGTCGCATCTCGAGGCAGAAGGCCTTGGGGATTTGAAGCCGGTGGATATTTCGGCTTTGGATCCGAGCACCGCGGGCAAGCCTTTGGCCCGCTTCATCAGCGATCACGGCCTTGCCCTCCAAGCTTATTTCGAGGCGATGACCGACGAGAACTTCGCCGGAGCAAAAGCCCAGATCCTCTATAACGAGATCAAGGCGTATCTGCCTTGCAACCCGCTCAAGGCCGTCACCCATTTCGGCTACGATTCGACTTATCTCCAAAAGAGCGGCATTCTTGAGAAATACTTCGTCGCCCAAGTCGGCAATGGCGTGATCGCCGATTACAAAGAGACGGCTTCCTACCGCAATAACTTCGATTTGATCAGCAAAGCCATCACCGTTCTCCGGGCCGCCCTGCGCAAGCGGATCCAAAGCGAGAGCTGGCTCTCGGATGACGGCAAAAAGGCGGCCCTTGCCAAAGTCGACGCGGTCAAGACCTCGATCCTGGTGAATAACGATAACGGAACGGGCGTCGATGTGTCGATGCCGACTTTCACGACTTCCCTCTATCAGAATCTCGTCCTCTCGAAGAGAAACCATTGGGCCGTCGTTTTGGCGAATACCAACAGCAATTTCTACACCGATCGCGACTTCGAGGACCATTTCACCGCGAACGCCTGCTATTCGCCGAGCGTGAACGGCATCATGATCTATGTGGGCTATTTGGCGGCCCACGATGACTTCGCGAGCCTCGATACGGCTCTTCTTTATAGCCGGCTCTATCTCTGCTGCAGCCACGAGCTGACGCACGGATTCGATACCAATGGCGTCAATTACGATGAGAATGGCAACTTCAATTCGTCGTGGTGGAGCGCCGCGGACCATCTCGCTTATTCGACCCGGGTTCAGAGCGTCATCTCTTTCTATCAGAGCCGCGAAGTCTTGCCGGGCCAATACACGAATGGCACGACGGCGGTTTCCGAAGCCTGCGCCGATTGCGCGGGGATGCGCCTCGTGATGGATCTCGCGAAGGAGACCGCGGGCTTCAATTATGAGGAATTCTTCAAAGATGCCGCCCAGCTCTTCATGTCGACCTGCGATGCTTCTCTTTATGCCAGCTTCTACGCTCCGGACGTCCATCCTTATGGCGCGGCCCGCTCCAACGCGATCGTGGGCGCGGCCGATGAGTTCTATTCCACCTTCGGCATCGCGGAAGGCGAGGGGATGTACGTGGCGCCAGCCGATCGGCCGAACGTTTGGTAAACCTACTCCTCGTGCCTTTGGCCGATAGAGTCGTTGAGAACGAAAATCGGGAAGACGGCCTCTTGGAAAAAGAGGCCGTTTTTTCTTAGAAAATGTCGGATGTTTTTCCTTTTTCTACGTCAAAGAAGACTTTCGGAAAATCCCTTCCAGCGCAAACCCTTTATCCTGACTCCCCCGGATTCGTGAGATAATATCCTCGCACAAGATTATTCATAGGAGGAATATCTCATGTTAGTCAATGCGACACGTATGCTCGAAATGGCTCGCGATGGCCATTATGCCGTCGGCCAATTCAACATCAACAACCTTGAATGGACCAAAGCGGTTCTCTTGGAGGCCGAGGAGCTGAAGGCTCCGGTCATTCTGGGCGTCTCGATGGGAGCGGCCAAATACATGGGCGGCTATCCGGTCGTGGCCGCGATGGTCAAGGCCATGGATCGTTCTTTGGGCATCACCGTCCCGGTCGTTCTCCATCTTGACCATGGTGATTATGACGCCGCCAAAGCCTGCATCGACGCGGGTTTCACCTCGATCATGTTCGATGGCTCCCATTTCCCGCTCGAAGAGAATATCGCCAAGACGAAAGAACTCGTCGCCCTCGCTCACGATAAGGGCCTCTCGATCGAAGCCGAAGTCGGCGCGATCGGCGGAACCGAAGATGGCGTCACGGCCGATGGCGAAGTCGCCGATCCGAAAGAATGCGAGAAGATCGTCGCCTTGGGCATCGATTTCCTGGCGGCGGGCATCGGCAACATCCATGGCATCTATCCGGCCAACTGGAAGGGCCTCCATATCGACGCGCTTGAGAAGATCAACAAAGCGACGCATAACATCCCGCTCGTGCTCCATGGCGGAACCGGCATCCCGGACAATCAGATCCGCGAAGCGATCGCCCATGGCGTGAGCAAGATCAACGTCAACACCGATTGCCAGCTCGTCTTCGCCGCGGCCACGATCGCCTATTGCGCCGCCGGCAAAGCCAATCCGACCGCCGAGAACCTCGAGAAGGGCTACGATCCGCGCAAACTCCTCAAGCCGGGCGTCGAGGCGATCAAGGCCAAGGTCAAAGAGAAAGTCTTGCTCTT
>DAIQMS010000045.1:0-8702 GCA_036788815.1 Bacillota bacterium
ACTTATTTTTAAATTTGTTTGGATTTGTCAGCTGTTTTTTTCAAAAAGGGTCAGCAAATGAAAGAGAGACCGTTTGTGGCGAATCTCATGAGCGCAGTACGGGGCTAGAACCGGAGATTACAGTCTTTAGAGGATGTTCTTTTCGGCTGGCCAAGCCAAACTTTTGAATTACCAAAAAGAGCGGGTTTTGTTTTCGAAATAAGGTCTTAGGCGGGGAGCGACATTAGTTTATCGCTGTCGCATTGCCTGAGATTGACCATTTCATCGCGCCGTTTTCGATGCCGGTCAGGGTCAGGGCTATTTTGCTTTTTTCCGTCGACGTGGTGAAGGAGAAACCGAAATCCTCCGCCCCGCCTCCCTGGATCACCTCGCCGTTTCCGGTGAAGGAGTAGGATTCGTTCATCGTCGCGGAGACCGAATCATAGGCCAAACCCAGCGCCTTGGACTGCCCATCCGCGAAAGTGACGCTCAGGCCGATGCCGATCAGGGCATTGTTCGCCAAATCCGTGAAGCAGTTCGCCCCGTTCAGCGCTTTGTACTCGTCTTGGCTGAGCGGCGAAAGGGTGACGGCGATCGCGCTGGGTGTCTTCCCCGCGACGCTTTCCGAGGCTTCCCCCGAGACCGAAAACTGGCCGGATGAGGAAAACGTCCCCGTGCTCACCGCCCGGGTGTGCCTGGCGGAGCAACCGCAGAGAAGCGAAGCGCTGGCGATTATTGTCGTCGCTATAATTAGCTTTTTATTTTTCATGGAAGAAAGAGAGACCACCTAAGGCTATTCTACCCTTATTCCTGTCGCCGAACGATAAAGCCTGATTCTTTTAACGCCGTTTGGCAAAGAAACCGTAACGCACGTCATTTTTGAACGGTCGGAAGAGAAAACGGACGCATTCTCTTTAAAATCGTAGGCGCATGACCAGTTTAATGAATCGCTAGCAGTAAACTGCAATTGGATCGTTGAAGATGATAAAAATGTGTAATCGTTCTTCCTCCAAAAACTTGCTAAAATCTGAACGCACCGGAAGTCTGATCCACAATCGAATTCAAGCCACGAAACACCACAATCTTTTTTCTGAGCAGACAAAACAGCACATTCGTTTTGATAATTATGGCATCTTTGATGCTTGATTATATAAGCAACACCGTTTTGCATTTTAGGGTTTTTCACTTCTGAGGCTGAATATGCTGTGACAAGCGGCAAATCGCTAGGCTTGAAATCGACCCTGATTTTCTTGAGCCTTGGGGCAAGAACGCTGCAGTTGAATTCTCCATCAAACCAATCTGAATCAAACCATTTTGGACTGGTGTTTGGGCCCCAGTTCATATTTACTTTAAGCAAAGTTTTTGTTTTGACGCCTTTGTTTCCCGCGTCAACAGTGTAAGAGCTGTATCCGGTTATGGTCATATAGTGATTCTTGTAATAGCCAAAACGGTTTGGAGTAAAAACCAACAACGGTATATTATTTTTGATATTTTCTTTGATGAAATCAATTTTCCATTCTTTATCCCCATTCACGCCGCCTTCAATGGTGAAAACATTTCCATATCCCCGTTTCAAAAAATAATCGTTTAGAGAATCTTTGATCGCCTTTGGCCCAGAAAATGTCCCCTGGCCAAAGAAGTCCATGGCATTTGTCTTATTCAAAATATAGGTCATCAAGTTTACTCTATTTGATTCTATTTCATGATAATCATCGTAAAGTGAATTGTACCCGTTGTAATTGGCTAGGTAATCAAGCAAGGTAAACATGCCAATTCGGCCACATCCCATGTAATTCGTTTCGCTCATATTTTTATTTTTTCTAACGGTCGCCATGTAGGGGGTTGTGAATTCATTTGGGCTTTCTGGGGAATTTTCAAGCATGTCAGAATTAGCCTCATCTTTCACAATGAAACAATCATTTCCGAAACAGCTTTTCAGATAAGATTCGGCGTCGTCGATCCCCGACCCACTTCCGCTCTTTTGGGAATGCTTAATGTTATATTGTCGAAGGTCATCCCCCGTTAAAACTGTATTCCCATCGGTTGCAACGTCGTGGACCAAAGAAAAGGCATTTTCCTTTTCCGGAGTGTTTTGAGACGCGCTCATACTATTATTTTTTGTAGCTAAACTAACAGATGCAAATACCGTAAGAATCAATTCGCTTATCATGAATTTACCTCTTTTTTAAAGCCAATTGCTTTATATCTTCAGAATGCGGTTATAATCGACAAAATTGCACAAATAATCATTGAGTCCCTTTTCTTTGAGAGCCTCTCAAATCTCGCGATGTTTTCTTGAGAAAAAGCCATTTAAACTACTTTTATTTTTCTTTTGTGAAGCCTTCCGAAAAAATGAGACTAACTAAGACTGCAGGTAGAAGGATTTCGGTTTTTGTCATTTTTTCCTTTCTGTTCTTTTTTTTGAGCTCAATGAGGAGTTTTTTGATCTCCCCCCATACATTAATAGACTTTAAAGGACAGAATTCGTCCTTTTTATATAAAAAGGGTGTATTTAAAAACATTATTTCATTCCTCTATGGCTCCAGCGGAAAAAACTGTTCGTGCGAACTTCTTTGAATGAGGTCCCTTTCACTTGGTATAATTCAAACGATGCACGAAAAAGCGCTGTCGGACGATAAACTCGCCGAGGAGATCAAAAGAAAGAAGCGTCAGGCGGTGGGGGAGCTTTATTCCCGCTATTACCATCTCGCCTATTTCTCGGCGTATCAGATCACGGGCCAGGCCCAGGAAGCGGAGGACGCCGCTAGCGATGTTTTCGCTGCCTTGATTGAGAACCCGGAACTCCTCGAGGACGGGAAAGACGTCAAAGCCTATTTGTTTCAAGCGGCGAAAAACAACGCGATCCATTACGTTAACTGGAAAAGGAAGGACCACGACGAAATCGAGGAGGGGCTCACGGCCTCGCCTGAGGAGAAGAAATATTCCGTTTCTGACCGGGCCGTTGCTTTTTTGAAAAGCGTTCTTTCCGAGGCGGAGCTTTCCGTTTATGTCCTCCACGCCGCCTATTCCTACACTTTCAAGGAGATCGGCCTTTCCTTGGGTTTGAGCGAAGATGCCGTCTCCTCGCTGTACTTTCGAGCGAAGGAAAAGATTCGAAAAGCGCCGAGGCCGACGGATTTAGGGGATTGAAGTCTATTTCATAGTGGGAGGATAAAATGGAAGAAAACGATGAAAAGAAACTAATCGACGCCCTTAAAGGCGGCACGCCGTCGCCTGATTTCTCTCGGATTGAGGCAAAGGCCGATTCTGGCCGAAGCCCAAGAGGTCTCCGGGTTTGGATCCCCGTCTTTTCGGCCGTGTTGGCCCTCGTTGTCGCCATCCCCGTCACCTGGTCGTTGACCCGGAAGGCCACACAGGAAGAGGATGCTTGGAGTGCGAAGGCCGGGGCGGGCGCGAGTAACGACGCTTTCAAATACCTTGCCAATAATTTCACGAACTATTACGGGGCGTCCATCGGCTCCTTGATTGCTTCTGATGTGATCTATGCGGATTTCTATTATGGACGTGGACTGAAAACCGCAGAAGGCCAGGATACGTCGAACTATGTCGTCGTTTCGCTTCATAGCTCCGTGGCTGTTTCCTTTTCTGTATCCGTTAATGGCTCCTTTTCTTGGGATTCCAAAACTTTGCTTTCTTACGGTACTGTCCCTGGCGATTCCTTCATATGGGCCTTCGAAATCAAGGCGCCGAAGGGAGAGACGAAAGAAGCCAGCCATGCCTTTGATTTGAAACCATTCGAAAACATCGTTCTTTCTTCCGATTAACATCAAAACCATGAATGCACTGCTTTCTTTGGCGGCCTTAGCCGCGTCTTTGTCTATGCCTAACGGTCGTGTTTCGGCAATGGAGGCCGGCTTAGCAATTGAGAATGATTTTCCGACCTTCCGAGAACAGGTCCAAAAGACCGCTCCGATGTTCTCGGCATCGAGGGTCGAAAAAATTTTTGAAGTCGAAGGGGAAAATGGGGGCCGCTATTGCCTAGTCGATTTTGATGGTTCCAACGGGTACTGCCTCTTGGGAGACAGCCTTGAAATGGTCGGAATGGTCTATTCCGGCAATTTCGATTACGGTTTAGCGGATGGCCCTTTCTCTTCTTCTTTCCTTTCTTTCTCAAATGGTTATCACCCTTTTTCGGAGCAAAGCCTTTTTTCTCAAGGGAAAATTCGTTCTCCCATCCGAAAAATTGCCTTCTCGGGGACGCCGAGCCTCTCTGATTACGTGGCAAATAAATATGGAGCTGGTTTCTCCGGGGTTGAATCGAGGGCACTCAGCGATTGGCCTTACGTTCAAAACGAAGAATACTCCGTTTATTCGGAAAGCGTCGGGTCTTCTTCGTTCAAAAGCGAGGATAATTGTTTGCTTTCTTCGCTCTATAAAAGTTTGCTTCGAGCAAAAAAGGCCTTCCCTGCAAAAGGCTTATCGCCCATTCCCACCGGCGAGGTGAGCATCGGCGAAGGCGACAGCTTTAGGCAGTCTCTCCTCGCTGAGCGCAACAGTGGGGGAAGCCCACGTTTTTATCCCTTTCATAATCAGGCCCCGGAAGCATACAAGGATATTCGGGACTACTTTATCGCGAATGATGGTTACCGCGTTGGGCCGGCGACTTTCTCAAAAGGAGCGGATTGTATTTCTCAACTTTCAGGAAAATACGGGGTTTCGATTACTGCGAGTTTCGGAACCGATCTTTCGTTTCAAAGCGACGCGGTCGAGACCATCACGCGAGGCGGAGATAAGGAGATTATTTGGATGCCAACAGGAGGGGAGTATGCCTATCACGCAATGAATGTAACGGGATATTCCTATTATCAAAAAACCTCGGGATGGTGGATTTTTGCTCATACGGATTATGTGCATTTTTGTCTCGTGGATGATGGATACCAAGGGAAGATTAGCGCCGTTGATTTTACTGAATTAGAAAAAAATGGGAAAAAAGGAACTTTGCTTCGAATTTCCATTTAATCCGCTGGAAGAAATGATTTTCTTCTATTTATCAAAAAGAGAATCAATTATGAAGGCAATACGCTTAGGCTGTCAGTTCATTGACATTTTTTTGGATCCCGTTTTCAACCAAGATCTTGCTAATCATTTAGTTCATTCTCCAGCATAAGGCGCAGCGAAGAAAATTCTTTGTTGAGAAGCTTTTGATTGTTACAATCTTTTTAAGATAGAAAAGAGCAAGGCTTTTTATTGGCGAATCTTTTTACAGATACGAAAACTTAGTAAATGACAATGAAAAAGACTTTTAGCCAGCTCCAATTTGCTTGACTATTTTCGTTAGCGTTAGTCTTGCTTACCGCTCTTTGTATTTCACAAAACACATCAGCAACGTTTATCGAAAGAGAATTTGCCTAAAATAGTTTCTTTTATGAATAAACGATGTTTTGTTTCCGAATTTGAGGATGCAGCTCATACTAATTCGTTGATATGTGTTTTGGCGGATACCCAAAAAAAACAAACGAAAAAGTTGCTGTTTATTTGCGTCACTAAATTATTTGAAAGAGAGGGACATCCCTTCGCTTTCGGCGTTGATTGTGCAGGAGAGGTCGATTGGCGTTCCGTCGGAGAACGTCGCTTTCCCATCCTCGTTGAAGCTATCTCCCGATAGGAAGAAGGCGTCGTCCCCGTCCGATAAACTATGCCAGGCTTCGACGTCCTGGCTGACCAAATCGTCGTAATGTCCGGCGGTCTTGCAGAGGAGGTTCATGAAGGGTTTGGCATCCTCATCGACGCCGATCGCTTTGTTTGAATAGAGGAACTTCTTGTCCGTCCCGATCCGGGCGTCGATCTTCGTGACGAGGACGCCGGGTTTCGTGATGCCATGGAAGCCGGGGTAGGCGAGGAAGTCCTTCGCCGGATCGATGCATTGGAAGCAAAGCGCTCGCGCCAAAGGGAAGGCCGAATCGCTCGGGCAGGGGCAGTAGACGCTCTCGCCGGGCTTGAGGGAGATGGTTCCGCTTGTTTTGTCGATCGTTTTCGGCTCCTCCCAACCCAGGAGCGTTTTCTCGAAGGGGACGATCTCGCCGGGCGTGGCCTCCATAAGGGAGAAAGCGCCCATCGGGCGGCGGGTGCTCTTCCCGGCGTAGGTGTCGCCTAGCCCCAAAAGATGCCCCATCTCGTGGGCGATGAAGGAGATGGTCCTTTCGGAGCTGTCGTAACGATAGCAATAGGGCGAGACCGCCGCGTAGCTCGACACGGCGCATTGGCTGTCCCCCGCGCCGTCCGCCTCGAAGCAGCCGCCCAGGAACGGGTTTTCCTTCTTGGTTTCGAGGAAGACCACCCCGTCGTAGAGGCCGTCCGAATCCGAGTCGAATAAATGGAGTGGGTAGGGCGCCTCGTTTGTCCCCATGTAGGCGCGCAGGTTATGTTCGAAAAGGTAGGAGCAGCGCTCCCACTGGGATTTGCCTGGGAGGGAGATCCCGCTGACGTTGATCGGCCTCGCGAAGACGAAATTGGGGACGAAAAGCCCCTTCGACTCAATTTTGAAATACTCCTTCGCGGACGAGGGCGAGAGTGGATTCCCGCCGATGGAGTTGAAGAGGGCCTCGTAATCCGCGGGATTGAATTTCTGGTCGTCGTATTCGAGCGGGATGACGAGGATGTTGGCCTCCCCATCGATTTTTGAGGGGAGCGGGCAGCTCCCGCCGTAGCCGAGATCGCGCGGCGAGCCTTGGAAAGCGATTGAAGTCCCTTCGCTTTTTGGCAAAGCGGATCTCTCCGCTTCGGAAAGCGAGAGATACTCCCTTCCTTTGGAACAACCGGGGAGCGTGAAGGCAAGAATGATTAATAAAGGAAGGATAAATTTACCGCTTAACGGCATACTTCGCGCCTGATGCCCAATCAGCTACTGTACTTCTTAGATAGAATTCGAAGGCGAAGCGATATCCGTTGTAATTGATATACACATTCGAATCGATGATTGCGTTTTCGTTAAAGTTACAAATCGTCGCATCATTTGGCAGATTCGTTCCAGACCATGAGGCAAAATTCACTTTTTGATTGATGATTATTTTTAAAGGATTCATGCTTGTTCCCGAAGCGGGAGAGAAAGTTCCGTAACCCATTTGGTCGTTTTCCCAGACGGCTTCGTCTCTATACCATATTTCTCTGTTTTGTTCCGTTGGGCTGTATTGTCCTTTGGGAGGATAAAGAAGATATAAACTTCTTGCTTCGTCAAAATCTGATCCGTCGCTTTCCATTGGCGTAAAACAAACAAAATGCTTTCTCGCTTCAGAGGCATCGCCCTTAAATGCTGATGCGAATATCGGATCGAAACGATCGAATGGTACGGATTGTCCTCCGTCGCTCACATAACTATTGATACTGGGGTTAGAACTGCTGGATTCGGGGTTTGCATTGCACGATGTCAGCGCGAGCGTTGCAATGAAACACCCAATTATTTTTTTATTCATTAATGAATATCCTCCACAAATTTTGATGCCGTAATCGTCTTTGCCGAAGTGGTAAATTCTGCAAAAGAACCATAAAATGTTGTTCTTACAGAAGGATATGTTGTGTTAGCATGCCAAGCTATGCCAGACCTAAACCCAATGTTGTTCAGTCCGCCGGGAACGGGAATCGAACCAGTCATCCATTGAAACGCCGCTGCCGTAATGTCGGGATAGGATCGAGCGACGAATGTTGGCTTGGTTGTTAGGTCTGTAGAAACGGATACGTCAACGCCCGATGTGCCGGCACTTACTCCGACGTTTAGAGTTAGATCGGTGCTATCCGAAGGAGCGTAATCACTGAGCACGCCTCCCGAATTCATGACTCTTTGCTGAACATAAACCAAATTACAAGGCATGAGTAGATTTGAAACAGGAGTAATCAACGTGGTGAATCCAAAATAATTTTGTTCTTCGTCCCTTTCGTCAACATCTTGCAAAAGGGTCCAATCGGCAAACAAATATGTTGATTGGAGAGAATTGAGATAACACTTTATTCCGGTACTTGATTTTATTCTTACGACTTCTTTTTTTATCCCAG
Source organism: Bacillota bacterium (assembly GCA_036788815.1). Lineage (GTDB taxonomy): Bacteria > Bacillota_I > Bacilli_A > RFN20 > CAG-826 > UBA4951. The sequence goes on from DAIQMS010000045.1 coordinate 7,987, forward strand.
AGTTGCTTCTCTGTTTTTGAGCGCAAACGTCATCATTCACTAAATTCAACAGCTCTTCGTCAGATGGCACAGAATCAAAGGAAACCATTTCTTGTTTCCAGCGCTGAGGCCAAAACCGCATGTTAAATCCTGAAATGATGCAAAAGGAGTCGTCACTTTGGATAGAAGTGAAGGCTAGGTCTTTTCTGTCTGAGTCGCCTTCGCAATTGCCAAAATAAACATCGGATGATGTTGCTTTCAAAAAGTCGCCAATCGTGACCTTCTGTCCATATACATAGATCAGTCCCCCTTCTCGATATGCCCTCGTGGCGGAATCAATATCTGATTGATTAATTTTTCCGTCTTTTACCAATACGGCGACGTGAGTATCATTGCAATTTTCTGTCAAATTTAGCTTTTTCACTGAATTGGAAGCGATGCCTTGCGTTGATGTGAAACATCCTAAGGAAATCCCAACCGACAAGAATTTTAAAAATTTGTTAGTCATTTTTTACTCCCATTCATTTATAGAAGTTAATGACGGCAATCCGTCGGCCTCCGAAGTGTTTGAAGAGTTGCTTTTATCAAAAGGCTACGTTATTCATAGATTTTTAGGCACGAAATGGAAAACTGAAAAATAGAGTTCTGTAGCAAACTTTGAAAGACAAGTAATGAGAAATTAGTTGTTTGTTTCTTTTTTGCCGATTTCCCTTATGACGCCGAAATGAAAATTTTAC
>DAIQMS010000046.1:0-8532 GCA_036788815.1 Bacillota bacterium
CGCAGTCCCTGGAGACGGCCAAGAAGATCTCAGGCGCCATAGACGAAGGGCTCAAGGAAGACAAAGCCAAGGCCATGGAATAACGGCATCAAGGGGCATAAAAATATGCCTCTTTTTGCTGATTGAACAGGTGCCTGGTGGTATAAAAAATAGAGAATAAAGTTTCGATTAAATCCGAACTTAGGAGGACTGAATCAATGTCATATTCTTACAAGATTATCAGGGAGTCGGATGTGAGCTATCTCAAATCCGATCTCGACGTCGCCGGCTCGAATGGGTTGAAACTCGTCACCATGGTCTGGGACCACGACCATTCATGCTTTGTCGCGACGATGATGAAAGAGCAGCAATGACCGATTACGGTTCCTATCCATCATGGAGGGATTACTACGGCATAATCATCGAGTTCGATGACACCAATTGCTCATGATCTATCAATAGTCCTGCCCAGAGAAAGTATCTTCTGAATTCCGATTATTGCGATATGGCGAAAAGGGTTTACGTCCGCAACATCAAGAAATGGTTCAGCCTTTCTGGATTCAAAGAATACCTTAGAACCTACAAATTCGAGAAATGGGACAAGCCGGGAGAGAAAATGAAAAATACGTCTTTTCCATGGCTTGGGATTACGACAATTCGAGTTTTGCCATTGCGCTCATCAAAGAAATTGCATGAAGGCATTTTGTTTCGTATTAACTTTTCTAGATAAAAATTGAGATAAAACATACAGCCTCCGCGTATAATGCCTTTGGGCAGAGGTTAGGCCCAAAACGCCACCTTTGTTCTCGCATATCTCATCTGATGTCGCGTCCGCCGGATTCTCCAAAAACGTTCTCGCAAATAGGCGAGAACAGGCGTTCTCGCACGATGTTCTCGCCCGGTCCCAAAAAAGCGCAATAAACTAGCGCAAAGCGGAAGGCCCAAAATGAGAGAGCTCCCAGCAGGAACCCCGATGGCTTCTGGAGAAACGTCCGCCATCGTAGCCTCACCTCAAACAGGGGTTAGGCGAATCGTTGGACTCAAAATCCCTCGGATGTATAATCCATGCCGGTTCAAGTCCGGCCTCGGGCACCATCTGGTAAGATAAAGACCAAGCCGAAAAAAGGCTTGGTTTTTTTCTTTGCCCATTGCTTCTTTTTCAAAAACGCGAAGATGAATGGCAAAGTCGCAAGGACAATGGCCCATGAACAAGATTCTGGGGTCGTCTTCAGAAGGATCGAAGAAATCCCTTTTAGGTAAGGATTGCTTCTTTTTTAAAAAGATACAATCTCAAGAATAAAAAATAAAAATCGATGTTATTTAAGCAATGTAAAAATGTAACCGCTTTCAGAGAAATCGTTTCTCCGCCCTCCGCTCATTCTTTTGTTTTGGGTTTCCCGTCAATTCTTGTCTTTCAAATTCTTAAAATTAAAGGGACTCACGCCCTTCGGATTAACCGATAGAATGCCTTTTTAGTTGGTGTTATTTGAAGATACAAAACTTTTCCTTTTACTTTTGTCGACTGAAATTACTTATAGAAAATAGTGAAAAGAAAAAGTAATCAAACGTGTATTTAAACTAAAAAGCGGCCGCTATATAGTTTTACTTTGAAAGCGGGGATGCAGATCATGCACAGCAAGCAAAAATATCTCTTTGTTTTCGTTTTCGGCGCTTTAGCGGTTTCTGCGATTGGGCTAGGGGAGGGAGCCATCAAATTGACCCCTTTTGCCCCGACGGTGAAAAAGGCTGATAACTCGAACATTACCCTTTCTTGCGGCGCTCCGGTATTCTCCAGCGCGACAAGTCAGGTTTACACGCTTCCGAATTTTACCGTAAACGGGTCAGACGAAATCGCGAATATTTCTATCATGGTTTTAACGGGTTCCATTACCGCGACCGCGAATTCGGCGTTCACGATTTATTCGGATTTCTTGGCTTCTTCTACGGCAGCTCACAAAACGCAGATTTTGGCATTTAGCTCTTTGCAGACTGCCTCTGCTGTATCGGATTTCGTCCGCCAGTACATCACTTTCGATAGCTCGGCGAACTCGGCGAGCGACGTGAATAGCCAGGACATCCGCTTCTCTTTAGGAATTGGCGCAGCCGCTCTGGAAAGCAACATTCCCTCAAGCGATGCGATTTCTACCTTGATTGATTCGGATGGAAATACTCACTTCTATATCTATGATGCCAAACCCAGCGGAACGACCGTTAGTAATTGGGACAAAGCTTATGATTACGCCAAAACGCTGAAACTCTTTGGCATGAAAGGCTATTTGGCTACGATCACTTCCGCCACGGAAGATGCCGTCATGGATGCTTTGACCACTGAAGGAGGTTGGGCCGGCGCAATCTGCGATACGATCACGACGAAAGATGCCGATACCGCGGCGGGGTTAGGTCAATCCGGAACCACGGCCGCTCGGAAAGTGAAGACAAATTGGCAATGGGTTTGTGGCCCTGAGGCGGGAACCGCACTCTTTAAAACGGACGGATCCGTAGCCGATGGCCAATACGATGGTTGGAAATCGACCGGGGAGCCGAATGGCTATTCTTTGGGCAGCGAGTGGTGCTTGGATTTGCATTTCGGCGGCCATTGGAACGATTATCCCTCATCGAATACGGCTGGGGCATTCGTTGAATTCTCGCCTTATCCGACCTCAACGGCACTTTCTTTTGATAAAACCGTCCCTTGTGGAAACTGGAACGATTGGAGTCAGACTGTCGCAGCGAATTTCGCCACTTACGGGACTGCGTCGCGCACCGCGAAAAACGGGAGCAAAACCGAGACCTGGGATACGATTCCTTATCTGCCGCAGCCTGATGCGAATTCATTGAACTCAAAGATCGGCGATTTCTGGACGGAGAGCGCCTATACCGCGCCGACTTCTTCCAGCTCTGGAAGCGTCACGTACACAGCTTCAGGAACGCGGTCGAGCGTCAGCGATGAATTGGAAAGCGCCTATTCCTTCAGCATTCAAAAAACGTTGATGCCGTTGGCGCAGACCAACACGGATAGCACGACCTTATTAACGGGCTTAACCGCGGGGCAAGCCTATCAAGTGACTTTGACGGATGGCAGCGTGATTGCCGTCAGCGCCGATTCGAATGGCGCCTTCAATTTCGGCACCTACACTGATCCGACCTATGGCTCGCTTTTGGGCAAAACCTTCAAGAGCATGGTCATGGTGGATTCGAGCGGCACGGCCATTTCGGAAACTCAGACTTTGCCGAGCACGTTGATCCGCAAGCAATATGATGTGCCGGTTGTGACGCTCAACTATGGCGATAACGATGTGGTCACCGTGAGTGGCCTAGTCACAGGACATACCTACACGGTCGATCAGCAGACGTATGTTGCGGATAGTGCCGGTTCGATTACTTTAAGCGGTGTCATCAGCGATAGTGCCAGCGTGATGCTTGGCATCGTGGATACCAGCGTTGATGCGACCCGTTACATCTCTTCCTATGAGGCTTCATTCACCCTCTTAGCCCGAGAGGCGGCTCCGGACGTCAGCGCCTATGGCGTTACGGAGGCGACAACCGATAGTGAAAAGGCCACTGTCGCGGTTCCTTCAGGCTCTGAATACTATGACGAAACGACCAAAGCGTGGATCAAGGGCCAAGCCAATGTTTCGGTGACTCCAGGCCAATCCTTGAAGGTCCGCGTTTCGGCGACCGGAACGAAGCCTGCCAGCAACATCGCCTCGGTTCCGACCAAGGTTTATCAGCAAGCGACTCCCTCCGCGACGATCGATTATCTCTCTGGTTGCTTCAAGAATCTCCTTGCGAATGCGACTTATATCATCGATAAAAAGGAATACACTTCCGATGCCAATGGCGATTTGGAGATCGCGATTCCGCTTTATGGACACACTTTCAGCGCGGTTCTTAAACATACCCACAGCGATGGAAGCGATTCGGATAGCGAAGCCCAGACTTTGACGGCCATCGCGATGCCGAGCGCTCCGGATGCTTCGGGCTATCCGGTCACGGCGGCGACGAGCGCCTCGGATAAAGCCGAGGTGAGCGTTCCTTCGGGATCCGAATACTATGACGAAACGACCAAGGCTTGGATTAAAGGCCCGGTCAGTGTCGAAGTTACGCCCGGCGCATCGCTTCAGGTTCGCACCTCGGCGAGCAGCACGACGCCTTTCAGCGAGACGACGACGGGTTGAGACGGATCGGTGAGCGAATTACTCCGATCCGTTTGCTGAAAGCTACGATATTGCTTCTTATGGCGAGAATGGCGAACGCCATCTGATGCATTTCGAAGGCTCGAATCTGACCGCCGAAGGCGTGATTCCGGATCCGGATATTGCCCTCCATCGCGATTATATTTACGTCGATGGTTCGGACGTTCCCATTTACGGCACAACCGCTTGGCGAAGCCGATCGCCACTAAGGAGACGGCAAAGCCTCTTCCGGTCAAAGAAAAAACCGCACCCGTTTCTCAAGCGGCGACGGAAGAAGCGGCTCCGGCAGTGGACGAAGAGGTGGAAGCATCCCGCAAAATATGGGCAAAACGCGTGCCGTTTGCTCAAAAACTCGCGAAAGCCGATTCAACTTTGACCGCCCGTTACGAGACGATCCGCTCGGCGATTGAAGAGTATGGTATCCATTCCAGAATCTCGATTCCTTGCGATACGTATTCGCTTCATCGTCAGGACTACATGAAAGTCACGATCGATGGCAAGAGTTTGAAGGTTTTCTTCCATCTCAAGCCCAGCGATTATGATGGGACTTCGATTCCGCATCAGGATGCCTCGAACAAGAAAGTCTACGCCTCGACGCCCTTGCTCCTTCACATCACTTCGGATTTGGCAGTTCGCCGTGCCGTTTCGCTCATCGATGATATGATGGCGAAAGCGGGGGGTTGCGAAGAAGACGAAGTAAGCTCTTAAAAAGGCCGAGGCAAAACCTCGGTCTTTTTTTGTGGGATTGTAAGCCTATTTTTTTGAGGCCTTGAAGGAAGAAATGAGGGCGTCCACATCGCTAATTTCGGCGCCATAGACATCGTGGAGGTATTTTAATCCGGAGACATAGTCTTCTTCAGTGAAGGAATTCGTGGCATCCTTGGCAACCACAACGTCATAGCCTAACTGATAGGCATCGGCAGAGGTGTGGCGGACGCACATGTGGGTGTGGAGGCCGCTCATGATGACGGTGTCGACTCCGAGCTCTTTGAGCAAGAGGTCAAGATCGGTGTGGAAGAAGCCGCTATAACGGCGTTTCGGAACGACATAATCCTTAGCGCATTCCTTGAGTTCGGGAATCACTTGAGCCCCGGGGGTTCCGGCGATGGCATGGTCGCCCCAAAGCTTGAGTTCGTGGTCGATTCCTTTGATGTGGGCGTCATTGCAGAAAATGACGGGAACCCCATAGCGGCGGGCCGCCTCAAGGAGTTCGGCCGTCTTCGGGACGATCGCTTCCGCCCGCGGGCATTTAAGCGCCCCGGTGACGAAATCATTCAGCATGTCGACGACGAGGATCGCAGGCTTGGCTTTTGGGTTCATGGTTTTCTCTCCGGAAAAAATTATCGCAAAAGGAAAAGGGCCACGCAATAAAGAGACGGATGAACCGCCTCTTTTTTACAATCCGATGGCGTTTTGCCAAGGATAATCACATCACGCTGGCAAGATAGGAAACGAAGATTCCCCAGAAAGCGGAGAGGGCGATGAGTGGGATGACGCCCATCTTCTTCTTGAAGACTGCTTTATAGATGAAATACGAGAGGATGACGCAACCCAAGGTAATCGCGGAAGGGGCGTTGAACGTGAAGTCGTTGAGCCCTTTGTAGCCAAAGCAGCGGAGCGCCAAGAGGGCGCCTGTGGCCAGGATGAAGCCGAGGACAACTGGCTTGAGGCCCTCAAGGAAGCGTTGGACATAGACGTTCTTGAGGAATTTCTTCAAGATCGAAGCCACTAATAAAATGATGATGTAGCTGGGAAGAACGACGCCAAAGGTCGCCAGCAAAGCGCCAGGGATTCCCGCTTGGGTCGAGCCAACATAAGTCGCCATGTTAACGGCGATCGGACCTGGGGTGCTTTCGGTGACTCCGATGAAGTCATAGAACATTTCCTCACTGAGCCAGTTGTGGCCGAGGACGGCATCTTTAAGAAGCGGGATCATCGCATAGCCCCCGCCGAAAGTGAAGAGGCCGATTTTGAAGAATTCCCAGAAGAGTTCCCAGTAAATCATGGCTTGATCTCCTTCTTCGCCGCCTGCTTCTTCTTGCGGAGATCCAATAGCGAATAGAAGACGAGGCCTAAGACCCCGCCGATGATGATCAAGTAGATTGAGGAAAAGTTCACGGAGAAGACATCAAAGAGAATCATGATCGCGGTGATGAGGACGAGGACGATGATTTGGAAGGCTTCTTTCTTCATTTTTTTGATGAGGCCATAGGCCGCATCGCAAATGAGGAAGGCAACTGCGCATTTGACCCCGACGAAAGCGTAACTCACCCAAGGATTGCTAATGAACTGATTGAAGATGAGCGAGACGAGATAAATGACGACCAAGGAAGGGATGACAACCCCAACCGTGGCCAATAACGAACCGAGCAAACCGCCTTTTTTATAGCCGACATAGGTGGCCAAATTGATCGACATCGGGCCCGGGGTGCTTTCAGCAATCGCCGTGACTTCCAAGAGTTCATCATCGGTAAGCCATTTCCGCTTTTCGACAATTTGCTCCCGAATCTGAGGGATCATCGCATAGCCGCCGCCGAAGGTCGTGGCTCCGAGTTCAAGAAAAACGAGAAAGAGCTCCCATTGCTCTTTCTTCTTCGCTTTTTTGACGGACTCGTCCTTTTTCGGGGAATCCTCGATTTTTTCCGGATCCTTGTTCTCGTTTTCCATGGCTCTATTATCCCTTGGTGAAAATGATAAATAAAAGATTATAATAATATGAAGTTAATAATCTAAAAATTATGACAATAAAACAACTGGAAATCTTCGTTGCCGTGGCGAAGGAAGAAAACATCACCCGGGCAGCATCCTCGCTCCACATGGCCCAGCCGGCCGTCAGCCATTCTTTGGCCCAGCTCGAAGGCGAATTGGGGGTTGCTCTTTTTATCCGGTCCCATCAGCGGTTGAGTCTAAGCGAAGAAGGCAAACGGCTTCTTCCGGAAGCCCAAGCGATTCTCGGGGGCCTCAACACGCTCAAAAACGAGGCTTCAAGCCTCAGCGAAAAACCTTTGATCCGCATCGGGGCTTCCTTGACCTTCGGCGAGAAAATGCTCCCAGAGACTTTGGCGGATTACCCTTTCCGAGATAAAGCCCGTTTTCTTTATGAGATCGCTCCGTCCCCGGAGATCCTGGGCTTACTCCAAAAAGGGGCGGTGGACTTCGCTTTTTTGGAGACCTCGGTTCTCCCGGAAGGCTTCCAAGGCTGGGAGGTTTTCTCGGATCGGCTCGCCCTCGTCGCAGCGCCGAGTTTAGCCTTTCCCGAACGGATCGCCCTCAAAGATGTCGGGACGATTCCTTGGCTTCTTCGCGATAGCCATAGCGGCATCCGCCAAGCGTTTGACAATATCCTCTCCGCCAATGGGCTTGAAGCCAAAGCAGTTTGCGAATCGACCTCGAATTCAGCCTTGCTTTCTTTTGCGAAAAAAGGCTTGGGGATGGCGGTACTACCATTCTCTTTGTGCATGGCTGATTTAGAAAAAGAAATCCTCAAAGAATCCGTCTTGGTTTCGCTTTCCTTCCCCCGACATGTTTACCTCGCTTATCTCGAGGATCGATTGGTCGCCAAAGAGCAGCGGCGTTTCTTGGATTATCTCTTGAGTCGCTTCCCCATGAAACGGCGTTAAGGCAAACCCAAAGGGGTTTTGCGAAGATTTTTCGCTTTTGAAGTCTTAGAAAAGCCTTTTTCAAAATTATTTAATGACTCTCGTGCACGGTGTTGGTGAGAAACGCCCATCTAGTCGCGATATCTCACGATTTCTTTGCGTTTCAGCAGAAGGTCGAGCAGTTTTTCCGCCTTCTGCAGGGCGTTCCCCGGGCACCCGAATTTGAACGCGAAGAGGTTCGTCCAATCCTGAAGCCGATGCTTGTCCGTGCCCCTGTGGAGCCGCACGAAATCCTCCATGTTCGAGCAGTAGGCGTTTATCGGATCCAAGCCTCTCTGGCAATCGAATCTGTAGATCGCCTTCTCGCCCTGGTCCGCCAGCCTCAGCCTCGCGACCGGCTCGTAATGCGAGAAGTCGAGGTCGTGGATCAGGGCCGACCCCGGCTTTATGTGGTCTTTGAAGGCATCGAGCACCTTGGCCGAGCTCGATTTGCCCTTCCCCTCGGCCATCACCATCGCCTTCTTGCCGGGCCCCAAGGCCGCCGCGACACGCCACTGGTTCCCCGGGAGGCCGCGGTATCTCTTGCCGTCCGGCCCGGGCTCGACCTCGGAATGGGCGGCGGCGAGGTGCTTCTCGTCGACGTAGACGCCGCCCGAGAGGACGATCGAATCCTGCCATGAGGCGAGGGCAGCGAAGATTTTGTTCATCCAGTAAAGGGCAGTCGTCATCGATATCTTGGCCGCCTTCGAGGCCTCGCT
>DAIQMS010000047.1:0-8273 GCA_036788815.1 Bacillota bacterium
TCGGCTTTGACCGGCTCGGCCTTCTCGGCTTTGACCGGCTTCGCTTCGACCTTGGCTTCCTCTTTCTTCGGGGCAGCATTCTTGGCCTTAGCGGGTTTCTCCTCAACTTTTTCGGGAGTCGCTTTCACGGTTTTCTTTTTTGCTTCTGCCATAAATTACTCCTTACTTCTTCGCGGCTGGAGCAGCGGGTGCTGCAGCAGCCGGGGCGGCTGCGGCCGCCTGATCGCCAAGGTTATTGCCATGGTGGCCGGTGAAGGTGCGAGTCGGCGCGAATTCGCCGAGCTTGTGCCCTACCATATCCTCCGTGACGTAAACGGCGATGTGCTCTTTGCCATTGTAGACCGAGAACGTAAGTCCGACGAATGCCGGATAGATGGTCGAACGGCGAGACCAAGTTTTGATGATCTCTTTCTTGCCGGTTTTCTGAACGGCTTCAACCTTTTTGAGAAGGTAGTCATCCACAAACGGGCCTTTTTTGCTAGAACGTGACATGGTTCGATCTCCTTTCCTTACTTGTCATTCTTGCGTCTCATGATGAGACGAGTCGAATTCTTCTTGAAGCGACGAGTCTTGACGCCTCTCGCTTTCTTGCCCCAAGGGGTACGCGGAGCATCGCGGCCGACAGGGCATTTGCCTTCGCCGCCGCCGTGTGGGTGATCGCACGGGTTCATGACGAAGCCACGAACCGTCGGGCGAATGCCTAAGTGGCGTTTCTTGCCAGCCGTGCCGAGGTTGACCAGGTTGTGGTCCTCGTTGCCGACAATGCCAATCGTCGCGCGGCAATTGGCTAAGACTTTGCGAACTTCGCTCGAAGAGAGACGAAGCATGACGTAGCCGGAATCGGTGCCCAGAACCTGAGCGCTGGTGCCAGCGGCGCGGCACATCTGGCCGCCTTTGCCCGGCTGAAGCTCGATGTTGTGAACGAAGGTGCCATCAGGGATGGACTGAAGTTCGCAGCAGTTGCCGGTTTTGATATCGGTGGCCTTGCCCGAGACGATCTTGTCGCCAACCTTGAGTCCTTGCGGAGCCAAGATGTAGCGCTTCTCGCCATCGGCGTAGGTGACTAAGCAGATGAACGCGGTCCGGTTCGGATCGTATTCGATGGCCGTCACAGTCGCCGGGATTCCGTCTTTATCACGACGGAAGTCGACGATCCGGTAGCGGTTCTTGTTTCCCCCGCCGACGTGACGGCAGGTGATGCACCCCTGATTATTGCGGCCGCCGGAATGCTTTTTCGGGGCTAACAATGATTTTTCAGGAGTGGTTTTCGTAATGCCTTCGTAGCTCAAGGTCGTCATTTCGCGGCGGCTCTTGGTATACGGGCGATAGCTTTTGATTGCCATTTTTTTCTCCTATAGTGGATTCTTTATTAAGGATATAAAGCCTTAACGGGTGATTCCTTACGCTTTGAAGAGGTCAATCGCACTGCCTTTAGCAATGCTGACGACCGCTTTCTTGTAGCCGGAGACGAAGCCTTGATAACGGCCGCCTCTGGATTTGGCTTTCGGACGCGCGTTGATGATTTTCACATCGACGACCTTGACTTGGTATAAGCGCTGGAAGCTCTCTTTGATCTCCGTCTTATTGGCGGAGGCATTGACCTTGACGGTCACCTTGTTCGCATTCTGGAGAAGAGCCATGCTCTTTTCGGTGATGTGCGGATCAAAGACGACGTCATAGTCATGCTTGATCGGCTGGGCGAAGGTGACTTTCTTCTCATCGGCTTTCGCCGGAGCAGCGTCCTTCTTCGCTTCAACCTTCTCGGCCTTCGGAGCCTTGTCCGCTTTCGGAGCGGCCGGCTTCGCGGCTTTCTTGGCCTTCGGGGCGGCTTTCGTCGCGGCGACGGTCTCTTTCTTTTCGTCAGCCATTATTTGAGTCCTCCTTCGAGGGTCTTGATGTCAGCTTTGCTAATGACGATAGCGCTCGCATTGAGGACATCGTAGACGCTGATATTGTCGACGGCGCGGAGCTCGACAGAATCAATGTTCTGGGCGCTCTTGACCAACTTGTCGTTCTTCTCCGGAACGACCACGAGGGTCTTGCCTTCCGCCTTGAGGGCGGCGAGGTCTTTCGCGAAGGCCTTGGTCGAAACGCTCTTCAGGGTGAGATCATCCACCACGATCAAGCCTTTGACGGCTTTCGCGGAGAGAACGGTCTTCATCGCGAGCGCGTGCGCCTTCTTATTTTGATAGACGGTGTAGTTCTGATTACCATCCGGTCCGAAGATTTTGCCACCTCCGACCCAGAGCGGCGAACGGGACGAGCCCGCGCGTGCGCGCCCGGTTCCCTTTTGTCTCCACGGCTTCTTGCCACCGCCGGCGACCTCGTGTCTCTTCTTCGTCTTCGCGGTCATCTGACGGGCGTTAGCCTGTTGGGTAACGACGGCGTCATGGATCGCTTGTTCATTCTTATCGGTGATCCCGAATACCTCTTTACTTAAGAGGATGGTTCCGGTCTTCTCTCCGGCGAGATTAACAACCGGAAGGGTAATTCCTTGCTCAGCCATGATCGTTATTCTCCTTTCTTTTCTTCAGCCTTCGGGGCTTCAGCGGGCTTCTCAGCCGGCTTCACCTCAGCGGCAGCCTTCTGGGCGGCATCGGCTTTGGCTTTCTCGGCCTGGACTTCAGCTTCCTTCTTGGCGGTCTCTTCGGCTTCTTTCTTCGCCGCTTCTTCCGCGGCCTTCTGGGCGGCGGCTTCTTCGGCGGCTTTCTTCGCGGCTTCGGCGCTGGCCTTATCGGCAGCTTCCTTGGCCGGGATATCCATAAGCGGCTTCACGACCGGTTTCGAGAACTGGGCGCGAATGGCGCTACGAATCATGACAATCGACTTCTTGGTGCCAGGAATGCCACCCTTGATGAGAATGTAGCCCTTCGACGGGTTGCTCTCGATGATGGTGAGATTCTCGATGGTCGCCTGTTCCGGTCCCCAATGGCCCGACATGGTCTTGCCCGGGATGACACGGTTGTTGGTACGGCCGTTATTGGCCAAAGAGCCAATCTGACGGTGATAGCCGGAACCATGGCCTTTCGGACCGATGGTGTGGCCGTACATTTTGATGGTGCCGCTGTAACCGTGGCCTTTGGTGGTCCCGATCACATCGACGACGTCGCCCGCTTTGAAGAGGTCGCAGGTGAGATTCTCGCCGATGTTCTTGGCATAAATCTCATCGCCCTTCAATTCATAGAGGTGCTGCTTCGGCGAAACGTTAGCTTTCTTATAGATGCCAAGTTCGCATTTGTTGGTATGACGCTCGGCCTTGTCTTCATAGCCGATCTGAAGTGCTTCGTAGCCATCCTTCTCTTTGGACTTCTTCGCAACGACAACGTTGGGAAGAACCTCGATCACGGTGACGGGATACATAGTCCCATCGGCAGCGAAGACCTCGGTCATGCCCATTTTTCTTCCGATAATGGATTTCATGATGGTGATCCTCCTTACTTCGCGGTGACGTCAATGTCGACGCCGCTCGGAAGATCAAGCTTCCGGATGGCCTCAACGGTTTCTTTCGTGGGATTGACGATGTCGATCAATCTCTTGTGCGTGCGGATTTCGAACTGCTCGCGGCTATCCTTGTACCTGAAGGTAGCGCGCAGGACGGTGTAAACCTGCTTTTCGGTCGGTAATGGGATAGGTCCCACCACGCCAGCACCGGTCTTCTTGGCTACGTCGATGATCTTCTCGACCGCTAAGTCGAGGATCTTGTGATCGTAGGCCTGCAAACGAATGCGCAGGACTTGTTGTTTCGCCATGAATTTTCCTCCTTTAGATTTCTTCAGGCTTCTGTGCATGTGTTCCGCGTGAGTTCCCTGACTAAGCCCAGGCTTGACAACGCCTTCGGGTGTGTCAGCAACATCACGCCTCAACGCACACGCCAGCGATGAAGACTATACTCCCCCGCGTACGTGAGAGTCAACAAAATTCGCAACATTTTTTTCGATGAAATCCCGAGAATTAGCAAAAATCAAGCAATCACGCAAGAAAGGGCCGATTTTTAAAACTTTTGCCTGAATTTTTTGTGCATCGTGCACAATTTTAGGAAAAATTAACTTCTCAAAACCGCGTTTTTGTTCCGGATTTTTGCTCTGAGAAAAAAAGGGTCGTTCCAAAGCCCGCGCCCCATCGAAAAAAGCCTCCCGTTTGGGGAGGCTCTATTCCCTGACTTATTTCCGGAGGGCGCGATCGATCATCGCGACTTTCTCTTCTCGGCCCATGAGGGCGTAGCGTTCGCGCCATAGTTCAAGCGATTCAACCGGGATATCCTCCCCTTCGAGCGAAAGATGGTCCACGATATTTTCTTTTTTGAGGGGGAAGCGATATTCCTTCCCGTCTTTGAGGATTGAAAAGCCCGCCATGACGTCGAGATCCACCCCGGAAATCACAAATTCGTCAAAGACTTTGGTCCCATAACGGGTTTTATCGTAGTGATCCGGTTGTTTTTCGCCCCGAGAGAGGAAGATTTTCTCGACGGTCTTCACGTCTTTTTCATCGATCATGATATCGAGATCGTGAAAGGTTGGGGCGATTCCCTTGAGATAAAGAAAACAAGAGGCTCCCAAGGCCCAAGTTACCCCTTGCGCGTTGAGCTCATGCGCTAAGCTCGAAAGAAGATGGAGTTTGGCTTTTTCGTCCATGCTTATCCCTTCCAATCGATGCCTTTTTCCTTGGCTTTCGCTAGGCCTTTGGCATAGGTGAATTTGCAGCCGCAATAGAGCTGGTTATAGAGATCGTAATGGATTCGCATTTCCCGCGCCACATCGATTCCCTTTGCCTTCTTGAAGTCGCTATAAAAATACTTCGTTTTGGAATGTTTCTCTTCGAGTTCTTTGCCAATTTTATTGAGGATTTGCGAGTCTTTTTGGCGTGAGATCGTCATGACGGTCGTGAAATAATCGTAACCATTCTTTTCGGCGTAATCATAGGCTTCGCCCATCCGTTTCCGATAGCAGATGAAGCAGCGTTCTTCTCCCTCGGGCAAGGCGGCGTAAGGCTCGAGGTCTTTGTTGTAATTCTCGTTATCATAAGCCGTGACGATCAAGTCGACGTGATAGCCATAATCCCGCTCGAAATAACCCAGGAACTTCTTGAGCTCCCCCAGCCGTCTTTCATATTCGTTTTGGGGGTAGATGTTCGAGTTATTGAAATAGATCGTGACCTCAAAATGCGGGCAAAGGAAGGTCAAAGGAAAACAGCTGCAGGGCCCGCAGCAGGCATGGAGCAATAGCCGAGGCTTCTTATCCTTCGGAAGCGCCTCAAGCTCCTTGAGGGACTCCAAATAATAATTGGTGTAAGCCTGGGGCATCTTAATCCTCGAGATTATGGGAATAATCGTAGTTCCCGTGAATGAACATCGCATCGCCGAAACTGAAGAAACGATACTTCTCTTTGATCGCCTCTTCGTAGCAATGAAGGGTCCACTTCCGCCCCATGAAAGCCGAGACGAGCATCACGAGAGTGCTCTTCGGAAGATGGAAGTTCGTAATCAAGGCGTCGACCGCCTTATAGGCATAGCCCGGCTGAATGAAGATCGCCGTCGCTTCGTCGGTGGTCGGATAAAAACAGCCTTTCGAGGAATATTCCGCTTCGAGGGTCCGGACCGAGGTCGTGCCGACCGCGATGATCCGCCGATGCTCCGCTTTCGCCTTATTGAGGGTGTCCGCGGCTTCTTGAGAGACGTCGAAGGTCTCACTATGCATCACGTGGTCCTTCGTATCCTGAACTTTGACGGGCCGGAAAGTGCCTAAGCCGATATTGAGGGTGATGTCCACCACCTCAATGCCTTTTTTCTTAATCGCGTCGAAGAGTTCCGGCGTGAAATGGAAGCCCGCCGTCGGAGCGGCCGCGCTCCCGGGGACTTTGGCGTAGACGGTCTGATAGTCATCGTTATTCGCGCATTGTTTTTTGATGTAAGGCGGCAACGGCATCGTGCCAAGTTGATCCAAAACCTCAAGGAAAATCCCCTGGTAATGGAATTCCATGTGCCGGATCCCTTCCGGGAGCACTTTGACGCAAGTGCAGCTCAGTTTGCCTTCGCCGAAAGAGCAAACCGTGCCCTCTTTGACCGAGTGGGCGTTGCCGACGAGGCATTCCCAAACGTCCCCTTCGACCTGATGAAGGAGCAAGACTTCGACCTTGCCTTTGGTGTCTTCCTTAATGCCAACAAGACGGGCCGGGATGACCTTGGTGTTATTGCGGACCAAGACGTCGCCGGGATTCAGATAATCGATGATGTCGTGGAAATGCTTATGCTCAATCGTCTTCTTTTCGCGGTCGACGACCAAAAGCCGGCAATCGTCGCGTTTGGCCATCGGGCTTTGGGCGATCAGCTCCTCGGGGAGCTGGAAATCAAATAACTCAATATCCATCAGAAACCTCTTTCGTCGCCATACTTGGCGATGATTTCGTCTTTATAGGCCTTGAAGCGGTCCTCTTGGATCGCCTTTCTCGCCCCTTCCATCATGTGGATCAAGAAGCGGATGTTATGAATCGAATTGAGGCGCTTCCCAAACTCCTCGTTCGTCATGAAGAGGTGATGGAGGTAGGCTTTCGTGTAATGGGTGCAGGTATAGCAATCGCATTCCGGATCGAGCGGGGTGAAATCCTCTTTGTATTGAGCCCCTTTGATGTTGACCCGGCCTTGGGATGTCATCAAAGCCCCATGACGGGCGATTCTTGTCGGGAGGACGCAGTCGAACATATCAACGCCGTGCTCAATGCCCCCCAAGATGTAATCGAGCGAGCCAACCCCCATGAGATAACGGGGTTTATCGAGCGGGAGATACCTCACCGCGTCTTCGACCATCTGGAGGCAGACTTCTTTCGGCTCGCCGATCGAAGTGCCACCGATTGAATAACCTGGGAAATCCATCTTGGCCAATTCTTTGGCCGCATGTTCGCGGAGATCGCGGTAGGAACTGCCTTGGACAATGCCAAAGAGGGCTTGATCTTCGCGGCTATGATGCTCAAGGCCGCGCTTGGCCCAGCGGAGGGTCCGCTCGGTCGAGGCTTCGGCATAGGCCCGGTCGGCCGGATAAGGAATGCATTCGTCAAACGACATGATGATATCGGCGCCTAAAGCTTCTTCGATTTCGATGACTTTCTCCGGCGTGAAGAATTCCTTGTCGCCATTGAGGTCGTTCCGGAATTCGACGCCTTGCTCGGAGATCTTGCGTTGCGATTGAAGCGAAAAGACCTGGAAGCCACCGCTGTCGGTGAGGATCGGCCCATCGTAATTCATGAATTTGTGGAGGCCGCCCGCTTCTTTGACGATCTTCTCGCCTGGCTGAAGGTGAAGGTGGTAGGTATTCGACAAAATGACGCCGGCGCCGAGGGATTTGATCTCTTCAGGCGAAAGGCATTTGACGGTCGCCAAAGTCCCGACGGGCATGAACATCGGCATCTCCACGACCCCGTGGGGCGTATGGAGGAAGCCATAACGGGCTCCGGTCTCTTTGTCGACGTGTTTGACTTCAAGGTAAAAATCTTTGCTCATAAGTGCGTTTATTCTAAGCCCTCCATCCCCATAAGGCAAAGCTCACCAATGGACTTCCGCGTGACGCCTCGGGGCGAGGGCGTGCATGAAGCCTTTGTTGTGCGAAAGGCCCATCCAAAGGAAATAGGAAATAAAGATGACGGTCGCTTCGCCGATCGCGACCCACATCACGCCGGCCCAGAATGGGGTCTCGAAGACGATCAAGAGCTCCCACGCCACGATGAAGGCATTGGCCGCGATCGGATAGATCGTCGCGACGATGAGCCGGGGCGAGGCGTAAGCCACGAGCAAGGACGAGAGGAAGGTCGCCAAAGTCCCGAAAACGATGTCGTACCAGCCTAACGGCGAGGCGATGTTGCTCAAGAGACAGCCCAAAGTCACCCCCATCACGAAATCGGGCCGCCAGAAGCAAAGCAAGACGAGGAATTCCGAGATCCGGAACTGGATTTGGTCATAGGCCAAAGAGCCCAACGCTATCGTGAGAACAAAATAAATCGCCGCGACGATAGCGTTCTCGGCGATTTTTTTAACGAGCGAATCCGAATTGGTCATACGAATGACCCTCCTTGTTTTTTAGACGTGGTTCAGAGGAAGAACACGTTAAAAGTTTTACGAGTTAGATGATACGCTTCCCCTAGAGAAAAGGAAGGGCAAAACGACCACCCCTCCTTCCCATGTCCCATAACCACAAGAAGGAGGAGAGCCTCATTAAGGACGGTTGTCCGCCCTCATATATCCATAGACATAAAAAGGAAAATCGTGCCCCACAAAATGATTATTTTTT
>DAIQMS010000048.1:0-4679 GCA_036788815.1 Bacillota bacterium
CGGCCTTCAAAAGATGAAGTTTCGCTTTCTGGGCTTGGAGGTCCTTAATCTTATCCGCGACGGGGTAGTTCGGATTGTTGATCTTGGCGTTGAGGTTTTTGTCCTCATGGAGAATCGCGGCGACATCCCCTGCCGGGACGTCTTTCGCGATCGGCTTCGTCCCCTTGGAAGTGATCTTCGGGGCTTTAGCCTGAGCGGCTTTCGAACTAGCGGAACCTTTGCGGCCCCGATTCGGATTCGGAACGGCTGAGAGTTCCGTGTGATCATCGCGCCGGATTTGCCGTTCGATATAGCCTTTGCGGCCTTCGTTCGGCACGCCGACGACCAAGGTGGCACCCGCCGGAACGGCGGTGTTCACGTCTTGGGCGGTCACGCTCGGCTCGGACGAGGATTTCTTCTCGACCTTCGTGGGAGCGGCAACCTTTTTCGGAGCTTTCGGAGCGACAACCCGACGGCGGGTCTTCTTCTCTTCGACCGGGGCGGCTTTCGCTTCCACCGCTTTCGGAGCTTCGACTGGCTTCACTTCGGCTTTCGGGGCGGGCTTAGCTTCGACTTTGACGGCCGGGGTTTCAGCGGGCTTTTCAACTTTCGGAGTGGATTTTGCAGGGATTTCAAGCGTGGCCTTATAGTCCTTGTCCGTCTTTTCAATATGCGCGGTCAAAGGCCCTAAGGGCAGATCTTTCTTCTCACCGACTTTCAAGACGCCGACCTGCTTCGCTAAGGCATCAAGGTCTTTGCTGGTCAGATCGTAAGGTCCATGAACCATCGGGAAATACGGAACGGAAGCATCGCGGAAAAGAATGCCATAATGGGCGCCCGTCCGTGTCAGGGCTTCCTGAACCGAATAACCATATTCGAACCAAAGCTTTTGCGACCTTGGAGATTCGACCGGTTTTTCAACAGGTTTTTGCACCGGCTTTTCAACCGGCTTAGCTTCCTTAAACGAGGAAGGGAGCGGCTCCCCAACTTTTAATTCGGGGATCTTCTTTTGCGGAAGCGGCATCTCCTTATGGGTGATGGCTACCTCGTTAGCGGTTTTGGTGGCTAACTTAGCCTTCTCCTCGAGGAGTTCGTCATAGGTATAAGCCAAGGAGAGTTTGTCCTTCTCGGCCGGCGCAAGCGCGTTGATCGCGGCAAGCTGAGCATCAATATCGCTCAGTTTGCGATCAAGCGGGTAATTCGGGTTATTGAGATTCGCCATCAAGCGTTTATCGGCGCTGACGATGGGCGTATCCGGAACTTCGGCCTTTTCGACCGGTTCCTCAACCGTCGTAGGTTGGGGTTTGGCTGGACGATCATGATGGAATAATCCACGCGTAAAATGATGATCCGACCCTTTCGACTCTCTCCGCGGAGCGGAGCTGTATGTTCTACCTTGATAGACTCCATTCTCGCCGGGATTCTCTTCCAAATCGCCTTGCGCATTCAGCCGATAGATTAAGACATAACGGCCTCTTTGCGAATCAAGCGAATTGAGTTTCTTCAAATCCGTGGCAAGCGTCTTGTCCTGGGTTATGATGAGAACCTTGTTCTGAATCCTGAGACTGGAAACGGCAGTATAGATGGCATTGTCCGCAAATCCATAATTCGTATTGGATTTGGTGACTTCGAGGATTTTGTGGAACCAATGATCATGGTGCAGAATCTTCAACGCTCTTTTGGCTTCAATGCGAGCTTCTTGGTTATCTTTGTTCGCCGCGTGCTTTTTGAGTTCTTCAATGCACTCGCCTAAGACAATGACATGCAATCCGTCTTTCCAATACTCATGGGACGACGTCAGGTTGTCCATGAACACCGGGAAGGAATCTTCCATCAAGGAACACGTATCCACAAAGACATAGTCATAGATTGATAAGAACTTGGCTAAGCTTGAGGATTTGGTTTCCTCACTGTACATATTTTTTATGTTTTGAATGTACCTCCTAGGGTTTATTCTACACTGAAGTTACCGAAACGCCTATTGATTCACGGCCTTGGAGATCAGAAAGCCGCTAGATCTCAGAACCAAAAATAGAGAAGGAACAAAAAACTCGAGATCTGCCTTTTCTTATTTAGCGGCCAAGATTTGTGATCGTAAACGAAAGCCCCGTCAATCATTTCGCTGCTGCCTTCTTCTGGCCACCCCGAATATACACAAAGAAGGTCAACTATACCTCGTTGAATATGAGCGGCACGCCATCTTCGGCTTAAAATGCGGGTATTTCAAAATAACGAATTATCAACTAAAAGATAGATACCCGATCCAAAAAAAGACTCTCCTCATGAAAATTTACAGGATCATTTACAGGATCATTTACAGGATCATTTACAAAGCAAGCGTAGCAAGCCATATAATAATGACTTTTTAATATTTACAAACTTAGTTTGTTGAATTTACAGTCCGATATTTTTGGATGCTACAGCGCCGTTTATAGTACGCTTTATTGCTTTGACTCCCCAAAATTTACAGTGTCATTTACAGCGTCATTCTCAACCAAATTTTATGGTGCAATTTAAGGTGCACTCTTACGGCCTCGCAGCGATTTCCCAATAGCCATTCTTATCAGATCCCTTACGACGGATTCTTTTTTCTTTTTTTAAGAAGTGAACAGTCCTTAGAACCGTTGGTCTTGACAAAGACGTAGCAATCATTAGTTCAAGAGTTGTTATATTTCGATTGTCTTCTATTGCTTTTAAGATCTTTTTTTGTGTCTCATTCAGTTCTTTTTTTGAAGTAGCGTTTTCAGCAGGTAAAGCAAGCGATGCTCCCAAGAATGGGATCGTCACCACGATGGAGTCCGAATTGAACTTCACAACGCTTTTGCCATAAGCTTTAACGATTTTGGGCACCCCTCGGCCGAGCCTATCGCTTATGCCAAGAAGAGAAAAGACCTCGGACAGCTCTTTGTTCACAGGTTTGGAAACGCCCCGATAAAACCCTTCCTCCGTCTGGCTTGGCGGAAGCGGCCCGAATGAACGAATCTCAATTCGGTCCGAAAAGAACTCGAACATCGGAGCGTCCCCTAATACCCATTTGTTATGAATCAGGGCGTTTAAAACCGCTTCTCGATAAGCGTCACTATCAAAAAGCGGTGTTTCTTTGCGCCCCGCGACCCGATGAATTTCGTCGGCTTGCATCACGTTCATCACATCGCCATAAGATAAAATAGCATCCGCAGAATATAAAAGGCAGGTATCGCCAAATTCTTTGACTGAAAAAAGAGTGTCCGCCTTGCTTAAACCTCTAAAGATCCCCGCCTTGATGCTGACGCTTCCGTTATCGGACAAAACCTTGGCTAAAAGGTTGTATCGGCCGTCTTCGGTTAAGAGATGGAGGTTATCTTTGAAATTCTTTTCTGAAAGATCGTGTCCTTTGTAGGCGTAATAGGCAAAAAGCTTCTTGAACGTCAGGTTTTGATATTCCGAAGGGGTGTTGATCATGGTCGGCGCCCCTTCCCGGAGGACTTTCCAAAGTTCAGCCTCTCTTTCCGGATATTTCGAAAGAAGTTCTTTGCTTGATCCAATCCGGGTGTATCGCTCTTTGGCAAAGGCCGTGGGGACCTTGGTGGCCCTGGGAATAGAAAGAACAACCAGATTCCGGCCTTTTAGGGTTACGTTATCAAAACGGAACGCAACGCTGGGCGAAAGCTGGCGGGCGAGAAAATGCTCGAGCGGCTCGTGATTGACGTCTTGTCGAAAATCGAACGTGGTTCCTAGGGACTCATGCGTTTGATCATCCGCACCCCAAATGAGATAGGCCATTTCCTCGTCATAAAGCGCTGCGGAATTCGATAAGGCCGAAATATATTGGCCAATCTCTTCAGGAATGGCGAGGTTATGCTTAATCTCGATCCACTCTGTTTCGTGAGGATATCTTAAAATCTCTTCGATCTCTCGTTCGCTAACCATGGTAAAACCTCCGCTTAGGGTTTTCAGAGCTTTAGGCTCCAAAAAAGATTTGCCCCTACATATCCATAGACAAATAAAGGGGCTTCGTGCCCCTAGAAAATATCAAAAAGGGAACAAAGAACCCGTTAAATCAGTTTCCAATGTTCTTTAAGAGCATATGCCACGCCGCGATCCGCGGCCGTCGGCGCGACAAAGGAAGCAACGGACTTCACGCTTTCGATCGCGTTCCCCGTCGCTGTGCCGTGATATTTCGCCACCATCGTGAGATCGTTCTCGCCATCGCCAAAAGCGTAGATATCGTTCTCTGCAATTCCTAACTTCTCCGCCAAAAGAGCAATCGTATGGGCTTTCGAAACATCCTTGCCCACGATTTCAAAGAAAAAGTTCGAGGTCGCATAAGCTTGATAAGCCGAGAACTGAGGCGCCAAAGGGATTTTATGGGCATCGTAATCTCCGGTTGTCATCGAAGCCTTCTGGATCATCGTGCCTTCGGGGAAGCTCCGACCATTGAAGTCCTGGCAAGGCATCACGTTGAAACGGGCCTCTTCCGGAGCGAAGTTCGGTTTGCCAAGATAGCCCACCACATCGTCTTTCGTATAGCACATATAGGTCCAGGAATCATTGCCCCCATAAATCTCGTACATCTCGATAAAGACGTGATAAGGAATATAAGAGGAATAAAAGAGATTGCCCTTCCCATCGTAGAGGCAAGCCCCGTTCGAAGTGGAGTAAAAGACCTTTTCCGGGTAAATGAGCTTCTTTGAGAACTGAACCAAACCCGGAAGCGAACG
>DAIQMS010000048.1:4779-8084 GCA_036788815.1 Bacillota bacterium
TTTTATCGTATGTTTTTTGTGTATGCGCTTACTGAAAACGCTTACTGAAAACGTTTACATAAACTTTACCCTTGATGATCGATTTTCTTTCGGTATATTAATTCCCGAGATCAGAAGTCAATGGTCTCGATGAACCGATCAAGGAGGAATAAAACAATGTTATTCAATAAAAACAATCGCAAGGAAGAAAGCGTTCAGAACCCTGAAGTCATGAACGATAACTATGGCGTGCTTCTCGACAAGCTTGCCAAAGCCGAGCCGATCTTCACCGATGATGTCGACGATCAGAGCAATCGTTAATTCGCTCTAACGAAAGTAAGGCGTCCGCAACGGGGCGCCTTTTTTCGATCCAATCGCACTTGATTAATCGCTCCAGTAACTGTACTATTAATGCAGTTAGTGGAGCATTTATGATTAAGACAAGCCAGAATCTCATCACCGAATTCGCCGGGGAATACGCCCAGCCTTATCATCACCTAGCCTTTTTGGAAAAGAATGGGACCATCTTCAAACTGAGACGGGGAATTTATGAAACGGATAAAGATGCCGATCCTCTCACTTTGGCCGCCGAGATCGTCGGCCCTTCTTATCTCTCTTTTGAAACCGCCCTTTCCTATTACGATCTCATTCCCGAACGAAGCGTAATCCTCTTGAGCGCTTCCTTTCTTCTTCATAAGAAAAAGCGTTTTACCAATCGTTTTGGAACATTCGTTTATCAAGACGTTCCCGCCAAGGCCTACCCTTTTGGAACCCGCTACGAGGATTCGAATGGCCGAAAATTTGAAATCGCCACGCCAGAAAAGGCACTCTGCGACACGCTCTGCAAGACAAAGGTATTGAAGAACGTCGAGGAACTAAAGACTTGGCTTTATTCTTTTATGCGGATGGAAGAAACGGATGTTCTCTCACTTGACCAAGAGGCGATCGAGAGTTGGAGAACGCTCTATGGCAAAAAGAACGTGGCTCTTCTTGCCGATTATCTCAAAGGAGAAAAGAAACATGGCTAGCAAGTTGGAAGAGATGATGAGTCGTTATCCGACGGCAACCCCACTAGAAAAAGAGAACGCCTTAAAGGAAGTCTCTCAAGAAGTCATCCTCTACGGCCTAGCAAAAACGACGTTCTTTTCCCAGGCAGCCATGTATGGCGGAACGGCCATGAGGCTTTTTCTCGGACTCGACCGTTTTTCGGAAGACTTGGATTTCGTTCTTCAAAAAAAGAATGACGATTTTTCGTGGAACGACTACGCCCCCTCGATTAAGAAATCCTTGGCAAGTTTTGGATTGAACGGGGACATCGTTCTTAAAGAAAAGACGCTCGACACCGGAGTTTCATCGGCTTTCTTCGCTGAACCCACCAAAGAAACGATGCTTGAGATATTCCCCAATGACATCGCTTCGACCAAAATCGTTTTCAATCAAAAAACAAAGATCAAATTCGAAATCGCCCTGACTCCAAACACTCATGCATCCTACCGGGCAGGATATCTTGAATATCCAACAAGCTTCGGCATTACCCTTTTGGATTCGCCCTCGCTTTTTGCTGGCAAAATCAGCGCAATTCTTTATCGGAATTGGAAATCCCGTTCCAAAGGAAGGGATTTTTATGATTTTGCTTTCTATGTCCGAGAAGGAATCAAGCCCAATCTCGCCTACCTTCAAGAGGCCATCAAGGCTAAAGAAAAGAGTCCAGAAGCGACCAGCGAGCAAGAAATCCTCACTCGTCTAAAAAATCGGTTTAAAGAAATCGATTTTGAAGAGGCGAAGCGGGATGCACTTCCCTTTATAAAAGAGCCATCGCGCCTCGATGTCTGGAGCGCGGATTACTTTATCCAGTTAGCGGAAAAAGCTTTCGCCGATAACCGCTAAGCTTCCAAAAAAAGAGACGATTGACTTCTCTAAGGTCAATCAAGCCCTTTTTTCTTCTCTTCGAAAAGTTTAAGGAGGACTTCGTGGGGCTCTTTCGGATAGGCTTTATGGTATTTCTCCCCATCCCAAGGCTTGGCCTTCTCGACGTGCATGACGGGCAAGGGCCGCACTTGCTGGCAATAGTGGCGGATCACCGTATCGGGGAAGATCTCCCGTTGCTCGTTATAAATCCGAGGCAAGAAAAGGATCTTATCCCGCCCGATCCTATTGAAGGCCTCTTGGTCTGGCATCGTGTACTTCTTTTCGTTGAGGAGGGCGCGCCCTTCTTCGAGAAGTCCGTCTCGTCTTACTTTCTCAAGGTCGAACAGGATGACGCCGGAATTGCAGTAATGGGCGTCGAAGAGTTTGCTGTAGACCGCATCGAGAGCCATCGCCCGGTCGCACGCGCCTAGATCGAGATGATAAAGGGGGCTGATATCCTTGAGGGCGATCGCATCGGTATCCAAATATAAGAGGTGAGACGGCAAAGCCATCTCCAAATCAAAGATCAATCGGAGCATCGAATAGGGGGTATAGGGCGTTTTGAGGTTCGGCGAATCCTGGAATAACGGGTAAAAACGCTGGGTTTCATCGAGGAGAACAACTTGGCTGTCTTTGTTCTTTTCTTGAAGGACTTTCTCGAGATACGCCCGACTTTTTTCTCGGATGGGTTCGTAGTCCTTATTCAAAAAAGAAAGGTCGGCGGTCAAAAGATAAACCGTCAAAGGTTCTGCGCTCGTTTCCCTGAGAGAAAGAAGCGAGAGGAGGAGGCCAGGGAGGATCTTCGCGTTGCCGCAATAACAGAGATTGATCATGGAAGCCGCTCTATTGTAGGCATCTTTAAAGGCGTTTCCAACGAAAAAGGAGCCGGTTTGCATTTCTTAGACAGTTGCACTATCATCCCTTTTAGTCATGAAAGATCTCGCGCCGATTGTCTCGCACAACCTTACCGAACTCCGCAAAGGACGCGGCCTCACCCAAGGCGAACTCGCCGAAAAGTTTTCCTATAGCGACAAGTCGATTTCGAAGTGGGAACACGGCGAGGCTCTTCCGGATCTCACCACTCTCCAGGAACTCGCGGACTTCTATGGGGTCACCCTCGATTACCTGACCCACGAAGAAAGCGACATCTCGCTTCAGGATAAAGGCAAGAATGATCCGGCGGTCGAGCGGGTCAATAAAATCGTCATCACCGCGCTGGGCGTGACCTTTATTTGGACGATCGCGATCTGCGCTTTGGTCGGCTGCATCCTCTTCAAGACCGCTTGGCCTTATTGGATGAGTTGCGTTTGGGCGATCCCGGTCAGTTTCCTCTTTCTTTCTTATATCAACCACCGCTGGGGCTTAGGCGAATGGAGCCTTCCCCTTCAGCTCTGCTTTATTTGGACTTTCGTCGGCGC
>DAIQMS010000049.1:0-7760 GCA_036788815.1 Bacillota bacterium
GGGGATAGATCACCCCATCAAAAAGATAAGCGAACCCCGTCGAGAGCAAACTGGCGAAGGTCACATTCAAGAAGGCGGCGGTAAAGCGGGAGATCCGAAGCTTTTGCATCGAGGAGCCGAGCTCGCCGGCTGACATCTTGCGGTTCAAAAAATGAATGGCTGTTAAGAGAACGAGATTCGACCCCAGCATAACCCCAAAGGCGACCCAGCGGTCATTGCCCCGAAGGCATTCGGCAAGGAGATAAAGGGTGGACAAGAAAGTAGCGCCTTGTAAGAGCAAGACCAGAATGAATAAGGTGAGCCAGAGGGGAAACTCGGCGCGCATTTTACGGGTCATGTTTTGACACCCTATCTCTCATTATTGCTTTTTCTAAGGAAAAAGGAAACCCCGCACCCCGATAGCAACAAGCTTTTATAGAAACTTAGATTGTTTTAAGAGAATCCAAATAACGGCCGAGCCGGGAATCAATTTTGGCAAAAATCATTTCGAAATCATCGCTTGAATTGCATGAAACACGATAGAAAAGCGCCTCGGAGCCGCTTTTTTCCTTCAAAGCGAAAACATCGTCATCAAGAGCGTCTTTTGGGTATTTCGCTCGGAGAGAAGTGAAAAAAGCGAAGACTTCTTTCCGCCCCGAAGCCCTCAAAACGCAGCGAGAACTCAGCCGCTCTTTAACCTGGCAATAGTCGAGGGAAGAAAGATCGAGGCGAACCGTGGAAAGGATGACCTCATTATCCAAAAGAGTGGTCAAAAGGCTTTTAAAATACGGCGAAGAGAAATAGGCAAGCGTTTCTGGATTCTTTAGGAAGGGAATAACGTCTTTCTTGGCCTCGGAGAAATCCACGGCATCGAATCGTTTTTGAAGGAGCTGTTTGGTTTCATCGAGGGTCAGCGTTTCGCGTGGATCCCAATTGCCCGAATCCTCCATCCGCTTTTGCAAATGGCGGACGTTCAAAAGACATCCTCGCGAAACATAAAAAGCAAAATCGAAAAAATCCCGTCCTTTGACCCGCTTCTTCCATTCGCGGCAAAGAACCGCATGAACCTTCCCCGCGAAGAGAGAAGATTCGTCATAAAGCCGAATTCGAAAAGGCTCGGGCCAAGACCCGTAACGATATTCAATGGAAGCCTCTTCAGGCGGGCAAACATCCACCTCAAACTTGATCTTTATGGCTTCGTTCCCCTGAATCTGATTCGCAATTTCGCTTTCGGGCGTAATGAGCAAAAGATTTTCCAAAGTGTTGCCTTTCAAGAAAGCGGATTGAATCGTGCTTTCTTCGGTTTTCTTCTTCGGCAAAGTCATGAAGCGAAGCCCGAAAGAAAGGAAGGTCTTCTCAAGTTCCGGAAAATAGCGTTCGATCCGGAAAGCGGGGTCCGGAGCCAATAAGGAAAAATCAAGATCTTCGCTGAAGCGAGGGAGCGAGTAAAAAATCCGGAGAGCGGTTCCCCCATAGAAAGCGGCGTGGTCGAAAAAGTCCGTCCGGCTCAACGCGTAAAGTGCAATTTCTTGGACCGTTTCTTTCACCGCATTCAAATAATCTTCTTTGCTTTGAGGGTTGAATTGGCTGACCCTCGCCGAAACGATGCTTTCCATACTAGGCCGCCTCCTTTTCGATCATTTTCTTTAAAAAATTCAAATTTTTCTTCCGATAAAGGGGGCAGAGAGCAATTAAAATCCCGCGATCCAATTTGTCAAACGAATCCTCATCGATTCTCAAATCCTCGAAAAGCAATTCCTTGAGACCCTTCACCGAAAGAACCGCCGGTTTCTTAGAGAGCAAATCGCAAAGCGCTTTCTCGGGAGTGGCAACGAGATAGGAATAGCCTTTTTCTTGAACACTTTGAACTCCGAAACGCCAGGCTGACAAGGGAACGTCCGAATAAAGAAAGATTCCGAAATGATTTTGATAGCGTCGATTGTGTTTTTGCTGGGTGGTCGCGCAGGTATATGCCACCACCCGTTCTGGAATTAAACCATTCTGCGACAAAACGTATTCAAATGAGAGATAAGAAGGCGAAACAATCGACCCCGAAAGAAGACGCCCATCCGTTTGGGGATCCGTTTCATAAAGCCCTTTGGCGATCGGAAAATACGTGCCCGTGCGAACCTCACGAGCAATTTTATCTTTGGGGTTTCGATATGCGCGGTAGGCAACCAATAATTCAGGATAAGAAATAATCATTTTGCTTTCCTAATTACAATATTATCATACTTTGATGAGCAAATTAATTTATTTTTTAGGAACACACGGATTGAAAAAGGGGCGGGGAAACCCCGCCCCCTAGGAGAGCTTATTACTTATTCAAGAATTCGGAAATCTGCTCGTAGACCTTCATGTGCTCTTTCTCGTTATGAATCTCGTGGCGCATATTCGGATAGATCACCAAGGTGACATCCTTCATGCCGAGCTTCTGGTAGAGATTGGCCATATAGGTCGGGCCTTTGCCATTACCCCCGACCGGATCGTATTGTCCGGAGATAATAAGCACTTTTTCTTTGGGCGAGATCTTCTTGATCTCCTTCTTCGAATTGAGGGCCACCATGCCTTTCAGGAATTCCTTCCAGAAGCCATGGGTATCCATATGCCCGCAATAGGGATCGGCGATGTACTTCGCCACGTTATCCTCGTTAAAGGAGAGCCAATCCAAATCGGTCTTCCGATTCTTGACCGCTTTGGCGTAGCCGCCGAGTCCGGCATTGGTCAAGAACTTATCCGGCTCATCCCAATTCTTCTTGTTGCAGGTCAGTTTGGCTAAGGTATAGGCCATCTTCATCTGCGAGGCATTGCCGCCATTGGTGCCGCAAAGGATCACCCGGTCAACGGTATCCGGATAAAGCTCAAGGTAACGCTGAACCATGAAGGAGCCCATCGAGTGACCCATGATCGAGGTCGGACGGCCTTCTTTTTTCAGTTCTTCGATTTTGATATTGGCCGCCATGACGTTATCGTCGAAGGCGCCCACATACCACTTCTCCTGATCTTCGACTTTCGGCGCGTTGAGCCCTTGGCCCACCGCATCAAGGACGTAGACGTCATAGCCCACGCCATTGAGATATTCCGCAAGATCTTGATAACGATGCGAATGTTCATTCATGCCCGTCATGATCAAAAGGTTCTTCTTGGTTCCGACATCCTTAAAGGCCAAGCCCTTTTGCTCATGCCCATTCGGCAGTTTGACAACGAATTCCTCCATAAACAAACTTCCTCCTTTATCGTTTGTTCGGCAGTTCTGTTCCCTATTATAGCAAAGATAGATGTAAGGGGTTTCAACAAAACGATTTTGAAGACCGATGCCCCTCTTCAAATTGATTTTGATGTCCATCCGTCTTTAAAATAGCGGCCAATCAGTCGTTCCCTTGTTCACCCAAAGGCATACGGAGGCTTTCTAGAACCACCTTCCTGACCAACATAAAACCGAGAGTTTGGTGAAGTCACATTTTGCAACTTCACGATTTTATTTTTGAACCCTGAGAAAGACTTTTCAGAGCGTTTCTGTTAAAAAGCTCTTTTTCTCGGTTGGCTTCGTCATTCAAAGAGACGAGGCGATCACTTTGACTCATCTTCGCCTCAATCAGTTTGGCGCTTTGGAATTCGAGATTGCTCAGAATGGCCAATTCGATGGTTGAAGCGTAGTCCCGGATATTCCCCTTTTTGTTGGGGTTCGCTGCTCTCCACTCCTTTGCGGTCATGCCAAAGAGAGCGACATTGAGGAGATCGGCTTCCGAGGCATAGACAAAGTTCTTTTGCTCGGGCGTCAGAGAGACCCGGATCAAATTGTCTTTGATGGATTCGGTGTGGATAAGATAGTTCACCTTTGTAAGAAGCCGCTTGCCATTCCAATCCAGTTGCTCGGCTTCCTGGATCTTGAGTCGCTGGAACTCTTTGATGATATACAATTTGATCTCAGGCGAAATCCAACCCGCAAACTCCAAGGCGATGTCCCGATGCGCCAAGGTGCCACCACCATACCGACCGGATTTGACTTTAATCCCGATGGCGTTGGACAATTCAATCCATTTTTGGGGCGAAATAGTAAAAGCGTTTGACCCAGGCTTACTTTTAAACAGGTCGAAATCGACTGGTTTAAAATCGGGGTTGTTAATCTTTTCCCAAAGTGTCAGAAATTCGATCGTATCAACTTTCCGGAGCCAAGCAACGATAACATCACGAGTGCTTCCGTCCGTTTTAAATCGCGCGATGTCCGTGATTGAGACATAATCATCATCGCCAATTCCCGTGATATTGATCAAGGACCCTTTCACTTTAATCTGTTCCATGAGTTGCCTCCGTGATTGAAAATCTCCTAAACGTCTCAAGCGAAAATCAAGGCCAGGCGATCTTTGATGGCGCCGATTTTGGGGAAGTGCGTCAAATATTCCTCCAGTTTGGGGCGATTGATGCTGATGGCTTCTTGGCGGTAGGACCGAACCGCTTCAGCAAAGATGCTAGTAGGGATCTTGCTTTGGTAGCGGCACAGCTCGATCAACGTCCGCTCCTTGTCGTAAACCGGAAGGGGAATACCTTTGTAAATCACAAGGGTACGGCCAAGGGTCAGCACTTCTTTCTGCGCGAAGATCTGCTTGATCCGAGGGTCCTTGATTTTGGCGGCGTCTTTGTCAGTGGCCAGGTAATGGATCTTATCCGCCTTTTTGATCATCCCATTCGCCTTGAGCGAATCCTGCAGGGTGAACACCTTCTCTTGGCCATCGCAATATTTCTTGATGAGAATCATTAGATCATCGTAATCCAAAGAATCGGTATAGATGTTGGGCTCCACCTTCTGGAGTTTGCCTTCCTCTATCTTTTTGTGGATTTGGTAATTGTTGCCGAATTCCGCGACGATCTCATCAAAGGTATATAACATTTTCGGACTCCTACGACGATTATATACCAAGATGTTTTCAAATCATTTAAAAACTTTTCATCGATTTTCAATTTTTTATCGCCTATTGTTTTTCGGATTTTTGGAGAAATATAATAAGACAAAAGGAAAATCTGATGGGAACAAACTACTATTTACGAAGAAAAGATAAGGCAGATTATATCCTCCCGGTGGATCCCACCCTCATTTTGAAAGCGCTCGTCGATGCTCGAAAGCGAGGGCTCGAACTCGTGACAGATAAATGCACGGAAACGACCAAAGAGCTCCATATTGGAAAGAAATCCTATGGCTGGTGCTTCAACCTTTGCATCTATCCCTTTTATGACATCTACGACCTTGAAGATTGGAAGAAACGTTTTTATTCAGGCGAAGAGGAGATCTATGACGAATACGGCAGCCTCATCGCCCCGGAAGAAATGCTGGAGATCATTTCACCCAAGATCCCCCAAAAAGGCCTTCGCCACGGAAAAGGAGGAGTTTTAGACCTCAGAAAACAAAGCTGTTTCAAAGGCTTTCTCCCCATCCTTAGCCTCTTCCTCCCTGGAGGAAAAACCTATGACCTCAACCTCGATTGGAGGTTTTCTTGATATGGGCATAAAGAAAATAACTTTAACTAACCACAGCGAATTCGAAGATTTCCAAGACTTGGCCTATGACGCTTTTAAAGTAATTGAGTCGCGCCGAAGTTACCCCTATATTTCAATTTTTAAGACGAAAGACACGAACCGAGTCCTTTCCCAGAGTTGGATAAGGCAAATCATCAGCATCGTCTCGCCCATCAAAGCGAACGAAAAAGCCAGGGAGCTTGTTGATCGCCTCAAAGGAATCATAAGTACGACCAATTACTACCTCGGCATCTATCAAAGAGAACGCAACATCAGCACTCTTTTGCGGGATTGCCGCTTCAAGCCCTCGGATATCCAATTCAAAGTCGTTTTTTCTCCCACGAACGAAACGGTGGAAATCGACCTGCCCGAAGAATACGCGAAAGCTTTAGGGGAAGCTTATCGCCTCCTCATGGCTATCCTAAAAGGCGATTACGACGCTTTCGTTTCCTTCTTGGACGAATATGGCACAACGCCCTACGACAAGGATTACCTGAGGCTTTGCTTCCAGCGCCTTGAAGAGTTCCCCCGCAGCATCGATAAAGACAAACCCGATTATTTAGCGTTCTATGAAAAGCTTTTCTTGAAGGAGGCATCATGATTTACATCACCGGCGACACCCATGGCGACATCGATTTCGAGAAATTGAAAGCCTATTTTGCCCATCGTTATTCTTCGCCAAAGGATGTGCTGATCATCCTTGGCGATGCGGGAATCATCTGGAGCAAAAGCGAAGAATATACCTCCGAGTATTCCGTCTTAGGACCGACCGTTCTTTTCATCGATGGCAACCACGAGAATTTCGATTTGCTGAACAAATTCCCGGTGGTTGAGATTTGTTCCGGGAAAGCCCACCACATCAATGAAAAGATCTATCACTTGTGCCGCGGTGAAATATTCAAAATCAATGGATTAACCTTTTTGGCGATGGGAGGGGCGAGATCTACCGATCGTCAATACCGGAAAGAAGGCGAGAGTTGGTGGAAGGACGAAGCCATCACCGAAGAGGACATGGCAAACGCCCAAAAGAACCTCGAACGCTATGGCTATTCCGTCGATTACGTCCTCACCCATTGCGCGCCCTCGAAGGTCGTGACCAACCGCCTTTACCTCGAATCGGATAACAACACCGATCTTCTTCAAGATCTAATGGCGCAAATCACCTATCGCCATTGGTACTTCGGCCATTACCACCGCGACCTCAGAGTCGATTCGAAATTCCGCTGCTTTTATAACGACATCCTTGAGATTCCCGCGCTTTATGTTGGCAGCAAAAAAGCCAAATTGCCTCTCTACACACTTGAGGATGAGGATCGATTCTTGGCCAATCGGAACGCAGGAAGGCGAACTTCTCTCACCGCTCAAGACTTGCCAGAATGGTACTTTGAAAACTACAGTTACCGCTCTTGGTTTTACAACTTAAAGGGCGTTGTCGATGTGGCGTTCCGGATCTCACCTTTCGACAACCACATTAACAAGGATTCCTCAATCTACCTTTCCTACGGCAAGAAGCTGCCCCACAAAAAGGATTACCGCCCCGCCAACGAGGAGGAATGGGACACCGAAACGTGGCGGGTGGGCCTCGTGAGCTTCGTCCTAGGCCTAGAGAAGTATTCTCCCCATCTGAAACTCGACCGTCTAAAAGCCGGTGTCAATCGGGCCTACGACCAATACAACAATCAAGAAAGCAATCTCTTCCAAGACGCCAGCGCTCGGCCCTTTCCCCTCGTCAAAACCCCACCTTGGAAAAACGCCCAATTCATCGTCACACAAGGAAAAGGAACGTTGGGGAGCTTTGCGTTGCTCGAAACCGCCAAAAAATTCATCAGTCTCTTCATCAAGAGCAATTATCCTGATATCTCTGTTTTTGACATAAGCAAAGGGAACGAAGACTCAGGCTTCATTGAGGCCTATGACATTTCTCATGACCACGAGGAATGGATTTATCTTCGGAAATTATCCGGATCTACGACAAAGAAAGGCTTCTGATCGAGCTCATCCGGCTCCAGAAGCGTTTCCCTTATGACTATTACAAAGAAATCATCCTAAACTACCGGGCGATCGCGGATTCCTTGGATTCGAACAAGATCGCGGAATACGCTGGCCATTTTAAAAACGGCGAAAGAATCCTTCGTCAGATCCTGAGGGAAGTTTTTTAATCAAGCCCATTTAAAAACGTTTAATGCATCACCAACACCACGCATGGGGTCATTTAAAAATTTAAAAACTAGGGGCACGCTTTAAGAATTTTTGCCTATGGATTATGTGAG
>DAIQMS010000050.1:0-1599 GCA_036788815.1 Bacillota bacterium
GACGCTGCCCCTAAAGCATTGTCGATCGAATTCCCAACGTCTAAGACTAACTCAAAAGCCAGCGGATCTTGCTTTGCCCCTAAAGTCAGACCGCTGGTTTTTATATGCCCCAGAAAGAAGACATTCTTTTCTTTTTGGGATTTTTTCATCTTTTACAAAACCGGATTTATTCCGATAAAGTCGACAATCCCCCGTCGGAGCGTCTCTACTTCAAATTTTGATAGGGCATGAAATCCCTTTTCTTGTCTATAGGTTATGTGAAGGAACTCCATCGCATTCCTTCATTTCTCCCCGATACCCCTTCGGAGAGAAAAAGGCCGGCGCCCGAGTCTCACAAGCTCGGGGCCGGCCCCTTCCTTAATCCCGTCTTCTGCCTCAATCGATTTGAGGCTTCATCCGAACGCTGGGTCTCACGACCAGCCGGACAGCGCGCCCCCGGAAAGGGGGTGGTGCCTATGAAACGAAACGAACGCGAGACATTCTATTGGCTCGTCATCGGAACGTTATTAGTCATCGTCCTTCTACTTTTAATTAAGTAAAAGGACCTCCCGTTGTGCAATGGGGGTCCCTGTTCGACAGCCTTATTATAGCCGAGGCTTCCCCCGCCCGCAAGGACGCCGGAGGCCCCGGCCCTCAACGAAAGACTTTCTTAATTTTTCTAAAAAGGACCACCTAACCATTGCGATGGGGATCCTGTTCGACCCTTCGATTATAGCGGCTCTTCCTTCCAATGCCAAATCGGCCAATTTCAAACCAATGCGTTTTTGAAAAAGACTTCATTCCGGCTGAGGCCAAAGGCCAAAGCCACATTCCCGACTTCGGGTCTCACGACCAGCCGGACAGCGCGCCCCCGGAAAGGGGTGGTGCCTATGAAGCAAAACGAGAACGCCGCATTCTATCAGCTGGCGATCGCCATGCTGCTTGTCATCGTCCTTCTACTTTTAATTAAGTAAAAGGACTCCCGAAATCCTGTGCGATGGGGGGTCCTGTTCGACAGCTTCATTATAGCGGACGTTTCCTCTCCCCTGCAACTGGCCTTGTGGATGGCTTCCCAAAGGAACAAAATCCCCTCGATTATTTGAGATGTCCCGTCCTTCTCGCTATCTTCGCCCATTCGAGGACGGGCGGAGGCCCCTCTTTTCTGTAAATATTGTATCAGATACTGGTATTCTTCTTGAAAGTCCGCTATCATTGTTAACGTCAGTTTCATTTGTCTTAGCCCCTAAGCAAATGATCTGACATTTTTTATACCCCATAAGCGGCCTCACAGCCGCTCTTTTTATTCTCGTGATCATGGCTTCCCCCTCCTCGCGCTTCTTTCAGAGCGGGTTTCCTTAAGAAAAAGGAGGATTCCAAAGCTATTCCGGATCCCTTAAAGAAAATCTTAAGCTCAGGTCTGTATCTCTTTTTGTTGCTCTTCCTAGGGCCTTAGGCGTATGGTTAAGGTACAAAGGGGTCCAAAAAATGATTCCGAAAAAAGCGTTCGCGCCGCTCGGCTTTTCTTTGGCTGCTTTCCTGGTCCTAGGCGTGGCATTGGCCGGTCCTTCCTCCCATGTTTTAGCGGAGGATACACCCACAAACTACACGAAGACGATTACG
>DAIQMS010000050.1:1699-7751 GCA_036788815.1 Bacillota bacterium
TCGACCCGGATCGCCTATCTCTCGGTAAGTTATGGCTGCGTAAGCGCCTGATCCCCTCCTCTTAAGGCAAGCGGCTTTTGCCGGGGATTTTGAGAAAAGGGGGCCGATTCCTTCGACAGCGTCGCGACCCTGAAAAAAGTTTAAAAAAAGGATAACCGAGGAAGGGGTTTTCGCCTTATCCTAGTCTTGCTATGGAAAAGATCTCACTCGCTAAATTCGCCGAACGCTTGCTCGACCTCGGGAAACGGAATCGGCTCCTTTATTTCACCCCCTCACGCTTCGGGAGCCTGAAGCTCCTTTCGCCTTCCTCCGCCACGCTCTTCGAAAAGCTCCCGACCTCCACTCTGGGCGTCAAGCTTCTCTTGGATGACCCCCTCTACGAAAAGGGCAAGAACCCCACGGAGGCAGACGTCAAACTCGCCTACGAAAAGAAAAGCAATTCGACCAACGCTTTGTTCTTCAATGCATCCACCCCGAATGGCAAGGTGCTCAAAGCCTTGCAGCGCAAAGCCGCCAGCGCCCTTTCCGAGCAAGGGACTCAGCTCCTTTACCTCGCCTTCCTTTTCGTTCATTACGTCGATCCCAAAGATCATCTCTCCTATAAGGCTCCGCTCCTTTTATTGCCGGTCGCCCTTGAAGGGGGAACCCCCTCGAAAGGCTATGCCTTAAAGGCCGCGAGCGAGGATATCGAGCTCAACCCGACCTTCAGCTATTTTGCTTCGACCTCTTTCGGATTGAGCCTCCCCTCCTATAGCGATGAAGGGCTTGCCCCCTACGCCGAGAAGATCCTGCCGCTCATCGCCCCCTTGGGCTGGACCCTCGATCTTTTGGAAGTCGAGCTCTCGAGCTTCGCCTTCGAGAAGATGAGCCTTTACCTCGATCTCAAAAATAACGCCAAGACCGCCTTGGCCAACCCGTTGATCCAAGCCCTTTTGGGGGATGGGAGCGCTCTTCCGCCCCTCGAAAATAGCCCCGAGAGCCCGTCCTCTTTGGATCAATACGCCTTCCACAACGTCTTTTCGGCCGATGGCTCCCAACTCCAGGCGATCGCCTTCGCCAAAAAAGGCGAAAGCTTCGTGCTCCAAGGCCCGCCGGGCACCGGCAAGAGCCAGACGATCACCAACATCATCGCCGAGGCGCTTCACGACAAGAAGAAAGTCCTCTTCGTCTCCGAGAAATTGGCGGCCCTCAACGTCGTCTATGAAAACCTCAAGAAAGCCAACCTGACCGATTTCGCCCTCGAGCTCCATAGCGATAAGTCCGATAAACGGGCCCTTTATAGCGAGCTCGCCAAGAGCCTCTATGCCTACAAGACCACCCTGAGCGAAGAAGAGAAAGACGATATCGACGAACTGATCAAATCGCGGAACGCCCTCGACGACTACGCGAAAGCGATCCAAACGCCAACCTCGTTCGGGAAGAGCTCGCTCTACGAGCTGATCGATAGCTATCTTCAAAAAGAAGGGACGCCTTCGCTTCATTATGTCCGCAAGAGCGTCTCCTCTTATACGAAAGACGAGCACCTGGCGGATTTGGCTCTTCTTGAGCGTTACCTCCCCTACGCCGCCCTTTTTGGGAACGACTATCGGAAATGGGCCCTCAAGGACCTAGAGCTGCCCCGCCTCACTTACGAAGAGAGAGCCAGCTTCCTTTCCTCGCTCGAAACCTCCTCGGCAACCTTAAACCAAATTCTGCCGCTTCTTAAAGAAGCCTCAGCGCTTTTTAAGAAGGAGCTCACGAGCCTTGGCGAAGCCGATGCCCTCGTCCGCTTCGCTTCGACGAGCGGGACTCTTTATGAGGATTCCTCTTTTTACGCCCGGAAGAGGCGGAAAGAATGGAAAGACGCCCTCACCCTTAAAAAAGCGGAATGCCTCGCGATCAATGAAGAGAAGAAACGGCTGGAGAAAGAGCTCCACTTCACCAGCACGAAAGAGGAACTCGTGACGCTCTTAGCCCAAGAGAAAAAGGGCTATGGCTTCCTTGGCCTCTTGAAGACGGAAGCCAAAGCCAATAAGGCCCTCCTTGAAAGGAACGTCCTTGGCGGGCGTTCTCGGAAAGAGAAAGTCCAGCTCCTCGCTGAGGGGCTATCCCTTCAAAAACGCGAGGAGGAATTCCTCGCTTCTTTACCGAGCCTCACGCCTTTTAGCGCCCATCTCGATGGCCTTTCCACCGATTGGGATGCTTTCTTAAGTGCCCTTTCGCCTTACGAAGAGGCTTCTTTATCGGACCTTTTTGAAGAGGATTTCCACCCGGAAACCTCGAGCAAGGAATTCCATAAGGCGCTCAAGGCGATCGCCGACGCGCTCGAGCCGCTTCTCTTCGCGCTCAAAGAGCCGCTTGCCTTGCTTCTTCCCTACTATCCGCACAAATACCCCGCCTATCCGGAGGTGGATGCCGCTTCCTTCAAAAAGGATGCCGATCTCGCCCTCCAGATGGCCCACGATCTTGAATCGCATGCGGAGAGCCAGCTCTTACTCCACGAGATCCAGGATGCCTCGCTTCTCGAGTTCCTGAACGCCTATCTCGACAAAGGATTGTCCCTCAGCCTCTTAAGTGCCTCCTACGAGAAAGACACCCTGCTCCAAGAGATCTATTACCAAGCCTCGCTCGATCCCCTCTTGGCCCACTTCTCCAAAGACGAACGGAATGGGCTCATCGCCCACTACAAAGAGCTCGATGAGCTCCAATATCGAATCAGCCGCCACCAGATCGCCGAGCGGCTTTCGGAAGGACGGCCCTCCGCCCTCAACCGGAACGCGGACCCCGTCGTGAGCAAGATCCTCCACGAGCACGAGAAGAAACGGAAGCTCATGCCGACCCGCTACCTCTTGGAGAATTACTTCAAGACCGTGAGCGACCTCAAGCCCCTTTTCCTCATGTCGCCCCTTTCGGTCAGCACCTATCTTCCCCCGGACGCCTCCTTTGACCTCGTCGTCTTCGATGAGGCCTCCCAGATCTTCCCCGAAGACGCCCTCGGAGCCATCTACCGGGGCAAAGAAGCAATCATCGTCGGCGATGAGCATCAGCTCCCGCCCACGAGCTTTTTCCTCGCTCTTGATGAAGAGGCGACCGACGATGAAGAAAACTACTCCGAAGACAATGAAGACTACGAATCGATCCTCGATCTCGCCTCGGGGGCCTTCCCCTCGAAACGGCTCCTTTGGCATTACCGGAGCAAGGACGAGAGCCTGATCGCTTTCTCGAACCACGAAATCTACGATTCCTCGCTCTATTCCTTCCCGAATCCCTCGAAGCGGCCGGAAAACGGGGTCCACGCCCACTACATCAAAGAAGGCGTCTATCTCAAAAAGAGCCGGAATAACCCGCTCGAGGCCAAAGCCACGGCCGCCCTCCTCTTCGCCCTCGCGAAGAAGTACCCGGAGCGTTCCTTTGGCATCGTGGCCTTCAGCGAATCCCAGCAAGACGCGATCTATGACGCGATCGATGAGCTCCGTGAAAAAGACGCAAGCCTTGAAAAGACCCTCTTCGCCCGGCAAGAAGAGCCCCTCTTCGTCAAGAACCTCGAAACGGTCCAAGGCGATGAGCGGGACGTGATTTTGCTTTCAATCGGCTACGCCAAAGACGAAAGCGGCCATTTCTATCAGCGCTTCGGCCCGCTTAACGCGATCGGGGGCGAACGGCGCCTCAACGTCGCAATCACCCGGGCCAAATACGCCCTCGAAGTCCTTTCTTCCTTCCAGGCCTCCGACCTCGATGAGACGAAGACCCCTTCCGAAGGGGTCAAACTCCTCAAGGCCTACCTTCTTTACGCCGAAAAAGGCACCCCACTATCCTTCCCCACTTCGCTCGAAGGGGATGGGCTCCTCAACCACCTCTTATCTTTCTTACGGAGCCAAGGCTACGAAGGCGAGCTCCATTATGGCGATTCCTTAGGCCGGATCGAACTCGCGGTCAAAGAAAAAGGCGCGAAGGATTATCTATTGGCCATCGAAAGCGATGGGCCTCTTTTCCAGAAGGCCCTGACCTCGCGAGACCGGGATGAACTCCGGGAAGAAGAGCTCCGCCTCATGGGCTGGGGCTACTACCGGCTCTACGCCGAAAGCTACCTCAAGAACCCGGAGCGGATCCAAGAGGAGATCCTCGCCCTTTTAAGCATCCTCAAAAAGGAAAAAGGCACGCCCGAGGAGATCAGCATCGCCCCGGACCCCGCGACGCCCTTAACGAACGTCAAAGACGCCCCGAAAGACATCGCCCCGAAAAAGGAAGAGCCCGTGAACGAAGAGCCTTCCGAAAGCGAGGCCTACGTCCAGGATCGGAGCATCGTCTCGCCTTATCTCGTTCTCAAGCGGGGCGTGCTCTATCGGCACGTCGAGATGCGGGTGTTGACCAATAAGATCCTTTCCTTGATCCAAAACGAAGGGCCGATCAACGGAGCGCTTCTTTATCGCCGCTTGGCCTTATTGGCGAATAACGCCTTGATCCCCGAAGGAGCGGGCGAAGCGCTCACGAGCCTCGTCGAGCATCTTCGTTTGCCCGGAATCAAAGAAGAGAATGACTTCTTCTACCGAAGTTCCTTGAAAAACCCCTACCTCTTCCGTCCGTTTGACCCCACGAAAGGCGAAAGCCGAAACCCCGAGGATATCCCCTACCCGGAGATCGCGAACGGGATGAAGAGCTTCCTCAAAGGCAAGAAGCCGATGGCCAAAGAAGAGCTCTACGCGAAGATGAACTCCGCCCTCGGCTATTCCGATAGCGAGATGAAGGAACGTTACTATTACGAAGACGCGATCCAAAAAGACGACGAGCTTTCGCTCGACGCCTATGATCGGATCGTCTTTAGCAAAGCCGAATAAGCTATTTCCGGCCTCCTTCTATTTCTTTTGCCGATTCCATTCCAAATGAATCAAGGAAATCTCGAGGCCGCATGACTGTAAGCGTTCCAATTTTTAGACCAGCCAAGTCTTTGTCTCCGCTCAGCAAGACCTGGGCATTGATTTTTATCGCGGTTGCCACAATGGGGATGTCCAACGGATCGCGAATTGGGCAAGGAACGAGATGATCATCGCCGTTTTCATAAACCACCACGTTGAATGGCAATGATCGGAACAAAAGGGATAAGGAATCTTTCTTAATCCCAAATTTTTCCTCTCCAATAAAAAAGAATTCAGTCATAGCTAAATCAGAAAGATAAACATCATGATTCTTAAACGCTAGAAGTAAGGCAGATGTCACAGTAGGCGAACGCAAGAGAAGACTAGAAAGCAAAACGTTAGTATCAACGGCAATAATCAAGGTTTTTTATGGGCCAATTCAGATCGCACGGCTTTGCTAAATCGGACGACATCATCTTCAGTTTTTAAGCCTGCCTTTTCGGCCTTTCCAGCAAAAAGATTCTGAAGGTGAGCCAACGCTTCGAGCGTTCCTTTGACAAGATAGACTTTTTCACCGTCTTGAACAAAGGCGACACTGTCACCGGGCAAAATTCCCAAATTCTTTCGAATTTTCAAAGGGATTGTTACTTGTCCTTTTGATGTCGTTTTTTCTGTTTCGATGTCCATAGCAATGCCTCTAAAGTAATACTTTACATACTTTTATTACTTTTTCAACCTGAAATGCGAACTCCTTTCACATATCTATAGACAAGTTGTTAAGAATCGTGCCCATCTTTTTTTCAAAAAACGAACGAAAAAACTGTATTTTTACAATTAGATATAAGGATTTTATAAAACGATTTCTTTTTTAAAAAAACGTTGATTGAAAAAGATCTCGGGCTCAAAACCCCTTTTCTTGTCTATGGAATAGTGAGGGGGATTGGGTCGTTTCTCCCTCCTCCCTTTCGGGGGGGACGGCATCGTGCCGAGCCGCTCGACCAGTCGAACAGCGCGCCCCCGGAAAGGGGGTGATGCCTATGAAGCTAAACGAAAATGAGGCGTTTTACCGCCGCGTCATCGCGATGCTGTTAGCCATCGTCCTTTTGCTCTTGCTAAAGTAAAAGGGCCTCCCAAACTGGTGTGATGGGGGTCCCTGTTCGACAAAGGCATTATAACATAAAAAGGCCGGGATCACTCCCGACCCTCAAGAGTAAAAATAA
>DAIQMS010000051.1:0-5311 GCA_036788815.1 Bacillota bacterium
GCGGGCGAATTGCCGGAACGATTTGAAACACAAAGGAACACAAACGGCACGGGAAACCCACATCCGATGGGAAGAAAAGGGACGATTTGGAACGCTATGTAACACAACCGCATGGCCCCAGACCGCCTTTGTAATCAGTAGGTCTTCGGTCCGAATCCGGAAGGCGGCACCAAAACGAGAATTGACCGATGCTACGATGGCATCGGTTTTTTATTTGCTTTGTTAAGGAAGAAATTTGGAAATTTCGAGTCTCTAAATGTAAAGAAAAAGGGCATTTTCTCGCTCTTTTCTCGCCAAAAGTTTGTCCATTGCGGAAATGAGGTGGGTCTGGGATGCCGTTTTTGTTTCAATTTTCTCCCTGTGGATTGACGGGGATTCCGACGACAGGGACGCCCAAAGCCTTGGAAAGCTTGTCAGCATCGGTCGAATCGCCATTGCATTTTGTTCTTCTTCGTCATTAGGCTAAGAGTTTGCCTTCAATCGCCGTAAGCGGATGGCTCTTCAAGGCGTTCTTGAGCGCGTCTTTTTCATCCATGCTGTAGAAGACGAGGTGGCCGGCGATCTCGCCCTCCATCAGATCGATTGTTTTATCAAAAGAATAAATCAAACCTTGAGCAGGGTCCCCTTCCGCGGAATCTCCGCAGACGGCGATGAGGGCTGCTTTTTTGCCGGTGAACAAATGCTTCCCGCAATAGAGGGAGTAGAGCCGGTCGATGACGTTCTTGATCGAGCTGGGCCAGGAATACCAATAAAGGGGCGTGACGAAGACGAGGTCATCCGCTTTGTCGAGGGCCTCGGCGATCGCGTTGAAGTCGTCATCGAAGACGCAGGCCTTGCCCTTTTGGTAGCACTGGTCGCAGTGGTGGCATTCGCCGACTTTGAGGAAGGCGGTGTCGAAGCGTTTGACCTCGCACCCTTTCTTCGCCAAATCGGAAACCAAAAGATCCGCGAGCTGGGCGGAATTCCCTTTTTGGCGATAGCTCGCCGTTATGACAACAACTGATTTTGCCATAGATAATTTCCTCTTTTTCTTTGCCTTCTTATCATACCCCAAATTATCCGAAGCCCGCCTCTGGGTCGGGGAATGATGGTCCGGAGATGTGAGGCCTTCCCCGATGGGAATAATTCAGTGGTTAATTCAGCGCCTTTCTGTGGCGAGGTGGTACTGATTTCGTCATTGCGGATTTGGGGAGAAAACAAACGAACAGCGAGGCCGAAAGTTGCTCTTACTTTGAATTGTGTTTAGACCTATCTTTTTTACACAATGGCCCTAAATCAAATCCAAGTATGGCATAATAAGGTATCAAATGAGATATCCGCCCAGGCCTAGTTATCAAAATAATCTGGGCCAGCAAACTAGAATTTCATGGGGTGGTATTTGCTATGAAATTTGAAAATGTCTATTTCATTAATGGAACGGCGTATGCTGGGAAATC
Organism: Bacillota bacterium; assembly: GCA_036788815.1. Lineage (GTDB taxonomy): Bacteria > Bacillota_I > Bacilli_A > RFN20 > CAG-826 > UBA4951. The sequence goes on from DAIQMS010000051.1 coordinate 1,437, forward strand.
CACCATGGTTAAGGCACTCGCAGAAAAATATGGTGGAATTGCCTGCGAAGAAAACTATCAGGATGCGCTGCTTGACGGTTTGGATGCCCGCGAATTTCCTAGCCTAACCTATACAAGAGATTTGGCAAATTGGAGTGATTTTATTCGTAGAACGCCTGAGGAGTACAGTGCTTGGATTGATGGATGCATAAAGGAATGCACGATTTTAGAGTTAAGAATCCTTGATGAAGTGTCCAAAAAAGGCAAGAAAGTATTTGTCGATACCAATATCTCGATAGAAACATTGTGGAAAATCTCCGACAAAGACCATGTTTTGATTATGCTTGCAGACCCCGACATCTCGGTAAGACGTTTCTTTGAACGTCCCGATAGAGAAAAACAATTCCTGTTTCAACTATTGATGAAAGAGGATCATCCCGAACAAGCGCTCGACAATTTTAGAGAATGTTTGAAGAAAGTAAACTCGGTTGATGCCTACAATAAATTTTTGAATTCGGGTTTTAATGTTATCGTGAGAGATGAAGCAAGAACCATCGAGGAAACCTTGGCATTAGTTGAAAAAGCATTTAGGTTGGTTTAAACAAATTCCGTAATCGTAGGTTTTTTGGGGAGAAATTTTTCTCCCACTTTCTCCTCAACTGCTGCAACGCTTTGAAACACAAACGGCATATAAGTGAACTGCTAATGAACTGCTAACCTCTAAGTGGACAGTCACACATTCCTTCGTATACGGGGATGATGTGATTGTAGACAAGGAGGTTTTTTATTTTATTTGCAAAGAAACATTCTTTCGAAAATCAGGTAAAAAGCATAGTGAAAAACAATAATTTTTTCAAAGACTAATTCCAGTAAAATAAAGTTATAGAGTATCAGCTTCAGTGAAAAAGGAGGATCTTCCTATGGATCGGGAACAGTTTGCTAAGGCGAAAGCTGCGAAGTCAGTCGAAGAGCTGTCCAAGATGGCGCATGACGCCGGAATCGAGATTAGCGATTCGACCGCGGAGAAGATCTTTGCTGAAGCTCATTCCTCTGAGCGTGAGCTTTCCGAAGCCGAGCTCAGCAATGTCTCGGGCGGAAGCTGCGATTCTGAGACGGAGACGCTCGATAAGAAGTATGAGCGCGTCAATCCCGATAGTGTCTGCATTATGTTTGTGCTGTCTTATTGGTTTAGCAGTGTTACAGCCGGCACTCACAACTGCTTCAATTGCCATTACGTGATCAAAATCAAGCACAGCACGACGGTGTGGTGCGAGAAGCGAACTAAGTAGAGCTTCCGTCGCGTGAGGTTTGTGCTTTTTGCTCCCTGTCTTTTCTAGGCCGGAACAAGAAGGGCGATCTGAACGGCTAGCCTCATTTCGCCGTCCGATCTCCTTTCGAAAAAATGGATGACGGCCTATTTGGAATCCAACCTGATTTAGTCCAAAGTTTGGATGCAGTTTAAATGGGTGCGGGATCTTTTTTTGTCCACTTAAGCAAGAAAGAATGTTTTCAAAGAGACAAAAACGGTGAAAATGTCCATTTGAAAACGTCTCTTAGGCGAATCGCTTTCTGTTTTATTGACAAAAGAGATCGATTTCGTGATATTGCTGGCTATTTTTCTTCCGCAACTGGTGATCGGCTCCGTTCTCGGAAGTAGATTATGACCATGATAAGTCCGATCAAAAGATCCATCCCGCCGAAGACCATGCCCCCGATCGCATTATCGAAAGAGTAATCCACGCCGGGATTTGTGAAGGCGAAGATGGCGATTTGGGCGAGGACGATCGCCGAGAGCCCATTGGAAAGGCTGCCGCATTTGAGCCCAATCATGACAAGGTTATTCTTCTTCCACTCCTTAATGAGATTCCGAATCGCCCAAATAAGATCAGCGAAAGCAAAGACCGCGATGGCGAGGCCCTCATAGAGGGTGTAGGCATCGATTTTCGGGAAATAGAAAAGCCGGGCCGTATAGGCAAGATAGCAAATGGCTCCGAAGCTGACGGTGAGGGACATAAGGCCAAAAGCCTTCCGTTCTTCGAGCGGGCCTTTGTTTTCGAGGCGAAGAATCTTTATTCCTACAAAGGCCAGGTGAGTTCGGGAAAGATCTCTGCAAGTATTGCAATCGCCTTTGATCCGTCCGTTTTAGGTGCGACGACGATTCGGTCGTATTTCAACGACCTTTCCAACCAATGGGACACCGGGTATTTCGATATGGCCGACGGATTCGAATCTGGGTTTCCTGGAACGAGTTCATTGGTGGGCGACATGTCCTTTTCTCTTTATGGCGCCTTGCCGAATTTGGATGTCCGCTGCGGTTATCTTACCATCCGCTACGATCTCCTCGTGAAGCAGAAGGTTAATCCTAGTCGTTATCAGATCAAGAGTTACGATGCCTCCGATGCTTTGCTGGGCACGACAGTGGTTACTGCAACTACTGATCGTTCTTCCCTCGTTCTTCCTTCTTCTCGCGCTTATTCGTTCGTTGAGGAGTATCAAGGCGGTGCCTTAAAGTCGACTTCCGAAAGAATCGGGAAAGGAGAGCAATATCCGCTTTATTTCTCGAATTCCGCAGGCTTTTTCGATTACAATTCCTCTTTGACCGTTCTTTGATCTAGAAGCTCTCATTTCTTTTCATCGCTTCTCCTGTCGTTTTGCTATAAAGTGTTTCTTACCGAAAGGAAGGAGCGCCCCGATGAACGGATTTGATGAAGCCTTCGCCCGTTTCTTTGCCAGCCTCCAACAAAGCGCCGGCGGATTTTGGAGCCCCTTCTTTTACGCAATCACCTTGATGGGCAACTATGGCGTCTTCTTTATCGCCGTGTCCTTGGTCCTTTTGATTTTCAAGAAAACCCGGAAGTCGGGGGCGGTGGCTCTTTTCGCCATCATTCTTGGCTTTTTGATCGGAAACCTTCTTTTGAAGAATGTGGTCGCCCGTCCGAGGCCCTTCATCGATACCACGACGGATTATCACGCTTGGTGGCAGGCGGCGGGATCTCTTTCCGAATCCAGCTATTCGTTCCCATCGGGCCACACGACGATCGCCGCCGCCTTTGGCGTTTCCTTATTTCTTTCCTATCCGAAAAAGTGGAGCTGGTCGTTCCTTTTGCTTCCGTTATTGATGGGTGCGTCTCGCATTTATTTCGTGGTTCATTACGCAAGCGATGTCTTCGGTGGGATCCTTGTTGGGGGCCTTGCCGCGGTTGCGGCGTATTACCTTGTTCGCTGGATGATTCATTTTCCGCGCATCAAAAAAATGCTGCCTGACGAATAGCTTTTAGGCTTCGATTATTTGACGGCCGGTTTTGGCTGGTCGTTTTCTTTTTTGAGCTGGTCGCGCTTCATCCGATAAGCGATGATCGGGGCATCCCCTTGGACGAGGTTCTCACCCATCTGAAGCTCGCTTTTCTTTGGAAGTTGGGTCAAAACGACGCGCCGATCCTGATGGAGGATCACCCGGTCCGCGGTATTGCCCAGATGAACCATAAGCGATCCCAAAATCGGGGTAGGCAAGACTTTTTGATAGAAACGAATGTAGATCATCGTGTGCTCGTCATCGATTGGAGCAAAGGCGGCCATAACGCGGATTTTCGGAGCGATCCGATTCTGCCAAAGATTGGGCATCTGAAACTGAAGGCTGTATTTCTTGTCGAAATCCGGAACGTCCTTGGCTGCCAAAGGCTTTTGGCCTTGATCGAGGACGTCATCAACGTAATAAGTCATCCGATTGTTTTCCCAGGTGACCAAAGGTCCATTGACCACGGTCTTGCCGCCGCGGCCGATCGTCGTGCGGTGAACGAAAGGAAGATGGACGACATCGAGTTGATTCTCGATCGCCCGGGTGTAGTGGACGCCCCAGACTTCCTTGCTCTCCGCATAATGAAAGCCTTGAAGGAGAT
>DAIQMS010000051.1:5411-7500 GCA_036788815.1 Bacillota bacterium
TAGTGGACGCCCCAGACTTCCTTGCTCTCCGCATAATGAAAGCCTTGAAGGAGATCCTCAAAGAACGGAATCTCGGGCGTCATCTTCGCCGGATCGCCATACCAAACAAAGACGAATCCGCCTTTTTCTTTCGCGGGATAGGAACGAACGTGAAAATTCTCCGGGACCGGTGAGGCTTTGCCATTCGCCGGGATAAAAGCCACTTTGCCCGTGACATCATATTCAAAGCCATGGAATGGGCACTGGACTTTGCCCCCGACGAGTTTGCCCGTGCAAAGCGAAGCGCCCCGGTGGCAGCATTTATCCGCGATGCAGCCGATCGTGCCATCCTTTTTCCGCCAGAAGACAAGCTTCTCCCCGAAGCGCGTCACGCCCAAAAGGCGTTTCTTCTTGAGCTCCTTCGACGAGAGAACCGCATACCATTGATTAGCAATCATATCTTTGCCCCTTTTTACTTAGGATAGCATCATCGACCCCTCGGAGATAATGCTTTTTCGATGATGGGCTTCTTTTGAAAGAAGAAAACGCATGGCTTCTTTTTTCGTTTTATACTATTTTCGAAATTATGCCTTCTTACTTGGACAACTTAACGCAATTCGATTCGGTGACCGTCTCCCGCGGCAAAACCTACTTTGCCGAAGGGCGGGTCAGTTTGACCCATGTCGACCCAAGGCGGGTGGAAGCCTATGTCGAGGGGAGCGAACGTTACCGGGTCACGATTTCTTTCGATGGGAATAAGAAGATGACCTCCTCGCGCTGCGATTGCCCCTGCCAATTCCCGTGTAAGCACGTCGTGGCGGTTCTTTGCGCTTTGGACGATCAGGATAAAGCCGCGCTTCCGAAGACCTTCTCCATTGATTCCTTTTCCGAGGCGGTTGCCCACTCGAAGAAGCGGGGTGGCGACTTTGATTTCTTCACGCTGGGGCAATCGCTTCTTCTTTCGATTGGAGCTTTGAAGGACGAAGACAAGAAGGCGGCCCTCCGGCTTTACTTCGGCTCTTACGTTCTTTTGGGCGATCTCGTCCGTTACGACTATCGGGGGCTGACTACTCGTTTGTTGAAGGCCTCTGGCCTATCGAGTGGGGATTTGCAGGCGTTTTTTACTTCCTTCCTCGAGGATGAGAGCCTTTCGCTTTTCTCCAAAAAGAATTTGCTCCGCTTCCTTTTCGATGCCGGGGGCCCAGGACAGATCTTTGATGAAGCGTTTCTCACGTATTGCCAGTATCACGAGGCGGTGGCGGACGAGATCTTCCGCGATAGCCTCTTCCTTGGCAATCAATTAGCCCTCGTTCCTGATGATTTCCTGCTCTATCTTCTTGAGCACGATTTCGGAAGCTTCTCCGCTTACGATTTGAAGAATCGCTTCCCGCTTTTGAATAAGGATTCCTCCCTGACGACGGTGGCTCTTTATCTTGCGCTCATTGAGACCCTCAAGCGGCAAGCCTCTCTTTCTTACGCGCCTCGTGAGGGTATTTCTCTCTTAGAGAAACTCGGCCATCTTTCCGAAGCCAAAGAGACGGCGAAGCTCTATTTCCTTTCTTCGCTTGAGCTTTCGGATTACATCGCCTACCGCCATTTCTTCAAAGATCCCGTTTCGGAAAAGGAGAGCGAGGACTTGAGTTTATTAGCTCGCCGCTCCACCCATCGTGACGCGATCTTCCTTTATGAGAGCGGTTCGATTCCTTCTTTCCCCAAAGCGGATCTTTCCAAGATCAGCCTTGAGGATTTTGGCTTGCTCGCCAACCATTTCAACCCCTCATTCAAAGACGAGGTGGTGGGATCGATCGTGGGGAAAATCGATGACGCCCTTGCCCATCCCAAGAAACAAAAAGATATTTATGGTGGCCTCGTTGCCCTTTCAAGGGTCGATCCCGAGAAAGCAAAGACGTACCTCAAGGACCCTGTGCTTGATCAAGCGAGTCTTCTCGAGGAATCCTTCCGGGCGGGCTATCTTTCGCTTCTCAGCCGCTTCTCGCTTTTGGACAAGCTAGGCTATCATCCTTATCCTTCGGAGGCGAAACATGTTTCTTAAACGGCTCCACGAAAACGATAAGGAACGCTACCTCACCGAAGGCCATAACCATTCGGC
>DAIQMS010000052.1:0-6325 GCA_036788815.1 Bacillota bacterium
CCAGAAAATGAAATAGAGAATGGTCGCGCCAAGAATCGCGCCGACCAACTGAGCGCCCAAATAGACCAAGAAGTCCTTGAGGCTCATCTTCTTCGCGACTAAGAAACCAAGCGAGACCGCCGGGTTAATGTGGCAACCGCTGACGTTGCCGATCGAATAAGCCATGGCCACGATCGAGAAACCGAAGGCCAATGCAGTAGCGACGATGCCGGCATTGCCCTCGCATCCAGTCGCGACCGCGACGCCGCAGCCAAGAACCACGAGCACGCAGGTGCCAATGAGTTCAGCGATGGCTTTTTTGAAAAGTTCCATGTGAATCTTTTATCCTTTACCGGGAGCAATTTTAGCCTTCTTTAAGGAAAAAGGAAGACCCCAAACGACACCTTTTGTCTAGAGGCAAAGAAAAAGGCAAGGATTAACGGCTCGTTTCCTTGCCTTTCTTAAATTACTCTCGAACCGCTTTCATATTCTTTTTGTTCCTTAAGAACAAAGCGATCATGCCCCAAAGGAAGCCAAAGATCACGAGTAAGAGACCGAGATAGAAGAAGAGGGGCGTCAGCTCGTTGTAGTTGGAAGCCATCTCGTAGACGCCCATGAGGAAGAGGTAGACGATGATCGTCGCGTTCCCCGCGTTGAAGACGAGACGAGGATAAGCCCCAAGATCCTGGCCCAAGAACGCTAAGACCAGATCGAGAAGGAAGACGCCAAAGGGATAGATCCAGGCGTTGCCCATCCAGGGCGAGGTGAGCGAGTGGGCGTTCGCGTAATAGATCGTCTTGGCAACGACGACGAACACCGTCACGAGAAGCCAGACGAGCGCTTCGACCCAGGCGCGCGGGTTTTTAGAATAGAGGTTTTTAAGATGCTTTGACATAAATGATGTCCCCCACCGAGCGGTTGTCGCTTGACGAATTGACCCGGTTACCGCCATACCACATATAGGAAGCGCCTCCGCCATCGAGGTTATAGGCGCTCACGCAACCATAATCCTTAAGGAGTCCCGCCATCTCATAAAGCGAGAAGCCATCGGTCGAGGAGTTATTGATCCGGCCCTCGCTCACGAAGAAGACGAAATGGAAGGCGGAGAGATAACCGATCGCGGTCCGTTGATTGGCGCCTTTGCACTGATAGACGTCCTCGCTCGAGGTGACCTGAACCGTCGAATTATCAAGGAGGGTCGGCCCGAAGCACCAGCATTGGTAACAGCCCGAATTCATGAGCGCGGTCGTCGTGGTCGAGCTTTCGACGAAGGCCTTCGCCGTCCCATCGGAGAAGGTGGCGAAGTCATCGCCGCTCGTGGTCCCGGTGCCGGAGGTGGCTTGGGAAGTAGAACGGTACTTGAGCCCATTCCGAATCACATAGCCTTTCCGGTAAGTGCTGTAATAGGCCGAGTCGCCATTGATCGCCACCAAAGGCGTCTCGCCGGCGCTTTCGATCTTGGAAATATGAGAAGTCACGGTCTCTTTGTAGCCAGTGCCTGGCGAACCCGCAGACGAGGTCGAAAGATGAGTTTTGAGATCATCGTAGGAATGGAGAGTGATATCGGCGATGTAATATTTCGAGGTGACCCCATTCTCGTTTTTGGCGCTCTTACTAACCAACGTGACGCTCGTCGAGGAATAAGGCGAGGAGGTGCTCGTCGCGGTCGAAGTCGTCCCGGTTGAGGTTGAGGTCGAAGTGCTCGTCGAAGTGGTCGTTGAAGTGCTCTCGGTGGAAGAGCTCTCCAAGTATTCGGCAGCGGCTTCGTGATTCGCCACGAAAGTATCGTAAAGGTTGAAGGCGGTGAACCCGGCCAAGACGAGGCCGAAAGCACTTCCTAAGAGAACAACATTACGAGCGGTTTTATTCATTTGGTGACCTCCTCCGTCTTCTTGACGGGCAAGGCGCTCTTACGATGGGTGATCTTCTTGGCGAAGACCCAGCCCCGAGCGACGAAGTAATTGGCGACGAAGAGAACGAAATCGACGACGAACTTGATGAAGGTGAGATTAGCCGGGAGATAATCGAAGGCATAGGTAAAGCCGAAGCTCAATCCCATATTGAGGAAGAAGATCAAGGCGTAACGGCCCATTTTCTTTGCAAAACCCCCTTGGTTTTCAAAAACCAGGAAGTATTCAAGGCTGAAATTGAAGGCGCCCGAGAGAAGCCTCGCCCCCACCGTCGCGACCAGAATCTTATAGAGGGCATCGTTCGGGCCGATCGAGGCGAAGAGCGTGAAGAAGCCGAGATCAAGGCCTTCCGAAAGAAGGGCGACGAAAAGATAAAGGATCGGGGTCTTGTAGATGCGTAACGAATCGCGGAACGGATGGAAATGAGAGCTCTTATTGCCATCGTAGATCGTTTCGATTCCGACCTGAATAAGAGGGGCCTCTTTGACTGCCTCAAGCAAGAAGTTCATTTCGTATTCGTAGCGCTCGCCCTTGCTTTCAAGAGCAAGGGGGAATAAGGCGGAAGGAATCGCCCGGAGGCCAGTCTGGGTGTCGCCGAGCTTCACCCCGGTCGCAAGGCGGAAATAAAGGGCGCTCAGACGGTTGCCGATCCGATTATGGGAAGGAACGTCTTTCCCCGAGAAGTCGCGGACCCCCATCACCAAGCTGTCGGGATGGGCATTCAAGGCGTCGCGGAGGGCAAGGATATCTTTGTAGGCGTGCTGGCCATCCCCGTCGGCGGTCACAACCCCCGAAATCTCGGGGTGATGCTCAGCGAGGAAATGGAACGCCGTCTTTAAGGCATGGCCTTTCCCGCCGTTCTTCGGATAGGAAAGGACCTCGAAGGTTTTGAGGGCTTTGATCGCATCGAAGATCGGCTGATAGGAAACCCCCGAGCCGTCATCGACGACGAGAAGAAGGGCGAAGTCGTCCTTCTTGAAAGTCGCCAAGAAGGGCAAGACTTTCTCATTCGGCTGATAAATGGGGATCACGAGGGCTTGTTTCATACACCTTATTAATTCCGAGCCAGGCTATTTTATTGACTTCAGCGAAACGAAAAAGAAAAAGGAGCGATGGCTCCTTAGGAATTCCTAGGCCCCTCAATCGAGGCCTTTGCGCATGATCCTGAGGATCTTATCGAAATCCGTCGATAAAGGATAGGAAGCGACATCCTTCATCGTGATCCAGAACACCGGCCCTTCTTTCGAAGACTTAAGAGTGCCCGTATACGTTTTGCTCCGATAAAGGATCGCCAGGTGACGGAGATTCTCTTGGGGGACATTCCACTCGAAAACCCCGACTTCCTCAAGCGAAGAAACGGTGAGTCCGGTCTCCTCTTTCATTTCCCGAATCGCACTTTCTTCCAAGGACTCCTGCCGCTCGACGTGGCCCCCAGGGAAATTGAGGCCAGGCCAATCCTGCTTGAGCCTGTTCTCAACGAGGAAATGGCCCTTTTCGTCATAGAGCATGACCATATTGGTCAGAATGGTTGTGAAATAGTCTCCCATAGGGAGGATTCTATCACCTTTTGGAAAAGGAAAAAGTTTCCTCTCCCCCTCACCCGTGAGATAATAAACGAACAAGAACTCAGAAAACGAGGTTTCGCCATGGGAAGAAAAGCCATCAAGAACATCGAGAAGAAAATCCTTTCCGAAGTCATGAAAGAGACCTATAAGAACGGCATCGCCGCGGTCTCGACCAAGGAAGTCGCCCGGAAACTCCATGTCTCGGAGCCGGTGATTTTCGCCCACTTTGAAACCAAGCAGAACCTGATGACCCGGGCTTTCGAAGAAGCCTGGAATGCCCTCCCCCACATCGTTGCCTTCCCGGTCAGTGTTCAAAAAGAGGACGATGAAGAAGCCTTCCTCCGTTACAAAGAAAAAGTGAACTCGGCCCTTCAGAATCCGGTCCAGCTCATCTATATCGCTGACTTCATCAACTCCCGTTACTACTCCTATCAGGAAGTCTTGCGGGTCGAGAACGACTATCGCAAAGCCATCTGTTCTTGCTTTAGCGCGATCAACCCGAACGTTCCCGATAAAGACCTCGATCTTTTGGCGGAGCGTTTCATCGAAAGCTCGATCACTTCGCTCTCGCACGTGATTTTGGGCCATCATCCTCACGATGATGAGACCCTGCTCCTCTATTGGAGCGCCCGGATTTATGGTTTCGTCGGCGCCCTGACGATGGCGGGCGCGGCCGCTCCGGAAGAGCTCAAGACGCTTTACGGCAACAAACGCTAAGGAAATCTCATGAAAATCACTCTTGCACCGACTGAACGCTCGTCGGTCGAACTCCTTTTTAAGACACTCGATAGCAATATTCAGAAAGCGGATCGCTATAACGCGATCCTCGATAAGAAAACGCCGGTGAATGCCCAAAAAGGAACGCTTCCGATCCAAGCGATCGATCCCACCCCGTATTTGAAGGATAGCTATGGCCTCGTCGTGAAGCCCGAAGCCTATAAAGAAAAGGGCTGGTCCCTTTTTTATGATGCCTATGAGCCCCACGAGGGCTTCGTCTACGATGAGCTTGACATCAATCCGAAGACGTTTGAAGAAACCACCCGCTTCGGCTATTTCTCGAGCCGCTTCCCCTTCTTGGCCCTCGCTCAGGATGGGAAGACCTGGATGAGCGTCACCCCGCACGAGATCAATACGATGGAGAGCCAGATCGCGGAAGCGAAAGGCAAAGTCATCACCTTCGGCCTGGGCTTAGGCTACTACGCCTACCGGGTCCTCGAGAAAAAGGACGTGAGTTCGATCACCGTGATCGAACGCGATCCGACCTTGATCGCCTTCTTCAAGAATCGCCTTTTGCCCTTCTTCCCGCGGAAGAATGATTTCCGGATCATCGAAGAGGATGCCTTCCACTACGCAAGTGGGATGGCGAAAGAGAACTACGACTACGCTTTCGTCGATCTCTGGCATCTCCCCGAAGATGGCTTGCCAATGTATATCCGGATGCGGGGACTCGAGAAAAAGAGCCCGAAGACCCACTACGCCTATTGGGTCGAACCGTCTTTGCTTTCGCTTCTCCGCCGAGCAGTCTTGATCCTCCTACAAGAAGAGATGGCAGGCTCGACCGATGAGGACTACGACTATGCGGCGAATGGGAGCGACGCCCTGATCAACTCGCTCCATAAACTCCTGAAGAAAACCGAGCTTCATAACGCCCAGGATGTCTCGATGCTCATCAGCGATGAATCCTTGAAGAAAATCGCGCTCCGACTCGCCTGATATTTCGTAACTTGTTTCGTAAACCAACGTGTTTTTGCTGGGGATAATGGCCTTCGGTAAACGATTTCTCTTGAACCGAAAAAAGAAGAGAACACAATAAATTAATGCAAGACTTGCGCTCCCGAATCATTCTTGAGGCGATCAAGGTGGGTTCCTCGGACACCCCCTCGCTTTCGTTTTCGACCAAGGCCATCGCCAGCGCGCTTGAGATCAAAGAATTCGAGGTCTTCGCCTATTTCCCGACCAAGAAGGCGATTCTGGAAGCCGCCCGCGACTTCCTCTATGAATCGCAGATGGCCTATATGCTCTCTTTGATCGACAAAAAGAGTTCTTTCGATGTCTTCGTCGATTCGGCGATCGACTACTTCCTCGCCCACCCCGAAGAGGTCTTCTTCCTCTTGAATTACTTGCCGGGTCTTGCCAAGGCCAGCACGGAGGCTTCCGACTTGGCCCGTTATCATGAACGGATGGTTTATTGGGGCAAGAAGGTCCTTTGTTTCTTCGTTTTGGAGGATGATGAGGAGTATTTCGTCCTTTGGAGCGCCATGTTCCGCTCGCTCCTTTATGCCGCGGCGAATATCTTACGGGGCGAAGCCGAATCGAACGATGCGAGCCGCACCCTTTTAAAAGAACTGCTTCATGATGGGCTTCATTCTTTCTTCGGGGCGGAGGTCTCATGAAAAGCGAGCATCTCGAAAAACGGATCCTTCAAGCGACGATCCTCGTCGCCTCGGGTTATGACCCCTATCGTTTTTCGACGGTCGAGATCGCCGAGAAGATCGGGACCAGCGAATTCGAGATCTATCGGATCTATGGCAATAAAGAGGGCTTGATCAAAGCCTGCCGGGTGAGGATTTCTTCACTCGGACGGTCCAAGCAATGAAAGAGCATCATAATTTCGAAGAGACCTTCAATCTTCTGCTCGACCACTACATCGCCCATCCGGATGCGATCCGTTTCGCCCTCACCTATGACTACGTTTTCCCCCACCGGGTTCTTCCCGCCGACTTCCCCGAATACAAGGCGGAAGTCATTGAAAAGCTCGTGAAGCCCCTCGATGAGATCCGTTCCTCCAAAGAAAGGGATTTGGAGACCCGTTACCAACTGACCGACCATTGGGTTCGGGAGTTGGTGGTCTTTGCTGAGCTGATCCTCGAT
>DAIQMS010000053.1:0-6150 GCA_036788815.1 Bacillota bacterium
AAGAGCGCTTCTTAAAGGCACGAATATAGTCAAAAGAGGTTGAAGCGCTTAGAATACTTCCGTAAGAAGAAGGAAGAAATTATGGATAAAGACCTTGAACGATTCGTCCGGTATTGCAAAATCGATACCCAAAGCAATGACACCAGCACCTCAACCCCGAGCGCGATGAAGGAGCTCGACCTCAGCAAGCTTTTGATCAAAGAGCTCGACGAGATGGGCATCAAAGCGGAGATGGACCAATATGGCCGCGTCTACGCCAAAGTCCCGGGCGATCCGTCCCTCGAGACGATTGGCCTCAATAGCCACGTCGACACCGCGCTTGAAGTAACCGGTACCAACGTGAAGCCGCGTTACATCGAGCATTACGATGGCAGCACGATCCAATTGAACGACACCTATTCGATGTCGCCCGACGATTTCCCGCGCTTGAAGAACTATATCGGCACGGGCCTTATCGTGACCGATGGCAATACGTTGCTCGGCGCCGATGATAAAGCCGGCTTGGCCATCATCATGGCCGCCGTTGAGCATTACATCCGCCACCCCGAAGAAAAGCACCACCCGATCGCGATCCTCTTCACCCCTGATGAGGAAATCGGCCGGGGACCGGAGCATTTCGATGCGAAACGCTTCGGCGCCGCTTATGCCTATACCCTCGATGGAGCCGATCCCGACATCATCGAAGACGAGAACTTCAACGCCGCCCACGCCGACATCACGATCGAAGGCGTTTCGATCCATCCGGGCGAGGCCAAAGGCAAACTCGTGAACGCCCTCCATTTGGCGAACGAGTTTGATGATTTGCTCAACCCGCAAGAGCGGCCGGAACTCACCGAGAAGCGGGAAGGCTTCAATCACCTCCTTGCCCTCAACGGCACCGCCGAAAGCTGCTCGTTCCACTACATCATCCGCAACCACGACCGAGTCAAACTTGAGCATCAGAAAGACGAATTCATCAATGCCCAGAAGGTCTTGAGCAAGAAATACCCGAAAGCCAAGATCAACCTCGTCATCAAAGACGACTACCGCAACATGCACGAAGTCTTCGAGAAAGACCCGCGCGCCGTCGAACATGCCGATAAAGTTTATGCCGCAATGGGCGTCAAAGTCCGGCATGAGCCAATCCGCGGCGGAACCGATGGAGCGACCTTCAGCTTCTTGGGCTGCCCGACCCCGAACCTCGGAACCGGAAGCTACAACCACCACGGCCGCTTCGAATACCTCTCGGAGAAAGATTTCAAACAGATGATCGCGCTCACGATTGCGATCCTCAAAGCCTGAAACGACGACGAAAAAAGCGTTCCTCTTCCGGGGAACGCTTTTATTAATCCTATTGGCTGGGGTGACTGGGGTCGGACCAGTGCATCTCGGATTCAGAGTCCGATGCCTTACCACTTGGCTACACCCCAATAGGCACGAATAATTCTACTCACCCTTTCGCTAAGCGCAAGTCTTTCCGTATTTTCATCCGCTTCCTCAAGGAATTGGGCATTCGTTCTTCTTAAAGAGCGAAAGAAGACTAGAATAGTCTTTATGATCATCGATTCCCACGCCCACATCGCCCATTGGCCCACCCTCAAGGAAGCGGAGGAGCAGATTCAGGAATCGAATAAGAAATACCTGATTGGCTTCACCCTTCTTTCCGATTGCGATTGCTCCGAATACCCGTCCGTCGATAAATACGGGATCCACCACGTGAGCCAACTCCAAGGCTTAAGAACGACCCTGAATTTCGTCAAAAAGGATCCGAGCAGTTTCGGCGCGATGGTTTGGGTGAATCCCAACCACGAAGTCGTGACCCCTGCCCTCGAGAAATGCATCGAAGAAAACCGCCAATACATCTATGGCCTCAAGTTCCATCCTTACGAGAGCCACTTAAGAATCACGAGCCCGAAGTTCGTCCCTTATCTCGAATTGGCCCGCAAATTCAACCTGCCGATCCAAGTCCATACCGCCCAAGACCGCTATAGCGATGTGCTTTTCCTTGGCCTCGTTGCGGAAAAGAACCCCGATTTGAAATTCATCGCCGCCCATATGCAGCTCGTGAGCGACCACCACGCCGCTCTCGAAGTGCTCAAAACCCATCCGAACGTCTATGGCGATACCGCCTGGGTCGACATCAAGATCGCGAAGAAAGTGCTGACCGAGATCGGCGAGGATCGAATCCTCTTCGGGAGCGACAACCCGATCGATGGGGTCGATACCTTAGGGAATCCGATCTACGAAGCCTACCTCCGGAACAAAGCGAAACTGCCGGGAAGGCTCTACCACAACTTGATGTATCGAAACGCTCAAAAGCTCTTCGGCATCAGCCTCAAAAAGAATTGAAGACAATCAAAAAAAGGCCTACTCGATGGGCCTTTTTTATTTGCGTTTCTTCTTGCTGGCGATTTGTTTCGGCTCCGGATGGGCTTCCTCGACTTCGATGATTTTATCCTCTTGAGCGATTGGTTTAGCCGCAGCTTGAGGCTGGGCCGTTTCTTTCTTCGTGGGGGCCGGATTCTTGGCTTCAACGGTGCTCAAGGGATGAGCGGGCGAAAGGTATTTCTCCGGGTTTTCTTTGATCCAGGCATTCTTCCAGAGCTCGAAGAGGCTCATCACGCCTTCGATCACGCAGAGGGCGATGCCCCAACCCCGGACGAAATAGGTCCATCCGGACGCTCCGCCGCCTAAACCCAAATAGCTCGACGTCAAAAGGGCGACGCCGCAGAATAAACCCACGAAGCGAAGGAGAATTCGAAGAATCCCCACCGCATGAATCCGTTTCTCGGAGACTTCATCCGGCTGGACGAAATAAAGAGCGCTCAGAATCGCCAACATAATAAGGGCGACAACCGAGAAGCCAAGAGCCACATAACTGAGGGCCATCGAGGAATCGCGGCTACTCGCGGTCGAATCGACGATCAAGGAAATCGCCGGAAACAAAACATCGGCCAAAGCCAAGACGATGAGGGCGATATAGGAATAGAGATAAAGCCGATTTTTGACTTCGGCCGCGACGATATCTTTCGCAAACTGATGTTTTTCTTCGTTATTCATGCCTTCAATATACACCTTTTTCATCATCCAAAAGACCCAAATTAACGCCGATGTTTCCTTTATCGCTTCGTTACAAGAATAGTGATTGAAATTTCGGATTTTGTTCCTAAGATGGGGGCCGGGAGAAAAATCCTTATGAAAAATATCTTAATCACCGGCTTCGGCGCCTTCCTCAAACACGACGCCAACCCCGCCCAAGAAGTCGCTCTATCTCTTAAAAAAGAAGGCTATGACAGCGTCATCCTCCCCGTCTCGTACGAGGGTGCCATCGCTGCGTTCAAAGCCATCAAAAATATCAAACAATACGATGCCATCCTCTCTTTTGGATTAGCCAGTTCACGCCACTTCATCTCGCTTGAAACGAAAGCCTATAACGAAATGAACGCGATCCATCTCGATAATGAGGGCGTCCGCAAAATGGGCGATCCGATCGTGAAAGGCGCCCCGAAGGAGCTCTCGAGTCCCTTCAATGTCCCGAATTTGAAAGAGTATCTCGCCAAAGAAGGAATTGAGACCGAACTCTCAAGCGATCCGGGCCGCTACATCTGCAACGAAGTCTATTACCTTGATCTTTCGAGCGGGATCCCGGCTCTTTTCGTCCATTTCCCGTCTTTGGAGACCTCGAGCATTGAAAAAGACGAGGCGGCCGCCAAGGCGATCCTCGCCTATCTCAGAACGTTATAGATGATCGGCTAAACTCACTAATTCCGCGAGGGATTTCTCATCGAACTCCGGATAGCGGATCACTTTCGTCGAATCGGGCGATAAAGCGAAAACCCCTTCAAAATAAGGCCGGATTTGGCTTTGAAGTTCTTCTTCATTCCCAAGATAAACCAAATAAGCTTTATGGAGATGGAGCTCTTTGGGCGAGCTTTCGAAGACCCGGGTCTTGCTCAAAGCCGCTTTGAGGGCATCGGAGAAAGCCCCTTCGGCAAAGATGACCAAATCATGGCTCAGAAGAAGATCGGGAGCGATGAGATTGAAATCGTCGAGATAAGCGCAGGGCACTTCTTTAGTGAAGCAGCCGCCGCAATCTTGGCATTCTTTGATCTTAAGCCCCTTGAAATCGTGGCGGAAAATCTCGTGATTCTTCTTCACGGCTTCTCCGATGAACGCGTCCAAAGCGACCTGAAGAGGGTCGCCGAAAGTTTTGTAATCGGCCCAAACGGAAAGGCCTTTGAGATTAAGCGGCGTCATAGTTATCTTTATACGATTCATTCCCGTAATCCGATGAGGATTCGGGATCGCTTTCCTTCTCGTGGAGCATGTCGATGTCTTCGCCCGTCCGCTCACTCTTGGACGGGGCTGGTTTTTTCTTCTCGGGGTAATTCACGAAACGTATCTTACTCTTTTAATGAACCCAAATAAAGGCATAACCCAAGGCAAGGGCGCTCACGATCAGGATTCCCATGATGAGGAAGGCTTCTTTGAGGCTCTTTTTGCCCTTGAAAAGATAGAGGGGGCCGAGTCCGGCGTTGACCGCCAATCCCGCGACCAGGGCGCCAAAAGGGAGCCCGCCTTGAAGATAAAGATCGGAAATCAGAACCGAAGACGCGCAGTTGGGAATCAAGCCGATCAGCACCGCGTAAAGGGGCGAGAGGTAATAATTCGACGTGAGGAAATTCGTGAAGTTGTCTTCGCCCACCCCGAGGATCATGAGACCAAAGAGGAACGAGACGACATAGGCGTAAAGGAAGATCTTGAGAGAGTGGACTAAAGGATGGATCAAATGCTCATGCCATTTGCCCTCCCCTTCGATCTCGTGTCCGCAGCAGCCGATATGCCCGGCGTTCTCGCCTTCGCAAGTATCAAGATGCTCGGCGACTTCTTCTTCGTCCTTCCGAGCGAAAAGATCGACCGCGAAGCCAATAAGAGCCCCGCCGGCGATCTTGATCGCCAATAACGGAAAGACCATGTACCAGGTCGGCTGGTTGAATGAGCCGAAGAAAATCGGGAGTGCCTCATCCGAACAGGCAATGAAGATTGCGATCAAGGTTCCCATCGTTAAGTGACGCTTGGTATAGAGGTCAGCTCCGACCACCGAGATGCCGCATTGAGGGATCGCTCCGCTCAGGGCGCCAAAAAGAGGCCCGTATTTCTTTTTCTTCTCCAATAAGGAAGCGATCTTGTCCTCAAAGAAGGATAAGATCACATAAAGCACGAAGGCAAAGCCCAGGATTTTGAGCGAGTCTAGGAGCGTATCGAGCGCCAAATTTCCAACCGATTCCCAAGTCATGGTTTTATCATACTCTCCTTGTCAAGTTTATCGTCTTCAATGACTTTCCTTCCCCGAGTTTGTATAATCGTCAAGGCAGGTAATTTATGAGCGAAGAAAATTGCAATCACGAATGCGATGGCTGCGACGAGGAGCATTGCCCCAGCCGCGGCAAGATCGAGAAGCTCAACCCCCATGAGGAGTCATCTTTCAAGAAGACGATCGCCATCATTTCGGGCAAGGGCGGCGTCGGCAAGAGCATGGTCACGTCCCTTTTGGGCGCTTCCTTGGCGAGAAAAGGCCACAAAGTGGCGATTCTCGATGCCGATGTGACCGGGCCTTCGATCCCCCAGGCCTTTGGCTTAGCGGGCTATCAGGCCGTCGGCGATGAATCCGGCATCTTCCCGGGCAAGACCGAGCAAGGCGTCGAGATCATGTCCGCGAATCTTTTGGTGGACACCCCCGCCACCCCGATCGTTTGGCGCGGGCCGATGATTTCCTCGTTGGTCCAGCAGATGTACTCGAATGTCATCTATGGCGAGATGGAATTCCTTTTGATTGATATGCCGCCAGGAACGGGCGACGTTCCCCTCACGGTCTTTCAGCAGATTCCGATTGACGGGGTCATCGTTGTCTCCTCGCCTCAGGAACTCGTCAGCATGGTGGTCGAGAAATCGGTCAACATGGCGAAGATGATGAAAGTGAATCTTCTTGGCCTCGTCGAGAACATGGCTTATGCCACCTGCCCGAAGTGCGGCGAGAAGATCGATGTCTTCGGGACCGGCGATCTCTCAAAAGTCGCGGAGCGTTACCAAATCCCGCTTCTCGATGAGCTGCCGATCGATCCCTCTTTAGCCAAACTCGTCGATGAAGGCAAAGTCGAATCGTATCAAGGC
>DAIQMS010000054.1:0-5955 GCA_036788815.1 Bacillota bacterium
AGAAGCTCAACGTCAGCGAGAGAACCGTCCAATCGATCCTCAGGGTCTTGGAGGACGGGCACGAGATACAACGCAAACCGCACCTCGACAGGAACGGCAGGATAAACGGGAACGTCTTCGCCTACACTGGCCCCAAGCAGCTGAAGGCCATCCCCGCGAGCGGGAATGGCGGGCCCGAGATGTAGTTTGCGCTGGGCTTCTTCGGCCATTTGGCCGGGAAAATAAGGGGGATTGGGCAACCCCCTTTATTTGATGTCAGCCTTCTTAAAACGCCAAATACCGAAGGCCAGACTCGCGGCAAGGTAACCGAGGGATCCAACGCTTGCGAAGATGATGGCGCTATTGCTTAAAGGTAAGAGGCTGGCCCCGCTTAGCATCGAATCTAGCCAAAGGGACGTTGGCTTGAATGCGCTCTTTCCGAAAAGGAAATTCAACGCCCCGAGCAAGGTTGGGAACAAACTGACTAAACAGATGTTGATTCCGATTGCCGCCATCCCGTTCTTGGCAAGGAAAACCACCATGAGGAGCAGGCTGGTATAGGCGAGGAGCAATAGCCAGACGAGGAAGAAAGAAGCGGCGAAAGCGGCTCCGGAGAAGACAGAGGATCCATCAAAACCGAAGAGCCCATTGGCGGTCAAGAACAGCACGCCTTCGAACACGAGGAAGATGGCGGTGGTCCCCAAGGCGGAGACAATGGCTTTTGCCAGGAAGACGCTTTCCCGTCGGATCCCTTTTGAGAGATAGTTTTTCATCGTTCCGAAATGGAATTCCCCGACGCTCGTCAGAGTGACGAAAAGAGCGATCACAAGGGTGAGCATCGGGTGGGAGAGGCCGTAGTTATAAACGGTCATTGCGCTCCAAGTCTTGTCGATGTAATCGGGTTCTTGGGCGGAAATCGCCGCCTTGATTCCGAAGGGAATGACGAGGGCGACGATGATGGCGAGGGTGAGGCAGATCCACAGCGTTTTCGAATGATAGAGTTTATAAAACTCGGCCCGGATGATGTTCTTCATTGCTTGTTTCCTCCAATCAGATTCATGAAATAGCCTTCGAGGCTGTCTTCTTTGCGGGCTAGGTAATTAACCCGGATTCCTTTTCGGACCAAAAGGTCGATGATTTCGGCCCCTTCGTCAAAATGGCCCGCCAGTTCGATGTGGTTATCTCCACCGACGACGTCCCCGCCCGAAAAGCCGTTCCGTTTGAGAAGATCGAGGGCGGCGTTGGTGTCATCGACCGAAATCTCGAGGAATTTCCGGCCGCTTTTTTCCAATTCGGCGGCAGCGAATTCCTCAATGAGTTTTCCTTGCTGGATCACCCCGTAACAGGTCGCGATTTTTGAGAGTTCTTCAAGGATGTGGCTCGAGATGACGATCGTGATCTTCTTTTCTTTGTTGAGGTAGAGCAAGAGGTCGCGAATCTCCTTTATCCCGAGGGGATCGAGGCCGTTCATCGGTTCATCCAAAATCAGAAGCTTCGGGTCGCCGATGAGAGCGATGGCGATCATCAGCCTTTGTTTCATACCCAAAGAATAATCCTTGGCTTTTTTCTTTTCGTCGCTCCCTAGGCCAACGAGGGATAGAAGAGTGTCCGGCAAAGTCTTGTCCCTAATCCCAAAAAGTAGCCGGTAGACCTCAAGGTTCTCCCGGCCGCTCAAAAGAGGATAGAGCGCGGGGCTCTCGATGGTGCAGCCCATCATCCGCCGACCCCTTTCGAGATCGGGGCTCCCAAAAAGAGAGATTGTCCCACTCGTTGGGCTGGCTAGGCCGCACAGCATCCGCATGAAGGTGGTTTTGCCGGCACCGTTTTCGCCGATCAGTCCATAAATATCCCCTTCGTTGACGGCCAAGCTGACGTCGGTGACGGCTTGCTTGGCTTTGAACGATTTCGAGAGGTGGGATGTCGCAATGATGTTGTTCATTTTCTTTGCCTCCTATCCATTGCCGGAACATGATAAAGCCTCAGCATTACCAAGCCTTAGCCCTTGATAAACGGTGCCTAAACAATGCGGCACGGGCTTTTTGGGGAATCGTTTGAGCGAGTTTATCCCCCGTTTATCCGCCGAAGAAAGGAAATACCTACAATAGAGTCATGTCCATTAAGGAATTCCCAAAGGAAAAGACGAGCGCGCCGTTTGCCCTCTATCTCTTTCTCTCGCGGGGCGCAACCGTCTACCGAATCGGCTGGAAATGGGGGATGATGAAGCTATGACCATCGCCCGCCGGATCAAATCGTCGAACCTTTTCATGATTCTGATTCCGATTTCGGTCGCTCTCGTCGTTGGTGGGGCTTCTGTCGGGATCGGTTATTCCGTTCTCGCCAAAAGTGGGGGCACAGGGTTCGATCAGGAGACCTTTTACCAATCCCGTGAGGCGCTAACCAAAGAGGTCGATGAGTGCTTTTCTCACGCCGACCCCAAGAAGGAGCTCGCCTCTTTTTGCGCGCCGCTCGACCCGAACCAGGTCCGGCTTTCCATCCAAGACCCCAGCGGATCCTATTTTGAGTTCGGCGCCGCCCAAGCGGTGGATGCCACGCTACTTAGCCAAGCGACAGATGGGGCTTTCATCTCCTTGAGCGGACGCGAGCTTTTTTTCACCCTCTACACCTCGGCGAACGTTGACTATCGAATCGCTTTCTTTTGCAATGACACCGCCCTTTCTTACCGTAATCTGAAAGTGCTTCTCATCGTTGCCACCTCGGTTTTTCTTTTCGGAGTGATTTTGAGCATTGTCCTTTGCGACCTTTTTCTCTCACGAAGCCTATTCCGCCGGATCGAGAAGCCGCTTAACCTCTTGCTCGAAGGGGCTAAGCAAAACGAAAAAGGCAATTTTGGCTATCGCATCCCCTACGATGGGGATGATGAGTTCGCTCCGATTATCGCCGAGTACAACGCGATGAGCGAGAAGACGGCCGCCTCGATTCAAAGCCTGAAGGATGATGAGCGTTCGCGGGAGATTCTCGTGAGCGGCCTCGCCCATGACATCAAGAGCCCCCTCACCGCGATCCAGGGCTCGGCCGAAGGCATCCTCGACGGGGTGGCCGCGACGCCTTTGCTCAAAAAGAAATACCTCGAGACGATCCGCGACAAGGCGATTGAGATCGATGGGCTCTTGGGTCAAATGAGCGCCGTTACCTCGCCTAAAGACCATGAGATGCCTCTCGTCAGCGCTGCGAGTTCCATTGATCAGTTCATGGACGAGAACCGCGAATTCTATCTTCGTTCGGGACTATCGCTTGAGAAGGAAGGGCATCTGGATTTCTCGCTGCCGATGGGCGAACGTTCTTTTGCCCGAGTTCTTTCCAATCTCGCGGGCAATAGCCTCAAATACAAAACGGCGAAGGGAGGCCATCTTGTTTTTGAGCTGTTCGCGGAAGGAGACCGCTATGGTCTAAGAGCGTATGACGACGGCCCTGGCGTCAAAGAGGACGAACTGCCGCTTTTGTTCGATGCCTTCTATCGGGGCGATGCCTCAAGGAGCCATCCGGAGAACGGGAGCGGGCTCGGCCTCGCCATCGTCAAGAAGATCGTCGAGGACGCCGGGGGCGCCGTCAGCGCTATGAAGGGTCCTTTGGGCGGACTGGAGATCGACATGAGTTTTCTGAAAGGAGCGGGCCAATGAAAAAGATTCTGATCGCCGAGGACGACGATGCCATCGCCATGATTGAGAAAGACTATCTCACTCTCTATGGCTTTTCGGTCGAAATCGCGAATGACGGTCGTAAGGCGCTGACCCGGGCGCTTCAAGGGGATTTCGACCTGATCCTCCTCGACGTGATGCTTCCTTCCTTGGACGGGTTCGCCATCTGCGAGGAATTAAGAAAACACCTGGATGTCCCCATCATCTTCGTGACGGCGAAGACCGGCGATTTGGATAAGATCCGTGGGCTGGGGCTCGGCGGGGACGATTACGTCGAGAAGCCCTTTTCGCCCTCGGTTTTGGTGGCTCGGGTCAAGTCCCGCCTCGCCGAATACGAGCGGCTCAAGCCCGGGGAAGGTGAGCGGAAGAAGCTCGTCGAGGGTAACATCGTCTTGGATCTGGGGAGCCACACGCTGAGCGTGGATGGCAAGAGCGTCGAACTCAAGAACAAGGAATACGAACTCCTTTCCTTTCTCATGATCAACAAAGGCATTCTCTACACCAAAGAGGATCTCTATGAAAGGTTGTGGGGGATGGAAGCCCTCGGCGACTCCCAGACCGTGGTGGTCCATATCAACCGGTTGCGCGAAAAAATCGAAAAAGACCCTGCAAACCCCGTCCATCTTATCAATGTGCGGAACGGCGGCTATTCGTTCCGCTAACGATTTTACTTGCGGTTAATCTCCGCTTAATCTCCCGTTTCCGAAGCCCGGCTATGATGACGCCGAGCTTTCTTTTAGGAGGAGAAAAAAGATGGGAAAGAAATGGTGGATGCGATTTGCTTCGGGAATTGGCATTGGGGCTGCCTTCATTGTTCCGGGGATCGATGGGGGCAGCGTCGCGGTCATCACCGGCGTCTATGACGGATTGGTCGAGGCCATCGGCTCATTCCGCAAGCGTTTCCGGGATAGTTTTGCTTTCATTTTGCCGATCTTCTTGGGCTTTCTCATCGGCTTCGGCGCGATGTTCTTCCCGCTCAAGTATGCCCTGCAATACTGCCCATTTCCGACCATCGCCCTCTTCTCGGGGTTCACGTTGGGTTCCTTGCCCTCGCTTTTTACGTCCGCCAAAAAGAAAGGCTTTTCCTGGATTAACCTTCTCTCGTTGGCCCTTCCTTTTGCCGGCTTGATCGGCCTGTGTTTCGTCCCTTCTTTGGGGGCGGTGGATCTCTCGACGGGGATGCCGCTATACCGTTATTTCTTAATCGTATTGGTTGGAATCATCGGGGCGGGCGCTTTGGTGGTTCCGGGCGTCAGCGGTTCGATGGTGCTTTTGATCTTGGGCTACTATCAGCCAATCGTGGGCTTGCTCTCGGGGATCGCCGGCAGTCCGCTTCATAACCTTTTGCTTTTGGCTCTTTTCGCCATCGGAGTCCTGATCGGGTTGGTCAGCCTCTCGAAACTCATGGCCTTTTTCCTGCGGAGATTCCCGAGGGGGACGGCTTGGGCGATATTCTCTTTCGTCGCGGGCAGCGTGGTGGCGGTGTTGCTTTCCTTCGATTACGCCCATTCCTCTTTGGATGGGGGAATGATCGTCGCGGGCGTGCTTTCCTTCATCGTCGGTGCGATTTTCAGCTTTGCTCTCAAACGCTATTTTGATGAAAAGGCAGCGGTGGAGGAGAAAGCATGAATCCCTTCGATGAGGCCATCGGCCGCTCCTTCGCTTGGCTGGCCCAAAATGGCGGAGCTTTCTTCGGACCGTTTTTTCGGGGGATCAGCTTTCTGGGGGACTATGGAATCGGCTTCCTCTTGGCTTTGGCCATCCTTGCCGTCTTCAAAAAGACGAGGCGGAGCGCTCTTGTCGCCTTTTCCGCGATTGCCCTTGGCTTTGTGTTCAGCAATCTGATGATGAAGAACCTCGTCGCCCGTCCTCGGCCTTTTTCTGATCAGACAAGCCCCTTTTATGAGTGGTGGGTAGCCGCAGGATCTTTAGGCGAATCCGGGTATTCCTTCCCTTCCGGCCATACGACTTTAGCGGCCTCATTCGCTTTCTCGTTGTTCTTTTTCTATCCCAAACGTTTCTCTTGGGCTTTTCTTTTTCTTCCAATTTTGATGGGGGCTTCTCGGCTGTATTTCGTGGTCCATTATGGGACTGACGTCGTTGGTGGGATTGCGGTGGGACTTCTGGCTTCGCTTATCGCTTATTTTTCCGTGAAACGTCTTTGCCGTTTTCAAAAAATGAAGGCTCTTTTTCCCGAATGATAATTTATTCATCGCCGTTTTGGACTTTTGGGGAGAAATTTTTCTCCCCATTTTCTCCCCAACTGCGGGCGAATTGCCGGAACGATTTGAAACACAAAGGAACACAAACGGCACGGGAA
>DAIQMS010000055.1:0-1128 GCA_036788815.1 Bacillota bacterium
TTCGTCGAGATCAAATCGATCCTCGGGATGGCCCAAGACGAGAACATCGCCAAGATGGAGGCCCTCTTCAGCTATTGCCAAAGAAATGGCTACTTGGCCGCCTATATCGATAGCGAGATGCTTTCTTTCCAAGATTACCTGGAGCCTTTATCGCCCAGTCCCTTAGGCCGTTTCTTTGACGAAACGGTCGCTGCGATCGGCGGATTCACGAACCGGGATCTTGAGCGGATGATCCGGAGTTTCCCGAGCCTTGAGAAAAAGGACATCAAGCGTTTCGTCGCCTCGAAGATCCTTCAGGACCCGCAGCTATTGAACCGCTATTGCCATGATGATCCGGAGCTCGTGAACGCGGTCAAAGTCCCAAGCCCCTTAGCCTATAAAGCCTTCCGTTAATGTAAAGCGCGTGATTTTCCTTCCGGCTTGGGGGAAAATAAGAGCCGAGATGACCCTCTTTTATCTTCTTTTAACCTTCAGCGTTCTTCTCAGTGGCATCACGTATTATTTTTCGCTGTGGTGGAAGATGCCTTGGACCGCGTTTGTTCCCGTGCTGCTTGTTCCAGCCTATTGGTTTCTCCTTTTCGCCCTCTTCCTCGTCTATTGCTATGTCGTCTCGCTTTTCGTCGATCTCAAGAAGCCCGTCAAAGCGCCGAAAGCGGGCGCCTATTGGGTCATTAAAAACGTCTTGTGGATCGTCCTTCTTTCCGCTCGTGTCAAAGTGGTGATCGAAGGCAAGGAGAAGATCCCCGCGAAGACGCGTTATCTTTTCGTGAGCAACCATCTTTCAAGCTTTGATCACCTCGGCTATTTCACCCACCGGAAGGAAAGGATCATCAGTTTGGGCAAAAAGGAGATCGAAAGCTTCTTCGTGGCTGGCAAATGGATGCACAAAGCCGGCTTCATCGCGATTGACCGAACCGATCCGATCCAAGGTCTTAAATGCATTCTCCAGTGCATCGATTACATCGCTAAGGACGAAGCCTCGATCGCTTTGGCCCCCGAAGGGACGAGGAGCCATGATGGCTTGCTCCATGAGTTCCATGCCGGGAGCTTCAAGATCGCGACCAAATCCCATTGCCCGATCGTGGTTTGCCGAATCTCCAATACCGAGAACATCCGCCATAACGCGCC
>DAIQMS010000055.1:1228-5770 GCA_036788815.1 Bacillota bacterium
GAGAAGCTCTCGCACCAAGAACTCGCTTCGAAGCTCTTGCCCCTTCGGAAAGCGGGGATCCCCGTCCTTCTCATCCCGGGCAATCACGACATCAACTATCCTTATAGCTTTGCCTATTCCGGGAGCGAAGTGAGTCATGTCGACAACGTTTCGGAAGCGGATTTTCTTTCGATCTACCAAGACGTGACCTTTTCCCACGTCCTTTCCTTTGATGCGGATTCTTTGAGCTACGTCTACCCCCTCCGGGAAGACGTTTGGCTCCTCGCCTTATCGGCGGATGGGGATTCGCTTTACGAAGGAAGGATCCCGGACTCGACCTTGAGCTGGGCCGAAAAGGAGCTCGACGAGGCGAAAAAGAAGGGGATCAAAGTGGTGGGGATGACCCACGAAAGCGTCCTCGAGCAGAATCCGCATTTCTCCGCCTCGCTCTATAACGCCTCGGAAGTGGAGGAGCTCTACGTCAAAGAAGGGGTCTTGGCCAATTTCTCGGGCCATCTTCACGTCCAGCATTTCAAGGATAACGGAACCTTTCCGGATTTTTGCACCTCTTCGCTCGTAGTCTCGCCTTCCCATTATGCCAAGGTGAGCGTTTCCTCTTCCTCTTTTGCGTATACCACCTCCTCGGTGGACGTTGAAAGCTATGCGAAAAAGGAAGGATTCACGGATCCGAATCTTCTTTCTTTCTCGAGTTACAGCAAGGCCTTCTTCAAGTCCTCGAATGAGAAACGGATTCGGAAGAAACTAGCGGACGCTTCAAATACGGAAGAAGAAAAAGAAGCGATGGTCACGAGCTATTTGGAGCTGAACGACAATTATTTCGCGGGGAAGAAAACCGAGGAGTCCCTCTATAGTGAAGGCTTTGCCCTCTGGAAGAAAAGCGATCTTTCTTTCGCCGGTTACGTTCAGTCGATGCTCGCGGAAGATCAGCTCGATTACAACGCCTATGAGAAAGCGCTTCTTTAAAAAGAAACGGCGCTCCAAAAAAGATTCGGGCTATAATGCTTTGCGGTTATGAGTTTGGAAGAAACGCTTGGGCGACTTGAAGATCTCCGGAAGGCTCGGCTGGCGAGCTATATCACAGAGCTCCTTTTCGGTTTCCTTTTGGGGCTGGGCGGGCTTTTGACGATGATCTTGGCGGGGAGCGATGCTTCCTTAGCGGCGATTTGGCGCTATGTGGCGATCGGCGTCGGATTAGCCGTTTTTCTTTTTGCCGCCAGTTTCTTTCCGCTTCAGGCGGCTCATGAGAAAAACCGCTTCGACAGTGAATTCTTCGCGACCTTAGTCCCCTTCCTCGCCCCCGAGGATTACCGGGATTTCGCCTATCTCAAGAATCCGGATCTGAAGACGATGGCCTCTTCGCTCAAGACGGCCCTCGCCAGCCAAGCCTATCCCGATATGTCGAGCTATTACCAAGGCCGGCTCAAAGGCTCGACCTTTTTCTCTTTCGCCTATACCTACGCGAAGCACGACGGGAAGCGCCATTACGAGAGTGGTGGTCGTTACCTCGAGTTTACGATGCCCCATCCCTTCCCACTCGAGCTCATCATGAAGGATAAACGGAGCCCTTCCTATTTCAAGGACGCCCATCTCCTTGTCCGGCTCAAGAGCGATTCCGAGAGTTTCGACGCCGTCCATGACGTCACCTCCTCCCGCGAGGTGGAAGGCCTTCATTTCCTTTCGGCCAAGACCGTGAAGGCCCTCGAGGATCTCAATGCGGAATACGGGGTTCACCTCAACGCCCACTTCCATGGGAATGAGGTCGATGTCTATTTCGATGATTACGTCGAGCACTACATGAGTAGCCTGGTCCATCCGATCACGAAAGAAAGCTACCGTTCTCTCGAAAAGGAAGTCCTGCTCCCTTACGAGATCTACGAGGCTCTGAGCCTCGATAGCCCGTTCTACTCGATTTGAGCCAAAAAAAGATTGCCCTCCCGGGCAACCTTTTCTTTTTTTAGACGCCCATCACTTTGCTCAGGAATTCCTGAACCCGTGGGCATTTCGGCGCGCTGAAGACCTCTTCGGGCGTCCCATCTTCGAGGATCTTTGTCTGATCGACGAAGAGAACCCGGCTCGCGATCTTTTTGGCAAAGCCCATCTCATGGGTCACGATCACGATCGTCATTCCCTTTTTGGCGAGGGCGGCGATCACGTCGAGCACCTCTTTCACCATCTCGGGATCAAGGGCCGAGGTTGGCTCATCGAAGAGGACCATCTCCGGATCGAGGGCCAAACTCCGGGCGATCGCCACCCGTTGCTTCTCTCCGCCCGAGAGGGTCGAAGGCATCGCGTTGGCTTTGCCCAATAAGCCGACTTGCTCAAGCAGCCCCTTGGCTTTCGTCTCAGCGGCCTTCTTATCGAGAAGATGGAGGGTGAGGGGCGCCAAGGTGATGTTCTCGAGGACGTTCAAGTGGGGGAAGAGCTCAAACTGCTGGAAGACCATCGTCTCTTTTTGCCGGATCGCCGAGGCGTTTTTCGGATTCATTTCCATCCCATCGAAAATCACCTTGCCCGCGGAGGGGGTGACGAGGCCGTTCATCGTCTTGATCAAGGTGCTTTTGCCCGCCCCAGAGGGGCCGATGATCGCGACGACCTCGCCCTTTTCGATCGTGAGCGAGATATCGTCGAGGATCGTCTTCTTCTCAAACGCGACGTGGATGTGTTCAAGCGTTAGCATGGGAAAAAGCCTTCCTTTCGATCCAATGGAGGATTCCACTGAGGAGAAGAACGATTGCGAAATAAAGAAGCCCCATCACGAGATAGACCGTGACGAAGTCATAGGTCGCATTGGCGATCTTCCGGAAGGCCAAGGTCAGGTCCAAAGTTCCGATGAAGCCGGCAACCGAGGTCTCCTTGACCAGGGTGACGAGCTCATTTCCCAAGGCGGGGAAGGCGTTTTTGAACGCCTGGGGGAAAATGATCTTCCGCATCACGGAACGATAGGACAAACCGAGGGAAAGCCCGGCGTCTTTCTGACCGGAGGGGACGGCAAGGATGCCACCCCGGAGGATCTCGGAGACGTAAGCCCCGCTATTGAGGCCAAAGGCGACCATCGCGACGTAAAGCGAGTCTCCGCTATAGGAGGCGAAGACGATGAAGTAGATGATGAGGAGCTGGACGACGACCGGCGTCCCCCGGAAGAGGAGGACGTAGAAGCGGGCGATCTCTTTGAGGATCAAAACGAAGACGTTCTCGGAGGCGGATTGGGTCACGAGGCAAACGAGGGTCCCCAAGACGATCCCGAGGCCGAATGCCACGAGGGTGATCAAAAACGTATTGAGCAAGCCCGTGCCCAAAAGACTCCCGTAATTGGTCGAGAAATTCTTCTCGAAAGCCTCGGAGAGACCTCCCCAGTTCACGAGAGCGAGGATCAAAATCGCGAGGAACGCCGCCCCGATGAGCGAGGCGATCACGATCTTTTCTTTACGACTTCGCTTCATGCCTCACTCCCGAAGTATTTGGCGAGGATCGTGTCCAAAGTGCCATCGGTGGTGATGGTCTTGATGAAGGCGTTGATCGAGGCGAGCAAAGTCGTATTGCTCAGGCCCAAGGCGATCGCGTATTCCTCTTCGGTGAGGACGGGGGCGAGATACGTGATGCCCGTGATCTTCTTGCAATAGAGCTTGGCCGGTTCGAGGTCGATGATGACCGCTTGGACTTGGCCTTGGCTCAGGGCTTGGCAAGCCATCGCGCCGTTATCGAAACTGACGACGGTGTCGCCGGCTAAGGAATCGGTGACGTAGCTTTCCCCGGTCGTGCCCCGCTGGACCCCGATCCGGATCGCGTCTTTCTTAAAGGCCGCGACGATCGCGTCGGCGCTCGCTAAGGAAGCGTAGGTCGAATCGCTCTTCACGATCGCGACCTGGTTGGCTTTGAAATAGGTGTCGGAGAAAGCCATCGTCTTCTCACGCTCGGCGTTTTTGGTGATGCCGGCGATCGCGCAATCGACCTTGCCGGTGCTGACCGCGGTGAGAGCCGCGTCGAATTCCATGTCTTCGATGTTGGCTGTGACGTTGATCGACTTGGCGTAGGCGCTGATGAGATCGGCATCGACCCCGACGATCGTCGAACCATCGTAATACTCAAACGGGGCGAACTCGGCGTTGGTCGAGATGGCGAGGGTTCCGCTCTTCTCGATCGCGGACAGGCTCGGAGTCGATTTCCCCGAGCAGGCGGATAAAACGGACAGCAAAAGGATGGCAGAGACGGCGATTTTGGATTTCATTTGAATTTTCCTCCATGAATCCATGGGGGCTTTTGACAATAGAAAAGCCCTCAGACTTTTGTCTAAGGGCGTTCGTTGGACGCTGTACCACCTTAGTTCGCACACCCATCTCGCGATAGGGGCCTATGAGTACGCTTGGGATACTCAGACGCTTTGACGGGCGAACCCGGCCGACCTTACTCATCGTCTTTCAGGGGGCAGCTCCGGGAGGCGTTCCTTGCTTCTCTCGACCGCCCTCGCACCAGGTAGCGGCTCGCTCACGAGAGGAGGGCAAGTACTAATTCCCTTCTTTGCTTTGACGATGATTTTAAAGGGAG
>DAIQMS010000056.1:0-2224 GCA_036788815.1 Bacillota bacterium
AACTACTCCAGCAACGTGTTAGCCATCTCGCTTGGCCTTCTCGATGGCTTCTTGGCTTATGGGGTTTCGATCATTTTGATGATGGTGTGTTTCCGCCATCTTCCTGTCTCTTTGGGGACGGCGCTTTATGCCACCAATCCTTTTATGGGCGCGATCTTCTCGCTCATCGTGTTCCCAGAAATGCCGCTTTGGAACTTCTACGTGGCGATTGTTTTGGTCGCTTTAGGCGAATTCCTGGCCGGCTACGACGGGATTCTCAATGAGCGGAAAGCTCAAAAAGAAGCGGCGTCTTTATCTCCAGAAAAAAGCCCTTCCGAAGAAGGGCAAGATCAACGATAAACCTCAGGATTTGAAGGGCGTGTAATCCACGCTTTGAATGCTATTTCGGATTTGATAGTAACGGACATCGGGAACGATGCCTTGTGTATGATAGGCGTCAAGAAGCGCGATAGCCCCGGCTTGATCGCCGCGCCCCAGCTTCTTATTGACCTCATCCATCGCCTTTTGCTCTTCGGGGGTGACGGGCTGGATTTTGCTGCGTTCATCGACTTCTTTTTGGAAGGCGATAAGCTTGGCTAAGATCGTGGCCAATCCTTCATACCATTCCTTGGTTTTCTCAGCAAAACGCTGCAAGGGTTTATTGGCTTGTTTGGGTTGTTTCTTGGGTTGTTTTTTGAGGGTCATATAACCGCATTATACCGAAGATAAGGAAAAGCGCTAGAGGGTAGGCCTAAAAGAAAGCAGCATTTAGCGATCAGGACTTTTGGTTTGCGGCATCGATCTCTTGGAAGTTCGCTCCGCGCGTCTCTTTGACTTTGAGCATCAAGAAGACGATCGAGATCGCGAAGAAAGGAACCGCTAACAGAATGCAGAAGAGCCCAAGCGAGTAATTGTTGTTCGGGAGAAATTTGGTAACCAAGGTGCCGATCAGCATTGAGGAAACCATGCCAATGCCATAGGCGGCGGTCCAAGCGGACATGACCGAAGCCCGCAAATTGGTCGGAGCGCTCTCGCCCGCCATCAGCATGTAAACATCGCCATTGCTCCA
Organism: Bacillota bacterium; assembly: GCA_036788815.1. GTDB lineage: Bacteria > Bacillota_I > Bacilli_A > RFN20 > CAG-826 > UBA4951. Next base: position 1,049 of record DAIQMS010000056.1, read on the forward strand.
ATACGCCCCAAGGAAGAGACCGATGAAGGCACCGAGGAGCCATTCGCTCCAGCCATAGATCGCTCCGAAATAGAGGAGTAAAAGCGAAACGATGGCGACGGAAAGAAGGAAAATCGAAGTGACTTTGCGTCCTTTGGCATCGCTGAGGAAGCCATAGGAGAAGACGAGAGCCGCGCAGGTGATCGGGAAAATCAGCATGGCGTTCGAGATCTGGGCGGTGCTGTAATTGGCGGCGGTCAAGATGTTGTTGTAGTCGCTCGTGATGGTGCGGGATAAGGTGAAAAGCAAGGTGCAAATGAAGATCCAGCGGAGTTGATGGCTCTTTAAACTATAGGATAAAGCCGTGATGAAACCGCCTTGTTTTTTGTTTTGTTCTTTCTTTTCCTTGGCGATGGCTTCGCGCTCTTTCGGCGTCAATTTGAGATAGGCGATCCGCGAATCAAGGAAAGCATCGGTCTCGCGGGCGAAGAAACAAATCAGGAAGGAAGCGACGAGCCCCACGCAGGCGGGGATCAAGAAGGCATAACGCCACAAGGTAGCATCATCATGCATGAGGGTCTTGCGGCCGAGCGGAATGAGGAGCAACCCGAGTTCGGCGATGCCTTTGACCGCGCTGAAGATCGTGCCGCGCTTCTTTTCTGGCGCGGTTTCGAAGATATAGACGATTTGCTCATCGGGCGTCACGAAGAAACGGATGACGAAGAAGCCAAGGATGTACATCCAGAGGTATTTGCTCCAAAGGCAAAGGAGCAAACCTCCGACCATACCGATGGTATTGGCGATAAGGAAGGGTTTCCTTCCGAAACGGTCCGCCAAGGCTTTCCAGAAGAAGCCAATGACGAGCAAGGCGTTCGCCAAAGTCTCCATGAGTTTCAGCTTCGAAATGCCTTCATTCTTGCTTAAGCCCATTCCGTTCACGAAAAACTCCAAGTTGATTTCGGGCTGCATCTCGTTCGGGAGGCTGGTGGTCACCTCGTCCACGATGTAAATCAGGCAGAGAATGACAATCAAATACCAGAAATACAGCTTCCGTTTCGGCCGGGCTTTCTCTTTCTCAAGCCGGGCGAGTTCACGGGACTCGCTCTGAAGTCGTTTCGCTTCTTTGGCTTTCGCTTTTTCGGCCTTTTGGGCCTCATTCTCCGGGGTTTGAAGCATCGCTATGTCCTTCTTTTATCC
>DAIQMS010000056.1:2324-5221 GCA_036788815.1 Bacillota bacterium
CTTTGAAAATAGGGAGTTCATTCCTTGAAAAGGAAAAGGCGGGTTTCCGGATGGGATCAATAATTGAACCTAAAGAAGCGAAGTTGCGATAGAATATCACCGAAATAAAAGGGGTATGGTAAAGAAAAAGACGCTCATTCTCTTAGGCGTTTCGGGACTGCTCTTGACGGGTTGTCAAAACCCCATCCAGACTTTCTCTTCTTTTTCCCCTTCGCCCGATTCCTCGTCTTTGTCGAGCTCGGCTTCATTTCCCTATTCGAGCACGGCCAGTAGCGGAGCGACCACGGAACCCGCCGATCATTTCCCCATGCCTTATACTCCTTTGAGTTCTAGCGATAGCCCCGCCTCTTCTTCGCTTTCGGAAGAACCTCTATCCTCCTCGAGCATCGCTAACCCGGATTTTGTTTTTGAACTGAATCGGGCGAGAACGGGCCAGACCCTGAAGAAATACAACGGGAGCGAGGTGAACGTTGTCGTTCCTTCCGCTTATGAAGGCCTTTCGGTTACCGGAATCGGCGATGATGCCTTCTTAAATCGATCCGATCTCTTAAGCATCGTCTTGCCAACGACGATTAGCTCCATCGGGATTGACGCTTTTGGCTATTGCTCCAAGATCAAAACAATCGAACTTCCTAGTGGTCTAACCTCCATTGACACGGTCGCCTTCCAATATATGGACGCCCTGGAAAGCGTGAGCATACCCGATTCGGTAACCTACCTGGGGAGTGCGGCTTTTCAGAATTGCCCCTCGCTAAAAAGCCTGAAACTCCCGAAAGGCATCAGCGAGATTGATGAGGGCCTTTGCTACGGGGACGCCAGTTTGGAATCCCTTGATCTCTCAATGGCGAAGGTCATCGAAACCGCGGCTTTCATTTACTGCAGTTCCTTAAAAGAAGTCTTCTTTAGTCCGAACCTTGAGGTGATTAATTCGTTCGCCTTTGCTGGGGATATTAATCTAGGGAATATCACGCTTCCATCGAGTTTGAGATCCATCGAAGAGGCCGCTTTTGCTTGCTGTGTTTCGATGTCCTCCTTTACTTTGGGGACTTCAAACACCTTCCTTTTAAGCGAAGACGGCCGTTACCTAAGCGATAACTTCGGCACTTTGATCGCGGTAGCCCCCCAAGGGGCGGATTGGCTGAGAATCCCTGAAGGGATCAAGCGAATTGGGAATTGGTCCATATCCGGGTGCGTTGGAATCAAGGGGGTTATCTTCGCCAAGAGCGTCACCTCGATCGCTGTCTGCGGGGTTTGGGGGCTCGAAAAAGGGATTTACGCCTACACCTATTTCACTTTAGACATGCTTAACAGCACGGATTGGGTCTTTGCCAATACGGCGCTGTATAGCCTTGAAGAGCCGGCAGAGAGAACCCATTCCTATTGGTACTTCGACACGGATGGAACGACTCCGAAACTTTGGGTATTTAATGGGAATTAAACCATCGTTTTCGTTTGAAAGAGGCGAAATGCCTCTTTTTCTTTTGCCATCGAATAAAATAGATTTTTAATAATGTATTGAAAATGTATTAAAACAATACATAATTAAAGCGTAGGAATTATGGCCACGAAAACAATCAATATTTCCGTTGAGGAATCCACGAAGGAAAAAGCTCAGGCAATCTTTGAAAGCCTGGGGATGTCCTTTTCGACCGGGATCGCCATCTATCTCGAACAAGTCGTTTTGAAGAAGGGGATACCCTTTACTCTGAAAGCCACGGCTAAAACACCCTTGGTTAAAACCCCCACGAAAAAGAAAGCGAAGTTGCATAATCCCCCGAAAGAGAAGGGGTCTAGCGAGGCTTCTCTCAATGCCATCTTGGAAAGTCTGAAGGATAAACCTACGCCAGCATCGAAGAAGTAAGAGATCAGAGCGCATCAAAAAAGCCTTAGCGGATTTGCTAAGGCTTTTGTTTTCAACCGTTGTTATTGTTCGGAAACAACCCGGTTGTGGAATTTCTTGAAATCCCGGTGGAGGGCAAAGATGAGAACCATCTCCATCGCGCCTTCGAGGGCCAGTGAAGCGCCGCAGAGGATCGTAACCGCTTGGATCGAATTGCCACCGGCGAAGTCGACAATGAGAATCGCAGTCGCTAAGAGGACCTGGATGATGCCGTTCACCAAATCGATCCACCAGTTCTTGACCCCGAGCCGAGCGAGATCAACCGAATAGGCGATCTCCTGAATCCCGAAGTAGAAGAGATAGAAAGAAACGACAAAGACCATCGTCAGAAGATAATCGACCGGATAGGCCAAGATCCAAGAGCCCAGGATGATGAGGAATAATCCCCGTAAAAGAAGCCAAGGATCATGAATTAAGAACGTCATGAAGTAAGAGAAAAGGAAGACCGCTCCGAAAACGATGCTGATAATGCCGGAAGTAAGGGCAAAGACTTCGGCCGCCGGTTCGGTGAAGACCGCAATCAGGATGCCGATGATGATGAGGAAGGCGGCATCGATGATCCGCTCCGTCTTTTCTTGTTTGATCATATCCATAAGGTAACATTCCTCCTTGAATGTCACCTCATTATTAGCGGGCCTTTTCATGAAAAAGAAGGGCAAAAGCCTTTCGTTAAGAAAGACAATACGAATCGTTCAGGAATCGGAGACAGTTATGGTTAAAGGAGTGCCCCAAACTTTGTCGTCCGGATGAGCGGTGGCCCAAGCGGAAATCGTGACTTGGAACGTGGTATTGAGCGGCACGGTGGAAGGAATGAGCAAACTCGCTTCATCATAGACGGAAGTAGAGGGCGTCAAAATCACTTCGGAAGGCGCGTTATTGAGCCCAAAGGCGAAGGCATAGGTGTCTTTATTCGCCTCAGAAAACTTAAAGGCGCCCGAAAAGAAGGTGATTCCATAGGTTCCGGCTTTGAAAGGAATGGCCTTCGTCCCGACGATGC
>DAIQMS010000057.1:0-2727 GCA_036788815.1 Bacillota bacterium
GCGACTTCCCCGCCTTCCTCGGCCTCGCTCAAGCCCGCCAAAAGGACGGCATAGTCTTGCGGGTCGATATATTTCCGGATCGATTCCGGGATCTGGTCTTTTTCCATCGGAAGCCCGAAGCGTTCGCAGCCTTCTTTGGTGACGTCGTCTTCCGACATCACGACCTTCTTTTCGGCGATATGGTATTCGAAAAGCAAAAGGCCGGTCGCTCGGACCGCGGCGTGATAATGCGACCAGCTCATCTGAAGGGCCAAATCGCTCTTTTTGTCTTCATCGACATCGACGAAAATCAAGGCCGCTTCGTGATGAGTGGCATCATAAGCACAAGAAATCTCTTCGTAGCGTTCCCCTTCTTTGGCGAGGAAACGATAACTCCCTCGGAAGGTTTCTTTGTCCTCATGAAAAAGAGTGATATCCGTCAAAAACCGTTCGCGGTCTTCAGGAAGGATCTTCGTAACGAAATCTTTGAAAGGAACGGAATCGCCTTTGACTTCAGGCAAAACCCCTTCTTCAAGAAGGGCCGGGTTCGGATAAAGGAGAGCAGGGTTATCCCCTTCGAAAGTGAGTCGAGCGAAAGGAAATGGAAAAGAAGCGCCGGCAGCAAAGGCGTTTGCTGAAAAGTTTTTCCGTCCATCTTCCTTCGGGCCATTCACAAAGATCAGGCTCCTTTCAAAAAGGAACGCGCATATCGTCCTCTTTTATTATTCTCTACTTAGGCTAGGAAAGCAAAAGACTAACGGAGCGCGACTGAGCCTTTATGGTAAACAAGCTTAAGACTTTTCGTCTTAAGAAAGGACAAAAGTTCTTCGCTCATTTTTACTGGGATCGCCGGATTCTTTTTGGGATCGCCAATAGCGAAATAGACATAATGCTCCGTGACGTCGGCCCAGCGGAAATCGGAATAGGCATGCTCTTCGTCAATCGCGGGGCTTCCCGCTTTTTCCAAGGTGAAAAGGACTTTGTCTTCTGAGAAAACGGCCAAGAGATTCGCCCCGCTCGTGAAGGGATGGCGCTTCCTTTCTTCGACGATGATCGACTGGCGGGTTTTCGCCCAAAGAAGAGTGAAGCCCAAAACGAAAAAGAAAGAGATGCCGATCAGGATCACGCCAATAATAAGGCCGAGGCCCTTTAAGAAAAGAAGGCCGACACCCCCGCCCAAGAGGACAAGCGCCACGCCGAGGGCAAGATAGCGGCCCCGCTCGTACTTAAAAAGGCCGATCTCGTCATTGACGGATTGGTTCAGAGGCGTCATCACTCGAATTTCCATAGGTTAACGGAATCGGACCATAACGGATTCCGCCTCATCGATGATCGCGTGAGCATCGCGGTTCTCAGCCGTGAAGAAGCGGGTCGAGAGATCAACCAGCCGCTGGAAGAGCGGTTCCATTTCTTTATAGCGGGCGATCGACATGCTGAAGGCCAAGACGTTCTGACCGCCGCTCAGGACGGCAGACGCGTTCCCGGCCATCGGGGTCAAGCAAAGGAAATGCTCTTCCCGATCGGGGGTCAGGAGCACTTGGCCGAAAAGATCGGCGGATTTGTGCGGGAGATCGGAATTGCCAAGGAAGCTAAAGCCGGCCCGGAAAAACCGAGCCATCACGGCCTCATTGTCGATCTTCGCGCACAAAACGAAAACCGCTTGCTCGTGGAGTTTGTCATAAACAATCGTTTTCTTAACGGCATTTGAAGGGGTATCCATCGGATTCTCCTCTTTCGCTGAACGCCTTTAGTCTACCGCGTTTCTGCCCGAGAAAAAATAGCGACCACTCATTTCTTCCCATTTGTGCAAAAGAATAGAGGTTAAGGCAAAGCCTTATGGATCTCCTCGGGCGCGAGTTTTTGAAAGGTCATCGTATCGACAAACGGACGGACCGCCACGATTTGCTCACTCTTTTCGATCGTCCAGGTGTTGACGGGGTGCTTCTTTCGATAACAAACGACCCGGGGTTCGGCCACCAAGGTGTCTTCCATGTCAAGCGATTCATAGAGGTTCCGAAGCTTCAAGGTCCAACGATGCTCTTTGCAGACGAGCAATCCCCGAACAAAGCCATGGATCCGGAGCAGAGCCCTCGGGTCGAACGAAATGACCCAAAGGTTCTTTTTGTCCTTGATCTCTCTTTTGAAAACCGCCATGGCTGCTTTGGCAAGGGGTTTATAGTTCGCCTCGTGGATTTTGAGTTCGCAAACCATCGGTACCTGCTCATGGTTTAAAGCCAAAAGCTCTTGGAAAGTCGGCACTTCTTCCCCATCGAGGAGGCGATAGTTGGCTTTAATCTCCGCCAAGGTCAGCTCTTCGATGATGCCTTCCTTCCCCGTCGTCCGCTTGAGATTGTCGTCATGGCAAACGAGAAGCTGGCCATCTTTCGTGAGATGGATGTCGTATTCGAAGGCGAGGTGATGGTCGATCGCGTTTTGGAATGCCTTCAAACCATTTTCGGTGAGTTCCGAATTCCAAAGGCCACGATGGGCGATGCCCGAGAAGAATAACGGATTGAGTTTTGCGAGGATTTTGTTTTTAGCCATGCTCTTATTGTAGCCTAAATACGAAAAAAGGGGGCCTGTAGCCAAACGTGGACCATCACGCTTAACTTCTGCCTCCAAGCGCTCCTAGACGTTGAATGGGTCATACGACCCGCTTCTAAGAGCGAGAGATATTAAAGCACTTTTTAAGGAAAGGTGTTAGAGGCTCGCTCACATCGTGATGAGGGCGATCAGTTTCATCTTCTC
>DAIQMS010000057.1:2827-5112 GCA_036788815.1 Bacillota bacterium
GTCCGTTTGCCCCCTAAGAGGCTCGAGAGGACAATCCGCGAATCATCGAGCGAGATATAGGTGAACTGAAGCCCTCCCACCACATCCCCGACCGCATAGATATTCGGAACGACGGTCTGGTTGTGCTCATTGACCGCGATGGCACCTCGCTCGGTCAACGTGACGCCCGTCTTTTCAAGGGCTAAGCCTTCAACATTGGGTCGGCGACCGGTCGCGACGAGGACTTCATCGCTCGTGAAGGCCACTTCTTTTCCGTCGATCACGGCGTGGGTCGTGACGAAACCATCCTTCTCTTCGAAGAACTTCGTCGTCACCGATTTATAGAGTTTAAGGCCCCGCTTAGCAAAATCATCTTCGATCGCTTTGGCGAGCTCCTCGTCTTCCCGAGCCAAGAAAGTCGGCTCGACTTGAAGCATTGTGACTTCACTTCCGAAATTGAGGAACATCGAAGCGAATTCAAGGCCGATATAGCCCCCGCCGACGATGAGAAGATGATGCGGGAGCGTCTTTCGTTCAAGAAGAGTCTCACTCACGTCAATATTTTGGGAATGGATGCCGGGGATCGGCGGAACGAACGGCCGAGCGCCGGTATTGATGATGATTGTCTCGCCTTCGTAAGTGACGCCATTGGCAACAACGTGATGGGCATCGACGAAGGATGCCTTGCCATCGACGACTTTGATGAGCGGGTTATCAGCGAGTTTGTGGTAGTTCTTATCCCGGAGTTTCCCGGTCAAAGCCCCTTTCTTTTCAATGGCGGATTGATAACGGGCATTCCGCTCGTCGTAATTTCCGCCGAGCTTTGCGCTTAAAGCGGCTTGCTCCACGAGCGCCTTGGTGGGGATGCAGGCGACATTGATGCACGTGCCTCCATACATTTGAGGCGACTCTTCAAAAAGGATGACCGTATGGCCTTTCGCGCCTAAGGTTGCAGCCAGGGTTTTGCCGCCCTTGCCGAAGCCGATGATGAGATATTCTGCTTGATTCATGAGAACGATCTCCTTCCGCTATTAACTTTACGAAAAACGTCTCTTTGGGCAAGGAAGATGCTTAAAAAGGAAGTGTCAACGAATCGAGATATCGTTGATTTTCTTAAGCTCTTCCGCGGTGAATGAGGTATTTTGTAAGGCTTTGATATTGTCAATGATTTGAGCCGGACGACTCGCGCCGATCAAAACCGAAGTCACTTCCGGATGCGAGAGATCCCAGGCCAAAGCCATCTCCGCCAGCGTCTGGCCTCTTGAAAGAGCAAGCGCGTTCAGTTCAGCGATCTGCTTAAGCCGTTCGGGCGTGAGGGCGCTTTCCTTGAGGAAGCGGCCATCCGTCTTGATCCTGGAATCCTCGGGGATCCCATGGAGGTACTTATCCGTCAATAAGCCTTGAGCCAGAGGCGAGAAGCAAATGAGCCCCTTATGAAGCTCGCCCGTCGTCTTCAAAAGACCGTTCTGCTCGACTTTGCGGTCGAAGATCGAATAACGGTTCTGGTTGATGATGAAGGGCACGTGCCTCTCTTTGAGGATCGCGGTCGCCTTCCTAAGCGTCTCCCCATCGTAATTGGATAAGCCGACATAAAGAGCCTTGCCGCTCTTGACTGCGGTCTCTAAGGCCCCCATCGTCTCCTCAAGCGGAGTATTGGGGTCCATCCGGTGATGGTAGAAGATATCGACGTAAGGAAGGCCTAAACGCTCCAAGGATTGATCGAGCGAGGCCAAAAGGTACTTCCGGCTCCCCCAATCGCCATAGGGCCCCTTCCACATCGTGTAGCCCGCCTTGGTCGAGATGATCATCTCATCCCGATAGGCGAGGAGCTCTTCGTGAAGGATTTTCCCGAAGTTCCGTTCAGCCGCCCCTTCGGCGGGTCCGTAGTTATTGGCGAGATCGAAATGGGTGATGCCGTTATCGAACGCGCATTCCACCATCGCCTTCATGTTGCCGTAATCGCTCGTATCGCCAAAGTTATGCCATAAGCCCAATGAGAGGCGCGGCAGTTTGAGCCCCGAGTCCCCTGAGGCAGCGTAAATCATCTTGTCATAGCGAGCGTCATTGGGTTGGTACATAAATTAATCCTTTATCTTGGCTAAGATCTTAAGGAGCTTAAGATTCTTATCATTATAAGGCGGATACTTCATCTTGATCTCGGCTTTCCCTTTCACGAGCACGCTCTTTTGATGGGAGAACGTCTTAAAGGAAGCCAAACCATGGTAGGCGCCCATCCCGCTCCGCCCGACCCCGCCGAAAGGCAGGTTATCGTTCGTGAGGTGCATGATCGTCTCGTTCCAGCAGCC
>DAIQMS010000058.1:0-4939 GCA_036788815.1 Bacillota bacterium
CTCACCGGAGATACAACGACAAATTTATACACTGTACAAGGCGAGAACCGCATCTATTCCGAAGATACGCATAGCACGCCGCAATACATCGGCCCGAAAGCCAGCTTGACCGACTCCCTCATCAACCAGGGCGCCGTCGTTCTCGGCGCGGTTGATCATTGCGTCGTCTCGGGCGAGACCCTGATCGAAGAAGGGGCCAGCTGCAAGAACGCCGTCATCATGAACGGCGCGGTCATCAAGAAGGGAGCGGTGGTCGAAGATTGCATCATCGGCCCCGATACCTTGATCGATGTGGATGAAAAAGTGAACCCTGAGCACGATGGGATCGCGCTCGTCGTGAACGGAAAGGCGGCCAACTAATTATGAAAGACGTCATTGCGCTTCTCGATTGCCACAATTCGCCGGATCTCGGCGAATTGACTTCCGCCCGTCCGTTAGCCTCGACTTCCTTCCTCGGCCGTTATGCCTTCGCCGATTTCGCCCTCAGCAATTTCTGCAATAGCGAGATTCAGAACGTCGGCATCTTGGTCAAAGACCATCAGCGCTCGATTCTCAAGCACATGGGCAACATGATGTCTTGGGTCGTCAACACCAAGATCGGGCACGAAACGATTTTCTACAACGAAAAAGGTCAGCTCAATCCGGCTTATAACTCCGATATCAACAACATCAAGGAAAACGATTGGGTCCTTTATGACTCGAACGCCTCGGTGATCGTCTTCGAGAGCGCTCATATCGTCCTCGATATCGATCTTCGCCCGCTCATTGAGGAACACAAAGCCCGCGGTGAGGCCATGACCGTCGTCTATAAGAAGATCAACGATGCCGATCAGGAATTCCGCGAAGGCTATGTCTATGACATCGATAAAGACGGCTATGTCGACAGCATCCATAAGAACGATGGCGCTCAGAAGAACGCCAACGTCAGTTTGGAGATCTGGATCGTGAACCGGACCGTCCTCGCCGATATGATCAACCGCCACCAGATGGTCGACGCGGCCTATGGCATGCGCGAAATGATCGGCTATCTCGTGAAAAACGGGATCATCAAAGTCCACGCCGTCGAATTCAAAGGCTACGCCCGCTCTTTCGACAGTTTGGAGAATTACGTCAAATATTCCTTCGAGCTTCTCGACCGCGAGGTGGCCGAAGAGCTCTTCAAGCCGGAATGGCCGATCTACACGGCCACCCACGACACCCCGCCGGCCCTCTATGGCGAAAAGACCTCGATCACCAATTCGTTCATCTCGAACGGCTGTTTGATCGAAGGCGACGTCCATGACTCGATCATCTGCCGCAACGTCAAGATCGCTAAAGGTGCGAAAGTCTCGCGCTCAATCATCCTTTCGAACGTCTCGGTCGGGAGCCTTGTGACCCTCTCCGACGTCGTGATTGATAAGTATTCGATCGTCACTGCTCGTCATACGATCGCCGGGGATCCGGCGAACGTCATTTACCTCAAACAAGGAGCTATCTTATGAAAATCGCGATGTTCGCTTCCGAAAGCAACCCTTTGGCAAAATCCGGCGGCTTGGCCGATGTGGTCTATGCCCTCGGGAAGGAACTCGCCAAAGAAGGGCATGACGTCATTATCGGCATGCCGTATTATCAGTCAATCAAAGCCAAGAATCTCAAGACCAAAAAGGTCGGTTCCTTCGATGTCTATATGTCCTGGCGCCACCAAGAAGCCCAGGTCTATTCCTACGAGAGCGAAGGGGTCACCTTCTATCTGATCTCGAATCAGTATTATTTCGACCGCGATAAGCTCTATGGCTACGATGACGATGGCGAGCGTTTCGCCTTCCTTTCCTTGGCGTGCCGTCGGTTATTGAAGTTCATCGATTTCAAGGCCGACATCGTCCATGTCCACGATTGGCAGACCGCGATTATCCCGTGCCTCGTCAAAGAGCAGAATTGCTTCGATGATTTCTATAAGGATATGTCGTTTGTCCTGACGATCCACAACCCCGCTTTCAAGGGGATGATCGATCGTTATTTCCTCAATGATTTCTACGGGCTCAGCGATGCCCTTTACGACACCGGCAAGGTCCGTTTCGAAGGGATGGTCTCCACCCTGAAGAGCGGCATTGTCTATGCCGATAAGATCACGACCGTTTCGCCTTCGCACCGGGAAGAGCTCCTTTCACGCGACCTCTCGCAAGGCCTCGATGGGGTGCTTCAGCTCCGCCGGGACGATTTCGTCGGGATCCTCAATGGCATCGATGTCGAGGAGTGGAATCCGCAAACCGATAAGTTCATCAAGAAGAATTTCGACGTCAAGACGCTTCAGGAAGCCAAAGGCCTTAACCAAGCCGACCTCTTGGATGCCTTCCATATCCATTGGTATGGCGGGCCGGTCTATGGCATCGTCTCCCGCCTCTCGTGGCAAAAGGGGATCGACATCCTCTTAGGGAGCGGCCGCCGCGCCCTTCAAAACGGCGCTTCGCTCGTCGTCTTGGGCAATGGCGAATACGAACTCGAGCAGAAGATGGAATCGCTCCGCCGGGATTTCCCGAACACGATGGGCATCTATATCGGCTATTCGAACGAACTGGCCCACAAGATCTACGCGGGCTGCGACTATTTCCTCATGCCATCCCTCTTTGAGCCGTGCGGCATCAGCCAGATGATCGCCCAACGCTATGGCACTTTGCCGATCGTCCGTTACACCGGTGGTCTTCGCGACACGGTCGACGGCTACGATGGGCAAGAGGTCAAGAACGCGGATGGCATTGGTTTCAACGACTACAACGAGACCGGACTCGACTATGGTTTCGCCCTCTCGAAGAAGCTTTCGGGGAACCCGAAAGATTATTTCCAAGCCGCGACGAATGCGATGGCACTCGACCGTTCATGGAAAAAGAGTGCCAATGCCTACGAAAAACTTTATAATGCCCTCGTGAAAAAAGCCTAGGCTTTTGGAGAGCATCATGAGTTACGACCATAAAGCCATTGAAGCAAAATGGCGCGCGTATTGGGAGAAGAATAACACTTTCTATTGCGATACGAGAGATTTCTCGAAGCCCAAGTATTACTGCTTGGACATGTTTCCTTATCCTTCGGGACAAGGGCTTCACGTCGGCCACCCGGAAGGCTATACGGCGACCGATATCGTCTCCCGCATGAAGCGGATGCAGGGCTTCAATGTCCTTCACCCGATGGGCTGGGATGCCTTTGGCCTCCCCGCCGAGCAATTCGCGATTCAGAACAATCGGCATCCGGAGGAATTCACCCGGAAGAACATCGCCCATTTCAAAGATGAGATCGAGGCCTTGGGCTTTTCGTATGATTGGTCCAAAGAGTTGGCTACGATCGATCCGGGCTACTACAAGTGGACCCAATGGATCTTCCTTCAGCTTTATAAGCACGATCTCGCCTATGTGGCGGATGTGCCCGTCAACTATTGCCCGGAACTCGGGACCGTTTTGGCCAACGAAGAGGTCATCGACGGGAAGAGCGAGCGCGGGGGCTATCCGGTCATCCGGATGCCGATGCGGCAATGGGTTTTGAAGATTACCGCCTATGCCGACAAACTCGAGAGGGATCTCGCGCTTCTCGATTGGCCGAAGTCGACGATTGAGATGCAAAAGAACTGGATCGGCCGGAGCAGTGGCGTCGCCGTGGATTTCGCGGTCGCCTTCTCGACCGAATCCTTCCAGGTCTTCACGACCCGGGTCGATACCCTCTTTGGCTGCACCTATTGCGTTTTGGCGCCTGAGCATCCGCTTGTGAAGAAACTTGTGAGCGCCAAGCAGAAGAAAGCCGTTGAGGCGTATTGCGCGGAAGCCGCGAAAAAGAGCGAGCTCGCCCGCACTTCGAACGAATCGAAAGAAAAGACCGGCGTCTATCTGGGCGCCGATGCGGTCAACCCGATCAATGGCAAGAAGATCCCGATTTACGTCGGGGATTACGTCTTGGGCAGCTATGGGACCGGCGCCGTCATGGCCGTCCCTTGCCACGACGAGCGCGATTACGTCTTCGCCAAAAAGCACGACATCCCGATGATTCAGGTCATCGAGGGTGATGTCTCCTCTTGCGCCTACGAAGGCGATGGGAAGCACATCAACAGCGCTTTTGCCGATGGGCTTACTAACGAAGAGGCCAAAGCGGCCATCACGAAGAAACTCGTTGAGATGCATAAAGGAAAAGAAGTCGTCAACTACAAACTCCGCGACTGGATTTTCTCGCGCCAACGCTATTGGGGCGAGCCGATCCCGATGGTCACGACCAAAGACGGGAAGGAGCTTCCGCTGCCGGAAGATCAGCTCCCGCTCGTGCTTCCGGAGCTCGACGATTACCGGCCGAGCCGCGATGGGAAACCGCCGCTTTCGAAGGCGCCGGCGAGCTGGCTCAACGTCAAGGTCGACGGCCAAGACGCCACCCGGGAAACCAACACGATGCCGCAATGGGCGGGGTCCTGCTGGTATTACATCCGCTATCTCGATCCGCATAACGAAGAGGCGATGGCCGATCCGAAATTGATCGAGCATTGGCTTCCGGTCGATCTTTATATCGGCGGGCAAGAGCACGCCGTCCTCCATTTGCTCTATGCGCGTTTCTGGCACAAATTCCTCTACGATATCGGGGTGGTGAAGTGCCCGGAGCCGTTCCAGAAGCTTTATCACCAAGGCATGATCTTGGGGACGAACGGGGAGAAGATGTCCAAGAGCCGCGGCAACGTCGTCAACCCGGATGACATCGTCAAGGAGAGCGGCGCCGATTCGCTCCGCCTCTTCGAGATGTTCGCCGGCCCCTTGGCGGAGGTGAAGCCGTGGTCGACCGAAGGCTTGGCCGGGGCGCGCCGCTTCATCGAGCGGGCGTTCCGCCTCGTCAGCGAAGACGATTTCACGAAGAAAATCTCCGCCGAGAACTCGGGCGAGCTCGATTATTCCTATAACGTCCTCGTCAAGAAGGCGACCTCGGATTTCGAAGCGCTCTC
>DAIQMS010000059.1:0-4864 GCA_036788815.1 Bacillota bacterium
CCAAGAGACGAGGTTCGAGCTCGCTAATGGCGAGGGAATATAGAAACGCTGAGTGCTATACTGAGATTTGCCCCGGAAAAAAGCATCAGGCGACTGGTGCTTTTTCTTATGCCATCGCATTTTATAATTGACATATGTCAAAAAAGAATGATAATGACCCCGTGACCAGAACCAAGAAAAACCGCATCGTGGGAAGCATGCCCGTCGAAGGGGAGTTCTTCTGCAAGGACTGCCTCGGCCGCGGCACCGTCACCCTCTCATTGGAGGAATACGAGGCGGTGCGCCTATTGGATTACGAGGGGCTTTCCCAAGAGGAAGCCGCCTTCCGGATGGGCGTCGCGCGGACCACTTTGACGGGGATCTATTCTTCGGCAAGGAAAAAAATCGCCTCTTTTCTCGTCCGGGGGGAACGGCTCTCCATCGATGGGGGAGCCTACGATCTCCGGGAGAAGAAGGAGCGGTTTGGCCTTGCGGGGCTTGGGGATGGCGAAAAAGGAAAGAAGGAACGGAAAATGATTGTCGCAGCAGCTTATGAGAACGGGGACATCTTCCCCCATTTCGGACGCACGGAATACTTCAAGATCTATCGCATCGAAGACGGGAAAGTCGCCTCGAGCGAGGTGCTCTCCACCGATGGCGCCGGCCATTCTTTGATCGTCGGCTGGCTCATGGAGCACAAGGTGGATGCCGTGATCTGCGGGGGAGTCGGCGGCGGGGCGGCGGGCTTTCTTACGAAAGCCGGCATCCGGATCATCGCCGGGGTTTCGGGCAGCGCGGACAAGGCGGTCGAGGCTTTGCTGAAAGGGGAGCTCGAGGGCGTAAGCGATCCCACCTGCCAGCATGAAGAGGGGCATGGGGAAGGCTGCCAGTGCCACGGGGAGGGCGGCCACTGCCATTGCGGGGATGACAAATAACCCCCCTGCCAGGGGACGGGGGGCGCCTACCCTCTATCCGAGCGCCACGTCGAGAACCATCATGATCATGAACCCGACGGCAAAGCCGATGGTGGCGATGTTGGAATGCTCGCCCACCTGGGCTTCGGGGATCAGCTCTTCGACGACCACGTAAATCATGGCCCCGGCGGCGAAGGAGAGGAAATAGGGGAGCGCCGGCCCCAGGACGTTCAGCAAAAGGATCATCAAAACGGCCCCCACGGGTTCCACGGCGCCGGAGAGCGTGCCCATCGCGAAGGACTTCCATTTTGAGGCCCCCTCGCTCCGCAAAGGCATCGAGATGATCGCGCCCTCGGGGAAATTCTGGATGGCGATGCCGATGGCCAAGGACAGGGCGGCCATCATGGTGATGCCCTGATTCCCCGCCAGCGCCGCGGCGAAGACGACCCCCGGAGCCATCCCTTCGGGGACGTTGTGGATGGTCACCGCCAGCATCATCATGCTCGTGTTGCTCAGATGGGTCTTGGGGCCCTCTGGTTTTTTAGAATTGAAGTGCAGATGGGGGGTCACGACGTCGATCGCCCACAAGAAGCCGATGCCGAGCGAAAACCCGATGACCGCCGGGACGAAGTCCCATTGGC
The DNA here is from genome assembly GCA_036788815.1 of Bacillota bacterium. GTDB lineage: Bacteria > Bacillota_I > Bacilli_A > RFN20 > CAG-826 > UBA4951. The sequence goes on from DAIQMS010000059.1 coordinate 1,535, forward strand.
CGTAGCCTGAGGACTGCTGGATCGCGGGGATGAGCAATGACCATACCGACGCCGCGACCATGATGCCGGCGGCAAAGCCGAGAAGGATCTTCTGAAACTTCTTGCTCATCTGCTTTCTCATGAAGAAAACCATCGCGGCCCCCAGCGTGGTTCCCGCGAAGGGGATGGCTAAGCCCAAGGCAACGAATCCGATGTCACTCATGTTTCAGACCTTTCTTGCGCAAAGAAAAACGATGGGGGATAGTCTGCTGTTCCAGAACGAAGTTTTTCCTCATGCGGGCCGCCCCTCGCGGGTTCTCTCCTATCGGCGTTTTCTCAGATAAAGAGGGTCACGCCGGCATTTTCGCTTTCGGAGAGATACGTCGCGACGCCCACGTAATCGATGCCGTCGATGAGCTCTTCCTTTTTGATGCCCATGATGTCCATCGACATCGTGCAGGCGAGGAAGCGAACGCCCGCTTTTTGGGCGCTGGCGAGCTGCTGCTCAAGGGCGGGGACGTTCTTTTTGCGCATGACCCCCCGCATCATCGAGCTGCCCATGCCGCCCATGTTCATCTTGGACAGTTTGAATTTTCTCGCGCCCTTCGGCATCATCCAGCCAAACATTCGCTCAATGAAGGATTTTTTGACGTGCGGGGCCTTGCTCTTGCGCAGGAGGTTCAATCCCCAGAAGGTGCAGAAAACGGTCGCTTCTTTCCCCATGGCGCGCGTGCCTTGGGCGATGATCATGGCCGCCAAGGCCTTGTCCATGTCGCCGCTGAATAAGACGATGGTTGTCTTGCCGCTGCTCTGAGAGGAGACGTTGGGGAGCGAGGCGACATTCTGCCCCTTTTCCACGACGGCGATGATTTTCCCGTCCTTGTTTTCGGAAGAGACCAGCGTGTTCCCCGTGCTTTTAGCCCACAAGGCGATGTCCGAGGTGAAGCCGCAATCGGAGGCGATGATTTTCATCCGGTCGCCCTTTTGCAGCCTTTCCGAGGCTTTGGAGGCCTCCATGATGGGGCCGGGGCATTGAAGCCCCGTCGCGTCGATCTCGATGACTTTCTGCTCATTCTTTTCCGGCATAGGTTTTTCCTCCTTTGCGACAACGGCTTCCGCCACGTTCTCATGCAGGGCTTTGTAGAGCCTCATCCCGCCTTCGATGTTATAGACGTTGGTGTAGCCGAGATTGACGGCGATGCGAATCCAAAGGTAAGCGTTCATGCCCACGTTGCAGTAGACCAGGATTTTCTTGTTTTTGTCTTTCGGTAGCTTGTCCAGATTCTTGCGGAGCGTGACGAAAGGGATGTTGACGGCGCCGTCGAAATGCTCCAGGGAATATTCCAGCGGGGTTCTCGCATCCACGAGAAACGCGCCTTCTTTCTCTTTGTCGAGGGCATCCAGCGAAATCTGCTTGAACTGCCCTTCCATTAGATTGGCGGCGGCATAGCCGGCGATGTTGACGACATCCTTCGCGCTTCCGTATGGCGGGGCGTAGGAAAGCTCCAACTCGGAGAGATCGCCGACCGTCATCTTTGCCTTGAGGGCGGTGGCGATCACGTCAATCCGCTTCTCAATCCCGTCGAGCCCGATTGCTTGGGCTCCCCAAAGGCTGCCATCCTTGGGATTGAAAACGACTTTCAGCGTCATTATCGAGGCGCCGGGATAATAGCCGGCGTGCTGGTTTCTTTCGATGATGACCGATTGATAAGGCAGATTCTTCCGTTGGCAAAGTGCTTCGCTATAACCTGTGGAGGCACCTGTCAAACTGAAAACCTTGAGCACGGAAGTCCCAATTGCCCCTTTGTAGGTATAAGGAAGGCCGTTGATGACATCCGCGACCAAGCGCGCCTGCCGGTTGGCCGGCCCCGCCAAGGCGATATGGGTCGTGGTGCCGTCGATGTAATCCTTGAGGAGCGCCACGTCGCCGATGGCATAGACATCCTCGTTCGCCTTTCCCGTTGCCATATCGGTCGTCTCCATTTTCTCGTTGGTGAGGACGTAGCCGTCGCCGGAAAGGGCGAGGCCGGCGCTCTTGGCAAGGACGTTGTCCGGGACGATGCCGATGGAGAGGATGACGATGTCGGCGGGCAGGGTCTCCCCATCCGCCAGCACCACGGTGTGGCCGTTGTCCTGGAATTTGCTGAGGGAAACCCCCAGCTTCAGGCGGATGCCGTTGGTGACGAGCTCGTTTTCGAGCAGGCGCGCCATCTCATGGTCAAACGGCGGAAGGATTTGGCTCCGGCCCTCAACCAAGGTGGTTTTGATGCCCCGCAAAGCGAAATTCTCGGCGGTTTCCACGCCGATGAACCCGCCGCCGACGATCAAAGCGGTCTTCGGGCTTCTTTCCAGCGAGGAGAAGATGGCGTCCACATCCTCGATGTTGCGGAGGTAGAAAACGTTGTCTGCCTTGTCGAGCCCCTCAAAGGGTATTTTCCGGGGGGAGGCGCCCATGGTGAGAATCAGCTTGTCATAGCTTTCGTCGTATTCCGTCCCGTTTTCAAGGTTCTTGACATGAATCGTTTTGCCAGCGCGGTCGATGGATAAGGCCTCGTTGTGGACTCGGACGTCCAGATTGAACTTCGCGTTCAGGCTTTCGGGAGTTTCCTGCAGAAGCCTCGCCCGATCCTTGATCACCCCGCCGAGGTAGTAGGGCAGGCCGCAGTTGGCAAAGGAAACATAGCCGCTCTTTTCCAAAACGATGATCTGATCTTCTTCCGAAAGGCGCCGAAGTCTCGTCGCGGCCGTGGCTCCCCCAGCCACCCCGCCCACAATAACGATTTTCTTCATTTTTGTTTTAACTTCCTTAATTTATAACAATACCATAGAGATACCCCCGTGGCCTAGGAAACGCTCAGAAGCTTTGCTTTGCCGCTATTATCCGCATGCTAAAACTTGGCAGTTGGCGCGAATGAAAGACGTTTTTCCCTGAGATGAAAAAACGCGGAGTTCTCTTTTGGCGTTTCTTTACCGTTTTTTGCTCCAAAGTCGGTGCTCCCGCCGCCTGAAAAACCAGGAGGAGATGAAGGCGCTCCTTGGGAACACATACTGCCAGGACTTCCTTGACTATATTTATCTTTGGCCGGACGGGAGGAGCGTGAAAGCCCAATGGCTCACGACGACGTTCCACCGGTTCCTTAGGAACCACGGTCTCCCGATGGTCAGGTTCCACGACCTCAGGCACAGCTGCGCCACTTTGGCTAGGCATGAGGGGGTCCCGATGGAGGACATCCAGAAATGGCTCGGCCACTCGACCATAACGACGACCGAGGGGATCTACGCCCATTACGACGACACGCAGTCCCTGGAGACGGCCAAGAAGATCTCAGGCGCCATAGACGAAGGGCTCAA
>DAIQMS010000060.1:0-4792 GCA_036788815.1 Bacillota bacterium
GCAAGCGGTCAAGGCGGCTACCATTAAGAGCCCGCCCAAGATGATGACATTCTTCGAATTTTTCATCGTTTTTTCTTCCTTCTGTGGGCCTATCCCCACATATTTGGCATTCAGTCAAAGACCGAAAAAAGTGATAGAAAGCCCTCAGTTCGCGCTAAACCAAAGGGCTTGATCACTCATTCGTTTCTGTTCCTGTTTGCGACACATAATGATAAAGGAAAAAAGAACGAAAAGGAATCCCTTGAGGAGCGTGAAAACGCTTTGCGCGAGAAATAACTTCCCTTCCTCCCGATGCCGTGCGAGAATTACTTTCACCCCGAAATTTGACTTATTTCGAAAAAGGCTAATCCCTGTCGGATAAGCCTTTATTTTTTAGGACAGTGTATAGAACGAAAACTCTTACGAAATCTTTTTAGGCTTTCTGGCTTTGAGGCTCTTCTTTTGAAGCCAAAGCCGCGGTTCGGCTGTCGATTTCCTTGAAGGCTTTCTTGATATAAGAAGGGACGAAGCAATAATAGCTCGCCACCGCCAAAACCCAGGAGATTGGCCAGGTCGACCAAAGCCAGGGAAGCGTATGAAGATAAGGCACATAGGTCCAAGCCGTCAGAATGAAGACCAAGCGGAAGACCGTCACCGCGAGGAAAGTGATGATCGTCGGGGTGTTCGGATGGCCCAGTCCTCGGCAGAAACCCGAGGTGTTATCCATCCAGCCATCGAGGAAGTAAGTGAGACCGATCAACATCAAGCGCTCTTTGCCGACTTCCATCGCGCTGTTATAGGCATCGAGGGCGGCTTGCGGGCTTGAGGTTTCCGCTTCGAATCCGCTTTCGGTCAAGAAAATCCCGAGCAAAGGCTTATAGGCCAAAACGGCGATTCCACCCAGAGCCAAACCCAAAACGGTTGACGAAAGGAGCGACATCCAGAGAGCTTTTTTGATATTGTCTTTCTTACCAGCCCCATAGTTTTGGGCAACGATGGCCACCACTGCGGTCGAGAAGGAATTCATGACGATCCAGATATAGCCTTCGATTTGAATCGAGGCCGCGTTTCCGGCAACGGAAATCTCTTTCGCGAGATCCGTATCGCCAAAACCATTGACGGAGGATTGGATGATGACGTTCGAAATCGAGAAAACCAAGGACTGGAGTCCGGCCGGAATGCCATGCTTCAGAATCTCTTTTGTCTCTTCGGGATAAAGCTTGAGATCTTTGAACGAAAAATAGGCAAAGGATTTCTTCTGAAGCAAGAAGAGAATGATCAAAACCGCTTCGACGGCCTGAGAAAGAACCGTCGTTAATCCGACGGCAAAGACGTCTTGGCCATCGCTGGTCATCCCGAAGCCGCAAACGAAGAGGAAATTGAGCGCAACGTTAAGAATGCCGCAGGCCAATAAGGCGTAAAGCGGCCGCTTCGAATCGCCCATGGCCCGGAGGCAGGCGGCTCCGAAGTTGAAGATCATGAGGAACGGGAGGCCGACGAAATAAAGCTGAAGATAAACGACCGAGTTTTTGATGTAACTTTGCGGGGTTTGCATCAACTCGAGGAAATACGGCGACATGAAATAGCCAATCACCCCGACCACGACTCCGAAGAGGGCCGAGAGGATCATCGCGCTTTCGATGGCCCGATGGGCCACTTCGGGCTTGTTCTCGCCCTTGGCTTTCGCCACCACCACGTTGGCCCCGACGCTCACCCCGACGAAAAGGCCAATCAGAAGGTTAATGAGCGAAGAGTTGCTCCCGATCGCATCGAAACTCGGGGTGCCCCCGCCGAAATTGGTGACCACGATTTGGTCCATCGACGAATAAAGGAGTTGGAAAAGGGCCAAGAGCAAAATAGGGATGGTGAAAAGCATCATCTTCTCGAAGAGGTTTCCGCTCGTGAGATCGATTTGTCCGGCAAAAGGATTATAACGCTTGAGTTTCTCTTTCATGAACTGGCTCCGAAGGCGCTAAAGCAAGGCGGGCATCGATCTCCTGATACGCTTTTTTCTGAAGGTGGGGGACGAAGGCGGTATAGATAAACGAGGCTAAAGCCCAGCAAAGCGGGTAGGCCGCATAAAGCCAAAGCACGTTTTGCATGTAAGGAATATTGTAGACCAAAATGAAGACGTAGAAGAGACGGAAGAGACAAGCGCAGACGAAGGTCACAATCGTCGGAGCCAACCAATGACCAAGCCCCCTCAGATAGCCGGAATAAGCATCCATGATCGCACAGAAAACGTAAGTGAGGCCCATCATGAGAAGACGGGAGGCGCCGGTGTCGATCGCTTCGACCCGGGAGAAGGAGGCATCCGAGGAGTCTTCGACCAATAACTCGATGAGCGGCACGCGGCAAAGGGCCGCGATCCCCCCCATCAAAATCCCGAGGATGGTGATGATCGAGAACGAATAGAGCAGGGTTTTGCGAAGATTTTCCTTTTTGTTAGCCCCGTAGTTTTGAGCCGAAACGCTCGATACTGCCACCGCGAAAGCCTCCAAAACAACGAAGATATAACCCTCGAGGTTATCGCTCGCGGTATTGCCGGCAACAGCCGAAGCCGTAAGGAATTTGTTCGCGGCGGCTTGGATCACGACGTTGCTCACCGAGAAGATCAAGGTCTCGATGCCGGCCGGGATGCCATTCCGGAGGACTTGGCCCATCTCGCTCCAAGAAAGATCGAAATGCTTAAGCGACATCCGGACGAAGCCATAGTGCTTGTCCATCAAGAAAACGAGGGTCAAAGCCGCTTCGAGGAATTCAGAAATCACCGTGGTCAAGGCCACCGCCAAGACCCCGTTCGTGCCGGTATTCATTTTGAAGCCCAAAACAAAGAGGAAGTTCAATCCGACATTGAGAACGCCGCAGGCGAAGAGGGCGACCAATGGTCGCTTGCTATCACCCAAAGCCCGGAGGATGGCGCTCCCGAAATTGAAGATCATGAGAAAGGGCAAACCGATGAAATAGACCTTGAGGTACACCGAGGCATACGGCATGATCTCCGTTTTCGTCCCCATGGCGACGAGCACCGGATCGGCCAGGAAATAACCGCCAACGGCAACGACAACGCCCAAAATCACGGCAATGAGCATGCCCGCATCCATCGCTTGGATCGCTTTTTCCTTATTCTGTTCGCCTTTGTAGCGGGCCACCACGACATTGGCGCCCACGCTCACGGCGACGAACGTATTGACCATTAAATTGATGAGCGAGCCGTTATTGCCAACGCCCGCCATCGGATAAGTTCCGCCACCATAGTGGCCGACCACGAAAAGATCGGCGGTTGTGTAAAGGAGCTGAAGGAGCGAGGAAATCATCACCGGAAGGGTGAAGAGAATGATCTTCCAGAACAGGTTCCCGGTGGTGAGATCCACTTCCCCTTTCCAGATTTCGAGTGCTTTTAATCCTTTGCGTTCTGATGGCATGGCGAAGTAATCTTAGCCTTAATCTTTGAAATAGATAGTGGGCCGCGCCGAATGTGAGGATGAAAGGGCTTTCAAGCAAAAAGGGCCAGTCCGCTGAGGGCGGCGGCCATGGTGGGAAGGGCGATGATCGCCCCGTATTTCAGGAAGTCCAAGAAATTGAACGAAATCCCATGGCGCTTGAGGATGCTCATCCACATGACGCCGGCGAGCGCTCCGACGGGCGAAAGGAAGGCACCGATATTGCTCCCGATGATCGATGCGTAAACCGCCCGGGAAGTGGCGCCCCCATCGCGGACGATTTCCGTGAAGAGAACCGACATCGGGATATTGTTGATCAGGTTCGAGGCGAAGAAAGAGGCAAAGCCATAGCCCCAAACTTCATCGGCCTTCCCAAGTAAAGAGCCGATTTGGGCCGTCAATCCGTTTTCCTTGAGAGCCATGACAAGGGCGAACATCGAAAGGATAAACGGGATGATCGTATAGGGAAGCCGGGCCAAGGAATGGCCAAGATAGGGCGCTTTGTCTTTCCGAACGAGGCAATAGATCCCGGCGGTCAATAAAAGAATGAGAGCCGAGGCTCCCGAGATGATCCACATCGGGATCGAAAGGAAGCTCGAGACCACCAAGAGAACAATGCAAACGCTGAGGCACGAAAGCGAAGCCAAGAAAAGGAAACGATCTTTGATCGGCGATTCCTCGACTTGGAGGCTGATCGGCTCCCGCAATTTCTTGATGAAGAGCAAGATCATGAGGAAATAGCTCGTGACGCCTGCCATCACCGTCGAAGGCCACATCGCCAGGAAATACGAGGCGAAGGAGATGCCGAAGGAAGCCCCAAGATAGATGTTGGTCGGATTGCCGATGAGGAAAAGCAAACTCCAGGTATTGGCGGCCACGAACTCACTCACGAGATAAGGGATCGGATCGACCTTGGCGTTCTTGCTGAAGAAGATCAAAAACGGGGTGAAGGTCAAAATAATGATGTCGTTGCTCGTGAAGATCGTGAGAATGCTCGTGAGGGCATAAAGAATGCTGAAAAGGACGAATTGGCTTCCTTTGGCCAGTTTAACCGCCTTCGAAGCGATATAGGCGAAGAAGCCGGCCTCATCGAGGACGATCGAAAGGAACGTCATCGAAAGGAAAAGGACGAGGATCTCCAAAGGATTGATCGCGCTTTGGGAGGTCAGCATGGCCCAGAAATAATCGCCTTTCAATAATCCGCTGGCCAAAAGGATGATCGCCGCGAGAAAAGGCGCCATCCAGAAGGTTTCAAGCCGAAGTTTTTTGATTTGGATCTCGCTTTTGAAGGCAAGACAGGAGAGCATTCCCACCACACCCGCTAAAGAAATTCCTAATGCCCACCATTCCATAGACGGAGGGAAGTCTAG
>DAIQMS010000061.1:0-4734 GCA_036788815.1 Bacillota bacterium
TAACGAGGGCTTAAAGATAGGAATTCGAAGGAATAGGGATCTTTCGTCATCTCTTGGGCCAAGTCGCTTTCGTTCTCCGGAAGTTGGGTTTTGAAATTGTTTAAAGCCTTACCTTGCCTCCGGTAATAATCGGTATCCAAGAAATTGAGGAGCATGGAACGGGACCAGCCGTTCTTCAGAGATTCTTTCACAAAGAAGAAAGCCTCGTCAAAAGTCTTGCAGCGGTCGAGAATGCAACGATGGTGCCCCCAAGGGAGGGAACACAAATCTTCCACAACTTGTGGAGGATTTTTTACATTATCAGAATACATCCGATAAAAAGAAACGAAATACCTCAGGTTCGTCTCTGAAAAACCCGTTCCGCCTAAGGCTGTTTTCAAATCCTTGCTGAGCCGTTCGAAAAAGGCAGAACCCGAATACGCCTTGAGATACTTTTCGGAGATGTCTTTCCCCAGCTCCCAATAGAATCGGATCAATTCGGAATTCACCTTCACCGAAGCCCGAATTTGAGCAGCCCGGTATTTTTCTTTTAAGGTTTTAACCCAGGCAGAATACGTCTCATCTGGCGTCCATCTTTCGCTATCCATGTGATTTATCCCTCCACATATCCATAGGCAAAAAGTCGCGGGGCGTGCCCCACGACTTTGCCGTCAATCCATCACCGTTTTGTAAAATAATGCGTGAAATGGGCGAAAACTAGGCTATAAACATTCCTATTCATCCTTTAAAAGGGGGATACGCTATGGATTATTTAGAGGAATTCAATCAAAAACACGCCGGGGAGAAAGAGTTCGTCACCACGGTCGATGAGTTCGCGAGCTCGCTTGCGCCGTTCTTCAAAGAGCATCCGGAAGATCTTCCGTATTTCAAGAAGCTCTTGGAGCCGGAACGGATTCTTTCTTTTGACGTCCATTGGAAGGACGATCAAGGCGTTGAGCACGTCAATAAAGGCTATCGGGTTCAGTGGTGCAATGCGGTCGGCCCCTATAAAGGCGGCCTTCGTTTCCATCCGTCCGTCAATCTTTCGATTCTGAAGATGCTCGCCTTTGAGCAAACCTTCAAAAACGCCCTTACGGGCCTCGCCATGGGCGGAGGCAAAGGGGGGAGCGACTTTGACCCCAAAGGCAAGAGCGACGCCGAAGTGGAGCGTTTCTGCCGGGCCTTCATGGATCAGCTTTATCCCTACATCGGCATCGATACCGACGTCCCGGCGGGCGATATCGGCGTTGGAGGCCGCGAGATCGCTTATCTGTACGACGAATATAAGAAGAAATCCCTCAAGGATGACGGCGCTTTGACGGGCAAATCCCTGAAGGATGGGGGTTCCTTACTCCGTCCCGAAGCGACCGGCTATGGCCTTTGCTATTACGCCGAAGCCTTACTCAAGGATCGCTATCAAACCACCTTCAAGGGCAAGAAAGTCGTGATCTCTGGAAGTGGCAACGTCGCCACCTTCGCTTGCGAGAAAGCCCAAGCGTTAGGGGCCAAGGTCCTTGCGATGTCGGATTCGACTTCCGCGATCTACGATCCGGAAGGGATCGACCTTAAAGCGGTCCGTGATATCAAGGAAGGCCATCGGGGCAGGATGCATGAATATCTTGCCACTCACCCGAAAGCCTCCGAGATCCCCTCGGATGCGATCTGGGGGATCGCTTGCGATATCGCCTTACCCTGCGCGACTCAGTTCGAGATCAAGGAACGGGATGCCCGCTTATTGATCCGCAACGGGGTCATGGGCGTCTATGAAGGCTCGAATATGTCCACCACGCCAGAAGCGGTTCAGATTCTTCTTGGCGCGAACGTGTCTTATTCGCCAGGCAAAGCAAGTAACGCCGGCGGCGTCACCGTCAGCGGCTTTGAGATGATGCAGAATAAGGCCAAGGAGCATTGGTCGAAGGATATGGTCGATCGGATGCTCAAAGGCACGATGGAAGAGATCTATACGAATGCGGTTGCGCTGGCGAAGACACCCGAAGAGAAGAAGGATCTCGTCCGCCTCTCGAACGAGTCCGGCCTCCTGACCGTCATCAAAGCCCTGAAGAAGAAAGCGAAATAGTCCCTAGCCCCCGAGCGAACCTCCTCGCTTAGGGGCTTTTCTTGTGGGGCGAAAGAAAATCCCCTACCCCAATATCCGGAATCCTCTGATTTTCTTGAGCCCCCTGCCCCTTTGAATACTCACTTTTTATTCATTTTGAATATTTAGTGTTATACTACTTCTCGAAGGAGCCTTTTATGAAAGCATATCTTTTGCGTCTCAAAACCATGGGCTTAAAGAACCTTGAACACGAGGTCTGCCTTAATTTTGCCGATGAAACGATTCCGGAGAGAATCGAGCCCAAAAACCAAAACGTCAAAGCCATTTACGGACTGAACGGAGCGGGTAAGACTGCTTTGATCGCCTCGGTGGACCTCGCCAAAAAAATCATCACGGAAAAAGGCTACATTCCTCGGATGCAAAAGGCCTATTTCGATCAATTATTTAACAAAAAAAGTCCAAAATTTGTTTTTCGGGCCGACTTCGCCATCTACGATGAAACGAAAGACAACGAGGTCATCGATGTTTTTTCGTATGATTTGGAGGTGGACCCTTCTTCCACTCTTTCATCGAATGGCTACGGAATCAAGAGTGAAAGCCTTGCCTTAGCAAAGGGCCGGACTTTAAATGAGCAAACAAAACCCGTTTTCTCCGTGAAAAAGGGCATTTTGAGTTTCTCGGAGGCCGACGATCCTCTCAATCAAGAACTTCGAGCAAAAACGATGAACCTCTTGGTTGACAGCTCCCTTTCTTCCCTTTTCGTTTCGCTGGTCCAAGCCTCGGCTTTCCCCTACGAGGATGCCACAAAGAAGTCTTCTGAGCTTTTTGTCGGCTGCCTCGCCCTTTTCGTTTTTGGAGCCAGTCTCACGGTCTTCCTCGAAAACGAAGATCAGCATCAGTCTTATCGGAGTGATGCCCTCGCTATTCTCCAAAAAATGAAAATGATGAAAGCAGAGAACTTCCAATCGCTCTTTTTGAGCGCTTTAAGCCAAAGCCCGCTCTCTTCGGGCGAGCAAGTCATCGAGAAGAAAGCGCTGCCTGACTTTGAGAAAGCCATCGGCCAACTTACCGCCTTCGTGAAGATGTTCAAACCGGAATTAAAACGGATTGACCTCGACAAAAAGATCGATGGTTCCTTTTACCATATTCGCAAGATCTTCGTTTACCCCGATTACACGGTGGACTCCGAGTTCGAAAGCGCGGGCATCAAAAAGATGATGGCCCTATTCAGCTACTTTAAGCAGGTGAATGATGGCCAAATCGTCTTCATCGACGAAATGGATGCCAGTCTCCACGATGTCTATCTTTGCAAACTGTTGGATTATTTCTCCGAGTTTGCCAAAGGGCAGCTTTGCTTCACGACCCATAACATCGGTCCGATGAGCCATTTAGCCGACAAAAAACACAGCCTCGATTTCCTCGGAAACGAAAACTACCTCGCTTCTTGGGTCAAGAACGCCCATTACCAGCCGTATATCCAATATCCCGACGGCATGATCAAAGGGTCGCCCTTCAATTTTGAATCCTTTGATTTCCTGCCGATTTTCAATGAGGGCAAGCCATGCAATTGATCCTGGTCATGGAAAGCAACGAGGAAGCGCATACGGACTGGATCTACCTCCACGCCTTCCTTTTGGAAAACTATGCGAAAGAACTCGCGGATTGCCGTGTCAGCCCGGTTTATCTTTCGGGAATCCAAAACTACAAAAGCCGGCCGATCCAAAAGAAAATCCAAGACCTCGAAAAACGTTACCGAGCCAGCGGCAAAAGCGTCGTTCTTTATTGTCTTGATAAAGACGAGCCTGGCCCGAATGGGCCTCGGGAAAAGAGCCATAAAGCCATCGCGAATTATTGCGCCGAAAAGGCCTATTATCTCGCCTGGTTTTGTTTGGACATCGAAGACGTCTTCTTAGGCGAGCAAGTCCCGGATGAGGAAAAATCCGCCCGAGCCCGACAGTTTTTGATCGATCAGGGCGCAACCTGCCTTCCCCTCGGGAATTTTCGAGGCCCTGAAGCGTCAAAGCGGAAAGAAAGCAATCTAATTTTGGTTTTGGACCAGCTCTTCAAAAAAGATTGATTTCGAGGGAACGATGAGGTCGAATTTCCTTTCTTTTAGCACTCGACACTTTACAGTGCTAATACCCGTGCTATCATAATCCCTGCAAACCTTTTGAAAGGACTATAAAGAACATGAAAGAAACCAAAGAATTCGCCACCGAAAGCAAAGAGCTGCTCCAGCTCATGATCAATTCGATCTACACCAATAAGGACATCTTTTTGCGCGAATTGATCTCCAACGCCAGCGACGCGATCGATAAGTACCGCTACATCTCCTTATCCGGGGATAAGAACTACCCCACCATCGATCACGCGATTAACCTCAAGGTCAACAAAGCGGACCGCTCCCTCACGATCGAGGATAACGGCATCGGCATGGATAAAGACGAGCTGATCCAGGATCTTGGCACGATCGCCAAAAGCGGTTCGAAGGATTTCGCCCAGAAGTTCAAGGACGCCAAAGAGAAGCAGGATATGGCCATCATCGGCCAGTTCGGCGTGGGCTTCTATAGCGCCTTTATGGTCGCCGACCACGTGAGTGTTCTGACGAAGAAGCCCGGTGCCTCTTCGGCTTATCTTTTCACGAGCGATGGGGTTAAGGATTACACCGTCGAAGAAGCGAAGAAAGACACCAACGGCAC
>DAIQMS010000062.1:0-4555 GCA_036788815.1 Bacillota bacterium
GTTGTTGGGGAAAAGGATTCCCGAAACGGAGACGAGGACGACGAGGACGAGGGCCAAAAGCCAGAAAACGAGGGCGATCAAGAAGTTGATCTTGCCCATCTTATCCTTTCTTTGCCACCAGTCTGTGAGTTTTTTCATAGAAAAACCCTCCTTAATAATAGAGCGCCTTTTCGACAAACTTCTGCGCGGTGCTAGGCGCAGTATCCCCTTCTTTGGCATAGGAGGAGATCCCCCAAATGCCCAAGCGAAGGAAATTCCCTTTGGTGAACGAACTCAGACTCAAGGTCTGGGTGTCCGTGAGCGAACCCGTGAAGGTTCCTTTTTGCGTGATGCTCCCGTCCGAATTGGCCGCGATAAGATAAACGCTCGTCGTGTCCAAAACCGAGGAAGGATCCGTGACGGAGATCGAATAGCTTAAGGTCGACGTCGTATAGTCCACAGTCGAGCTCACGAAAGCGATAACCGCCTGAGTCCCGGCATAATAGGGCGTGAGGCTTGCGAGCGGGACCGGCTCCTTCGAAGGGGTCGCCCCTTCGATGGCATAGGAAGAAATGCCCATGAGGGTAATGCTGAGGCTCTCGGAGCCTTTGAAGTTCGCAATCGAGAAGGATTGATCGCCGCTCGAGGTGAGATCCACCGCATGCTGCTCGGTGAGCGGGCTCCCCGCCTTATCCGTGCCATTCACGTAAATCGTGAGGCTCTCCTTGAGAAGCAAAGCGCAGCTATCCGTGACGGAGAGCTGATAGGTGAAGGTCTCCGCCGTATCGTCAATGACGCTCTTGGTGAAGGAAGCCGTTGGCGCAACACCGGCGTAATAAAGAATCTTGGTCGCGAAAATCTGCTTGGCCGTGCTCGGCGTATCGCCTTCCGCGGCGTAGGACGAAATGGCCGAGAGGCTGAAGGTCAAGCTCTGGCTTCCCTGGAAGGAAGAAAGCGAGACCGTTTGATCGGTGCCTAAAGCGGTGATCGCGCTCTTCGTGGTCGCAGCCGCGCCCGTGAGATCATTGCCAGAGATCGATAATTCATAGGAAGTCGGATCCAAAGCCGCCGCCAGATCCGTGACCGTCGCGTTATAGGTGAAGCTCTTCGCCGCGTTATCGATCACGCTCTTCGCAAAGCTCATCGCTCCTTGAGTGCCCGCATAATAAAGCGTCAGGCTCTTAAAGCTTTGTTTCTCGGTTTTCGCCGTTTCGTTTTCGAGATGGTAGGAAGAAACCGCCAAAAGATCAAACGTGAGATTCTGCGAGGCTTTGAAGGAAGATAAGGAATAAGTCAGATCACTCGCGGTCAAGGTGATCGGCTCAGTCAAAACGACAGCGGATCCGCTCAGATCCTTGCCTTTGACTTGGAGGGTATATGAGGTGGCATCAAAGACCGCATCGGGATCGCTGAGCCCCACATGATAGGTAAAGGTCTTGGTGGCGCTATCGATCGCGCTCGAGGTGAAATCCATCGTCCCTTGGACGCCGGCGTAATAGAGGTTCTTGCTCGCAAACACTTGGCTCGTCGTTTTGGCCGTTTCGCCTTCCGCGGCGTAGGACGAGATCGCCATGAGCGAGAATGTCAGACTCTGGCTCCCCTTAAAGGACGTGAGCGAGAGAGATTGATTCGCCGTGATATCGCTGATCGGGTTCGTCGTGGTGTGATCGAGCCCATCCAGGCCCTTGCCCGCGATTTGGAGGTTATAAGAGGTCTTGTCGAAGGTCGAGGAGGGATCGGTGACGGAAACGGTGTAGTCAAAGCTGCCTTTGACATCATCGATCGCGGCCGAAGCGAAATCCATCTTCCCAGGCACAATGGTCGGCTTCTCGGGGGTCGCCAAGGTCTCGGTCTTGAGGGTGGTCAAAGAATTCGAGGTAAAGCTTGAAAGGATGGTGAGGGCATAGTTCGTATTGGGCAAAAGCCCCGCAAAACTGCCCTCGATGAGTTTGCTATAGCTAGTTGAAGAGGAGGAAGAGGAAGACGAAACGGGGACATCCGAAGAATCTGCAGCGGAAGAAGTCGCCTCTGCTTTTTTTAGACCTGAGGGGGTCGAAGACTCCGCGCTCGGAACCGTGAGATCGTAGGAATTATCTTTCGTCTCCGTGGCGCTCGTGAGCCGGACGATCAAACTGCCAGCGCTCACGTAGGTGCATTGGAACGAATAAGAAACGCTGGTCGAAGTGGTCTCAGATTGAAGCTGCTCGACTTTCGGAAGGTTGGTGAGTAAGGGCGTTCCGGAAAGAACTCCAACGGTCACGGCGGCCGTCGCCACCGCTCCAGTCGTAATCACCCCTGCCGTGACCGGCGCGGCCGTGGAGACCGTGGTCGTTTCGGTGGTCTCCGTCGTTTCCGAGGTGCTGGTGGATGCCGAAAGCTCGCGAGCGGAAGCCGACGAATGGAAATCGTTGACTTCGTTCGAGGAGTAAAACTCTTGGTTTTCGGGTTTCTCGTCGCTCATGCGGTTAACTCCTGGAGTTTGCTGGTCAAGGTCGTCTTAGCGTTCGCTAAAGCCGTATCACAAGCCGTTTGGCTCGTGGCCAAATCGGTCCCTAAGGTCGTGATCAATCCTTGGAAGGCGGTAGTGAACGTCGTCCAAAGAGCGTCCATGTTGGTGCTCGAAAGAGCCGTGGCTTTCGAGAGGATGTCGCTATTGAAATAATCGACGAGGGCCTTGCTTTGCGTCTCCCGGTAACGATAAGCCGCGGCTTTCCAGACGCATTCGCTCTGAATCGCGGTGATTTGATCCTGAGTCGCGCCCGACGAATAATCGAGGGCATTGATCGCGGCTAACTCATCGGCTAACAGTTTCTCCGTCGCAGCGCTGTCGCTCGATTGGAGGGCGATCGCCGTCGTTAAAGAGGCAATCGTGTTATCTTGGGTTTTGGCAAAATTAAAGGCTTGGGTATTCGTATCGGCCGATAAATAGACGCCGAGGGTATCCACGCTCGTGGCCGCTTTGATTGCAGTGATCGTGGAGGCGAGCATCTTGACCAGATTCGTTGAAGAAGCGCCGCTATCGAGGGCAGCTAATTCGCTCTTGTAGGCGGCGTAATTGGCAATAAGAGCCCGTTTTCGGGTCGCTTCAAGGGCCGTAATGGTCGTTACTGTGGCACCGACATACGCGCTATTGGTCGTGTCGTATTCCGGAAGCGAATCCGAGGTAGTCGTGGAATGGGTGCGCTTATAGATCGTGTAAGAGGTCTCGGCGGTTAAAGCATCTGGGTCGGCCGTTCCATACTTCAATCCAACGGTGGTGAAATCGGGACTATCGACCCAAACGTAATTGGAAAACTCCGAGATTTGGAAAGACGCCGTCGAGGGCAGGCAAAGGTATTGAACCCCAGTCTCGGCGGTATAACGAATCTCCGTATCAAAGATGCCATCGATGTTATCGCTCGCGGTATCGCTAATGGCCAAGCTCGCGGCGGTCAATGCCGTCGCTGGGGTGCTTGAACGGGCATCCACGACCAGACTGATGTCATCGGAGGACATATCGCCACCGCCGACGCTCGTATCGTTATAAATATGAATGGCCAAGGTTTGACCCGCGCAATCGTAGGTGACGTTATCCATCGTTCCTTCGAACGAAAGGCTGCCACCCGTCGTGTAAACGCGCATCGCCGTGACTGGGTCGGTCCCATAGGACATGTAATACGTTTCGTTATCGTCAAAACCGGTGATCGTATCCGCCGAATAATCGATGCTCAATGAGGGCGTCTTCGATTGGAAAGGTTTGCTTGAACTGCTTAAAAGGGTTTTATAGGCGCTCACGCCGGCAATGAGAATATTTTCAACGGCTTGGGTCGCCGTGGCCTCCGTTTTCACGCCATTGATATAATAGGAAAAAAGCTGACGCTGAGCGTAAGAAAGGCCTTGATAAGCGGCTTGAGCCGTGCTCGCCGTATAGGTGCTTCCTGAGGCCGAAAGCCCCTTGGATAAGCCCACCGCCGTCGAAGACTCAAAAGAGGTATAGGTCAAAGGATAAACGACGAGAGACGTCGAGAAACCGCTGTCGGCAGTGCTCGCAAAGCCCTGGAAGGTCGCGCTCGGGCTCGTGATCTGGTATTCCCAATTGCTTAATGTGCAGGTTTCTGGAGTCGCCGTCGAATCGAAGGTTACGCTGGTCATCGCGTTCGCGGATGAGGCCGTGGACATCGTGAGGGCGTAGCTATTGCTCGAATCCGCATAAAGAGCGCTGAGATAATCCGTGAAAGCAAAGGAATAACCGGTGTCATAGTTGATGGCGTAGAGAATCGAGCTGAGGCAAGAAGCGGTAAAATCCGCCTCGGTAATCCCGCACGGATGTGAGGCATCCGTCTTCGAAAGGCAAGGCACCCGAACATAACCGCCTTTGGCCGGATTCGAAAGAAGATAAATATAAGGCGTTCCGCTTTCTTCTGCGTAAGCGCCAAACATATAAAAGGAGCCGATGGTCAGCGAATCAAGACCACTGCCAACGTCAATATACGAGGTGGCCGCCTTTGTCTCGATCGGAGCGGGCAAAACGCTCACTCCGGCAAAAATTAGATAACCTTTTTCAAGTGTTTTTTTCTCTCGTTGGGCCCTCTCTTTT
>DAIQMS010000063.1:0-4488 GCA_036788815.1 Bacillota bacterium
GCCACCGGCGAAATCCCATGGGAGAACCTCGAAAAGATCAAAGCGGAGTTCTACGCCCATCGGGAAGATTACATCAAGACCTATGTCGATTCGTTAGGAAGAACCCTCACGCCTTACGAGAAAGAAACCATCGAAGGCCTCCGCCACGCGATCACCTCGCGTTTCATCTTCCATTCCTTGACCCACGATGGGGCGGTCATGGTCGACACTGCCGACGGAAAGCGCTATTTCGTCCATCCGTTGGGGATGGGCTTCAGCGAGATGCTCCAAGGCGGATATTACGACGAGATCGTCTCCACCACGATCCTGCCCTTTGAGGATTACATCACCTACGATTCCTACATTTCCGGAAGCTCGATCGTCGTCTCGATGAACCGCCTAGAAGCGCTCGAAGAAGGGCGGCTCATCCGTTCAATCAAAGACTTCGCCATCCTCGCTTAGTTCTTTTTCCGTGCAATCGGCGCGGATTATGCAATGATATTCGGGAAAGAAGAGGTTTTTTGAATGGAACATTCTGCGAGTTTCAAAGCGATCGAGCCGTTTCTCAAAGAAAAGCGGAGGATCGATCACACCTCGGCCATCCTTTATTACGATCTCGCCACCACCTGCGGCGAAAAAGGCTTAAGCGATGAAGGCGATCTTTTGGATTATTGGGCAGGTGAAGAAGCCAAGCTCTTCCAGAACAAGGATTTCGCGAAAGCGGTCAAAGAAGGCTTAGCCGATCCTAAGGCGAGTCCGATGGAGCATAGGCTTTTCCAGGCGCTTTATGAGCAAGTCGTTTTGCTCGATAAATTGTCTTTGGATGATTACCTCGCCTATAAGAATGCGATCTCGAAGTCGAACGAGATGTGGCGGCGTTTCCGCCCAGCGAACGATTTCCAAGGCTGGCTTCCGTATTGGCAGCATCTGGTCGACATTTCAAGAAAGGTCGCTGACGTCCGGAAGAAAGAGGGCATGGCGACTCGTTACGACGCCTGCCTCGATAGCTATGAGCCGGGCGAGACGGAAGCATATGTCGATTCGGTCTTCAATCCCCTCAAAGAGAAACTGATCGCCTTATTGGCGGTCGCGAAGAAGAATCAGGCGAAATACGTTCTCCCGCCGCTCAAGGCCTATCCGGTGGAGAAGCAAGAGCTCCTCGGGCGCAAGATGCTCGAGGTGATCCATTACGACATGGCGGGCGGCGCCCTCATGGTGAGCGCTCACCCCTTCAGTAACGACAACCATCAATTCGACGCGCGTCTTACCACCAAATACCTCGTCGAGGATTGGCGGAGCAACGTCTTCACCTGCCTCCACGAAGGCGGGCATTGCCTCGAGTTCCAGAATAAGCCGCAAGCGCTGTACGACAACTACGTCGAAAGCCTTGCCACTTCGGCGATCTGCGAGACCCACAGTCGCTTCTACGAGAACTTGATCGGCCGGAGCAAGGAATTCATGCCGATTCTGAAGAAAGCCTGCGCCGAGACGCTCGATCCGGGCTTTGACTACATGAACGACGAAGACTTCTATCATCTCGTCAACAAAGTCGAGCCGTGGTTGATCCGCTGCGAGGCCGATGAGCTTTCTTATTCGCTCCACATCATCATCCGTTACGAGATCGAAAAGGACCTCATCAACGGCAAGATCGAATGCAAAGACGTCCCCGCGCTTTGGGCTAAGAAGTATAAGGATTACCTTGGCGTTATCGTCCCGAACGATAAGGATGGCTGCATGCAGGACACCCATTGGTCCGAGGCCTTATGGGGCTACTTCCCTTCCTACGCCTTAGGCAACATCTATGGCGCGATGATCAAGGAGACGATGGAGAAAGACATTCAGCTCTCCAAAAAGGTGCAAGCCAACGACTTTGGCGCGATCCTCCATTGGTTCGCGGAACACGACTACGCCTACGACTGGCTGACGCCAGGCGAATGGATCGAGAAGGTCACGGGCAAGAGTTTGACCCCGGAACCGTATATCCGTTACCTGAGCGAGAAGTTCGGAAAATAAAGCAAAACCCCGTAAGCCAATTCGCTTATGGGGTTTTCTTGTCGCCTTATTTCGTTCCGTTGACCGGCTCGATGCCTTTGCTGGCATCAGCCTGGGCTTTCGTGAACGCTTCGGCGTTAGCAATCTGCTCCGGGGTGGCTTCTTCGTAGAAAGAGGCATCCTCGGCTTTGCTGACGTAATATTGCGGATACGGAACGTCAACGCCATTGTCATCGAGCATCTTGAAGATGTATTTCTTCAGATCCCGCGTGGCCTGATAGACGTCTTCTTCTTTGCATCTCGCCACGAACTTGAGAAGCGGCCCATCCCGATAGAACTCGGATACGCCTTTGTAATAGGGCCCATCGACGATCGCCGGGATCTCCTTCTTGACGTTCGGGAGCTCCTTTTGGATGATCGACTCGACCCGGCGGAGATCCTCGTTATAGGAAATATCGCAATCATCGCAAATCGCGACCGAGAGATCATCGCTCAGGTTCGTGACCTCGCTGATCTCCGAGTTATTGATGATTTTGATGTTGCCGCCGGCATCGGAGAGTTTGGTCGACTTCAGGCCGATTTCCACCACGGTGCCCCGGTAATCATCGATCACGACGATATCGCCGACTTCAAACGCGTCATCGAAGACGATGAAGAGGCCCGCCACGACGTCACTGATGAGCGATTCGCAGCCTAAGCCGATAATGAGGGCGATCACGCCGATTGAGGCCAATAACGAGGCCGTATCGACGCCCCAGAAGCCGAGATCGACGAAGAGGCCGACGAAGATCAAAAGCCATTTGATGAGGGACGAGGAGAGCGAAGCGATCGTCCGCGCCTTTTGCGAGGCTTTGGAGAGGCTCTTCGCAATCGCCTTCACGATGAAAAGAATCATCCAGATGATCAAGACGAGAATCGCGGTCTTGAGGAAATTGAGCGCGTTGAGCTTGAACCAATCGCCGATTGCGATGAAGCCATTCGCGTCTTCGCCATAAAGGGTGCTTCCGAAAATCTGCTTGGCGAAAAGGGCGAGCAAGACCACGGTGATGCAAAGAGTCCAAATCACAATCGTCTTGATCAGGGCTTTCTTCTCCTCGGGGGTCTTCGGAGTTTTTTCTTTCTTTTGTTCCATGAAGAAATCCCTCCTTATTTATTGACCGGCTCGATGCCTTTGCTGGCGTCGGCTTGGTCCTTGGCGAATTGATCGGCGGTCTTTTCCTGAGCCTTGGTCGCCTTTTGGTAATCCTGGTTCGGATCATTGACCACCACCCGGTCATAGGCCTTGCATTCGATGTGATTGTCGAAGAAGAGCAATAAGAAGGCGCGGTTCAGATCGCGCTGAACCTGATAGATATCGTCTTCCTTGCACTTGGCGACGAACTTCACATAGATCACCGAATCGTCCAAGACGGAAATGCCCTTGTAATAGGGGCCTTCCTTGATGGCCGGAATCTCGCCAAAAACGGTGAAGATTGGACCACCGCGGAAGTCGGCTTCACCCCGCGGATCCGCGAATTAGATTGCCATTTTCCAACAGATTCGTTTGTCGCATCCGAAAGAGGCGATTATTCGCCCAAACCCTGCCGGGGGAGCAAGGACATTTTATTACTTCCGGCCGTTTCCCGCGGTAAAGTCAGGTTCGGCGTAAGAAACGGAGATTACTTTAAAAATTCACGCAAAAGCGGTATTTCGCTCAATTCATATCCCTCAAGTCCCGAGTGCGGTAAAATATCACCGAAAGGAAAATATCTTTTAATCTACACTATGAATGCTACTCAGTTAGAGAAGATGCATAGCGGCAAGGGTTTCATCGCCGCTTTGGATCAGTCGGGTGGTTCGACTCCGAAAGCCTTGGCGCTTTATGGTGTCCCGGAGACTGCCTATAAGAACGAAGATGAAATGTTCGCCCTCGTCCATCAAATGAGAGCCCGGATCATCAACGCCCCGGAGTTTGCCTCGGGCAAAGTCATCGGCGCGATTCTCTTCCGCAAGACGATGGAGAGCAAGATCAACGGAAAGTTCACCGCGGATTACCTTTGGGACGTCAAGCACGTCGTGCCATTCCTCAAAGTCGATCTCGGTTTGAAAGATCCCGCCGATGGCGTTCGTCTCATGAAGGATTTCCCGGGACTTGATGCCCTCTGCAAAGAAGCGGTCGGCTATCACATCTTTGGAACCAAGGAACGCTCGGTCATTCTCGCTGCCAACGAAAAAGGCATCAAAGCCGTCGTCAAACAACAGTATGAGTGGGCCAAGGTCATGATCAAGAATGGCCTCGTTCCGATCATCGAACCGGAAGTCGACATTCATATTCCGGATAAGAAAGAAGCCGAAATGATCCTCAAGGCCGCGTTGATCGAAGAAGCCAAGAAACTGAAGCCGAGCGAGAAGATCATCTTCAAGCTTTCGCTCCCGAGCATCGATGGTTTCTACAGCGATCTCGAGAAGCTTCCGTGCTGCGTCCGCGTCGTCGCCCTCTCGGGTGGCTACAGCCAAGACGAAGCCAACGTGATCCTT
>DAIQMS010000064.1:0-1680 GCA_036788815.1 Bacillota bacterium
GGTGATTACTATCTTAGTACAGTTAGTACAGGTATGCAGATCCTCTTAACCGGAAAAGCCTCGATCTACGATGAGATCGTCGACTCCATCAAAAAATACATTGCCATCGGCGCCCTCAAGGAAGGCGAAAAGCTCCCGTCCGTTCGGGAGTTGGCGCTTTCCTTATCGGTCAATCCAAACACGGTCGCTCGGGCCTACGACATCCTGACCCAGGAAGGCTATCTTCTTTCGATTCCGAAGAAGGGCTGCTTCGTCGCCAATAAGAAGAGAGATAAGAATGCCGCCTTAAGAGGCATGCTTGAGGAAGCGATCAAGGAAGGGACAAGCCCGGACGAGATCCGCTCCATCCTAGATGAGATCGAGAAAGGGGAAAAGAAATGATTCGGATCGATAATCTCAAAAAATCCTATGGGGATTCCGTCGTCTTCGCTCACGTGAACGCGAGTTTTGAAGAAGGCAGGATCCATGGCTTATTGGGCCTCAATGGAGCCGGAAAGAGCACGCTACTTCGTCTGATCGCTGGCGTCTATAGCGCCGATGAAGGGACGATTGCTTTGGATGGGCAATCCCTTGAGGCGAATCCGAAACTCAAAGAACGGATCTTCTTCTTGGCGGACGATCCTTATTATTCCGCGACCGCGACCGTCAAAGACGTCTCGAAGTTCTACGCCTCCTTCTATCCGAAATTCTCCAAAGAAGAACTCACGAAGAACCTTCAGCTTCTTCAGGTGACCGCGAGCGGAGCCTTGGCCTCCTTCTCAAAAGGCATGCGCCGCAAAGTCTACATCGCGATGGCGTTTGCCTCAGGCTGCGAAATCTTGCTGCTCGATGAGGTCTTCGATGGGCTTGATCCCACCGCTCGAATCGTCTTCAAGAAGATGCTGGCGGATTTCATCAGCGCCAAGAAAGAAAACACGGTCCTCATCGCTTCCCATTCTTTACGGGAACTCGAGGACATCGCCGATTCCTTCACCCTCATCAAGGATGGGGAAGTCCAAAGCGCCCTCTATCAAGAGGGCGAGAGCCGGCTCTATAAAGTCCAGCTCGCCTTTGCCGAGGTCTTCGACCCGAAGAAGTTCAGCGGAATCGATGTCCGCAAAGTCATCTCGGACGGGAAGTTCCTCACGCTCTTTGTCAAAGGAAAAGAGGAGGACATCGAGAAATATCTCCGGCAATTCTCCCCTCTTTTGATCCAAATCCAGCCGGCCACGCTTGAAGAGACGTTCATTGAGGAAACGGAGGCTAGCTTATGAACCACAAACGTTATTTCTTGTTCCAATTCAAAAAGGACATCCCCCTCCTCGGCGTCATCTTCGCGATCTTGATGATGACTGCCTTCCTTTATTGCCTCATGGCGGTTCAAGAGCATGGCATCGCCTACTATGGGCGCTCGATCGAGCCCTTCTTGATCTGGGTCGCCTCGATCCTTGGTTTCTTCTTCCCGCTCGCCCATAAACGGAAGCTCTATGGGAAACGCTCTTGCGATATCTATCTTGGCTTGCCCCTCACGAAAAAAGGCATCTATCTCGACGATGCGCTTCTCGGACTCGGCGAGATCATCCTTGAATTCACTGCCTTTTACGCCGTGTTCATGCTCTGCTCGCCCCTTAACGAAGACCACGATTGGATCAGCGCCGCCTTTGCCGGCTACATCTATGGGGATAGCCTCTTGGCGCTTCT
>DAIQMS010000064.1:1780-4405 GCA_036788815.1 Bacillota bacterium
GTGATCGGAACCATTGTCTATTGGATCGTCGCCTTCGTCGGCGAACGAAAAATCCGCTTCACGTGGCTGAACGTGGTTTTCTATCTTGCCAGCGTTGGGGAAGGCTTCCTCTTCGCCGTCATTCTCGGTTCGACTTTGGCGCGGCTTGCGCCGGTCAGTTATTGACGGTCAAAGAAGCGGAATTCCGTTCTTCGAGGCTTCTTCCACCATCGCTTTCGGCCAAAGGCTGCATTGGACTTCTCCGATGTGAGCCTTTTTTAAATAGAACATGCAAAGTCGGGATTGGCCGATCCCGCCCCCGATCGTGTAAGGAAGCTCATTGGCCAGGATTGCTTTTTGGAACGGCAAAGCGGAACGAGCCTCTTGATGGGTCAAAGCCAATTGCTTCTTGAGGCTTTCCGCGGTGACCCGGATGCCCATGCTTGAAAGCTCGAGAGCGATATCAAGGGTCGGATAATAGACGATGATGTCGCCATTGAGCGACCAATCATCGTAATCGGGCGCCCGGAGATCGTGGGGTTTCCCATCGGAAAGAACGCCGCCGATCCGCTCAATGAAGATCGCTTTCTTCTCTTGGGCGAAAAGATATTCCCGCTCTTTCGGGGATTTGCCCGGATAGCGTTTTAAGAGGGCCTCCGAATCGATGAAACTGATCTCTTCGGGCAGGATCTTCCCAAGTTCCGGGTATTTCGCATTCACATCGTTTTCGGTGTCTTTGAGCGCCTTGTAGATCAAACGAACGGTCTCTTCGAGATAGGCGGTCTGCCGATCCCCGAAAAGGATCACTTTCTCCCAATCCCACTGATCGACGTAAAGCGAATGGATGTTATCCAATTCTTCATCCCGCCGAATCGCGTTCATGTCGGTGTAAAGCCCTTCATGAACCGGGAAATGGTATTTGCCGAGGGCATACCTCTTCCACTTGGCCAAAGACTGGACGACTTCGCCCCGGAGGGCCTTATCGTCTTTGATATCGAAACTGACCGGGCGTTCAACCCCGTTGAGATTGTCGTTAAGTCCGCTCGAAGGATCCACGAAGAGCGGGGCGCTCACGCGGCGGAGGTTCAGCTCTTCCGAAAGATGCTTCTGAAAGGAGTCCTTGACGAGTTTGATCGCCATCTGGGTTTCGTAAAGCCCCAAGATCGGCTCATAATCGACCGGTACGATAAGTTCTTTCATACGCCCACTCCTCCGTATGTCTTCGACATTATAGGGGATTCGCTTTTAAAAGGAACTAAGGATTTTCGGCCTTCCCTTAAAAGCGTAGACTAGAAAAGCGATGGAACTCCGATTAGCGGAAAAGAAAGACCTCAAGGCGGTGTACGCCCTTTTCTTAAGAACGCGCTCGGCGATGGAAAAAGAAAAGAACTTCACCTGGAGCGACCACTACCCCCTCAAAAGGAATTTCGCTTCGGACATCAAGGATGGGCGGGCTTACGTCCATGAGGAAAACGGGGAGATCATCGCTTATATCGCGGTCAGTTTCGATGTCCTCGAGGATTTCTTCTCTGACTCGAAATCCCTGCAAAAAGCCAGCCAATTAAGGAAAGACCTCCAGATGAAAAACGATGAGGATTTCCTCTTGCTCCACCGCTTGATGGTCGATCCTTCTTCTCAAGGGCACGGTCTCGCCAAAGGCGTCTTTGAGGCGATCAGCAATCTTTATCCCCATTCCGTTCTTGTCTTTGCGGTCTTCCCCGATAACCGAAAGGCGTTAAGGGCCTATGATCGGTATGGCTTCCAGAATCTCGGGATCTATGCCCCCTTCGAGTATGGGGATTATCCCTTTTATCTTTATTACAAGCATCCGGGAACCCCTTGGGGCTCGCTTGTAAAGGAGCAAGGTGCTTTGTAAAATGGAGCACTCATGAAAGAAAGCGGACTTGGAACCTATGTCAGTAACCGCCGGAAAGCGCTTGGCTTGACCCAAAATGATCTGGCTCAGTCTTTAGGCTACACGTCCCAAGGCATTTCCAAATTCGAAAGCGGCGAATCCCAAATCTCGATCCTGGTTCTCCCGAAATTGGCCAACCTCCTTCAGGAATCCTTGGACGATCTTCTTAATGAGGCCAAGGAACCCGCTCCTCTCAAAGAAGCGAATCCCGCTCTCAACGAAGCCACCTTAAGCGCGAATCTTGTTGCTCTACGGCTAGAGAAGAATCTTTCCCAAGCCAAAGAAGCCGAGATCCTTTACGTGAGCAAACGATCGATCATCAATTACGAACAAGGCGAAAGCTATCCTTCGATCGAAACTCTTTTGCTTCTCCTTCAAACCTACAGCATCTCGGCCAAGAGTTTCTTTTATGAGAAACTAAGCACCCCCAATAATCAGCCTGCCTTCGTCGACCAGAAGAAAAAGAAGAAGAAAATCCTGATCGTCTCTTTGATCTCTCTTGCCGCGATTCTGACAGTTGTCGGGGCTACCTCGCCCCTTTGGAGCGCTTCGTTTCAAGCCACTAAGACGAGTTCAAGCAATCCCACCTCATCCCTAACAACTTCCTCCAACGCTGCCTCCAGCAGTTCTTCGGAAGCCTCTTCTTCGCTCAGTTCCTCGGAGGGCGATCTTTCGCCTTATCTTCCGGGACTTAAAAAGCTTTTCGTTCAAACCACCGACGGCATCGTCGG
>DAIQMS010000065.1:0-1728 GCA_036788815.1 Bacillota bacterium
CCCAAAAGCGCGAGGGCAGCGGCAGCTAGGCAAATCACTTTTTTCCAATTCATTAAACTCATTGTAACACGGGGGTTCTTCAATTCCTTTCCGTTTTTATCACCCAGCAGAATCCCTTTCTTGAACTATGTCGCTTAACCGATATAATTTAAGCAAGAGAAAATCATGTCCTTCAAAAGCCTCGTTCGTTCGCAAAAAATGTCGGGTTACCGCCTTTCGAAAGAAAGCGGGATTCCTCAGACCACGGTCACCGACCTTTTGAGCCACAAAGCCAGTTTGCTCAAGTGCAACGCGGAGACGCTTTATAAACTCTCCAAGGTTTTGGGCGTTTCGATGGAGGAGCTTCTCGAGAGCGAACTGAGGAAAAAGAGCAAAGCGGATTCCTTCGAGGACTTCCGCAAAGAGGAATGCCGCCATCTTAAAGCGAAAGGGGACATCCCTTATCTCATCGAATTACTCGAAAGCGGCCGGATTCAGAAGCTTTATAAAGCCCGTGATTACCCGTCTTGCTATTATCTCGTCGCGATGGCGGACTATCTTTCGAGTTTGCATAACGTCCCGCTTTGTAAGGATTACCATGATATCCGAACGAAAAGCTTGACTACCCCGATTTTCCCCGGTAATCCCGGAAGCCTAGACGAAAAGAAAAAGAGCCTCCTGATCGCGAAGGCCCTTCCCGAATTCAGCCATTTTGCCCTTTATGAGCAAGACGTCCGCAAAATCTAGTTATTTTTTCGTTTCCTTGAAGACGCGGGAGAGCCGCTCTTCCGAGAATTCGTCATTCATCACCTGAGGCTCCATCTCGCCGTTTTCGGCTTTGAGAAGCTGTTCTCTCGCCACGCAGGTAAGCACTTCGATCGCCAAGTTCTCAACCCCATCGTTATTGACGATCACATCGGCGTAGTTGCTCGAGGGATGGACAATTTCGTTATACATCGGCTGAACCGTCGAGAAATATTGGTTGATGATGTTTTCGAAACTGCGGGCCCGTTCTTCGTGGTCGCGGATGATCCGGCGGAGGAAGCGGCGCTCATCGCTCGCGGAGATGAAGACGCGGAGGTCGCTCAAGGAACGGAGGTCTTTGTCGACCAGGGCCATGATGCCTTCGGCGATGATGAGGTCTTTCGGCACGATCCGTTCCGTCTTGTTGCTCCGGGTCAGGATCGTGAAGTCATAGGTCGGCTTCTCGATCGCTTTGCCGGCTTTGAGATCGGCGATCTGCTTCCGCATGAGCGGCCAGTCGAAAGCTTTCGGGTGGTCGTAGTTGACCTTCATGCGCTCTTCCATGCTCATCGTGGACTGATCTTTATAGTAATCATCCAGGGTGATATAGGTGATCTTGTCTTCCCCAAGCGCCTTGATGATGCTTTCCGTGATATACGTCTTGCCAGAGCTCGACCCGCCACCAATCAAAATCAATCTGGGCATTTTTATGAACCTCTAGCCTTTTATTATAGAAGATTCGCTTCTTTTTCCTAGTCTTAGAGGAAATAGGTTACTTCGTTTCTTGGCTCGGTTAGAATGATAGGGTTAAGACGACTGGACGAAGGAAAAGAGAGGGTTTTGCATGGATATTGAGAAACAAATCGAGGCATACGTGCCTTTTAACGAGCAGGAAACGAAAGACAAAGCCCTGATTCTCAAAGCCCTCCAAGAGCAAAAGGACGTTTTCACGAGGGAGGATACGATAGCCCATATGACCGCCTCCGCCTGGGTCGTGAATCCTTC
>DAIQMS010000065.1:1828-4180 GCA_036788815.1 Bacillota bacterium
ATCTATGCGCCGTTTGGGCTCGATGATCTTTTCGACGAGATCATCCGGCCAAATAAAGTCGCGGTCAAAGAATCGGTCTATCGGGCCAAATGCGAAAAATGGAAGGCCAAGTGGCCCTCGCTCACGATTATTCCGTGGTAATTATTTGGCGAGGATGGCTTCGGGGGCGAGACAATCCTTTTTGATTTGGTTGAAGCAACTCGCGAGTGGGAAGCCATCGACGAGAGTGTGGCTCACCGTGATGTTGAGGATCAAATGGTAACGGCCATCCGCCTCTTTCCGGTATTTATCCCAGCAGATCCGGGGCACCGAGAGATTGTCGTGATTGCCCGAGGGGGTCGGATGCTTCATCCCGACGATTTCGAGTTGGGGGAGGCAGGTGGAAAAGACCACATTCGGGAAATCGATGATGGGGTCTTGGTTCAATTCGCCATTTGGCTCCAGATTCTTGGCTTGGTCCGTCAGGGTTTTCACATCGTGGTAAAACGAAGCGAAATCGTTTTTCATCGGGCAGCCAACGTTCATGTAGACACCGGAAGTGCTCATGACGGTCCAGGTCGGATGGAGGACATCATAAAGAAAGATATGGCCTTTTTCTTCTCTCATCCGCATCTCTTTGACGCTCATGACGCCTTTCATCACGAGGAAAAAGAAATAGGGGAAGAATGAGTCGCCCCGGCTTTTGGCCAATTTGACGACCGCATCGACATCGATATCCACATCGAAGCCATAGCTCGGATCCGGGAACGTCGAAAACCAGGCATATTGGTTCCGTTTCGGGTAGGTCAATAAGTCAATTTCCGTACGCTGGTCCATAAGCAAAATCCTTTTTATTTATTGAGAGCGCCGATCTTCTTCAACTCGGCGAGGAGCCAGGCCTTATCTTCGGCGTTGTAGATGATGTTCTTCTGATCGACGTCGATGTCGATGAGAGAGCTCTCTTTATAGGAATTGTGCACCCAATCATCGTAATCTTTCCATAAGAAACGGTAATAATCGACCAAGGACTGATCGAGTTCGAACGAGCGGCCTCTTTGCTTGATCCGCTTCAAAACGGTCTCGAAGGAGCCGTGGAGATAGACCATGACGTCCGGGGCTTTCTTTGGTAAGCCTTGAAGCTCATCCATCATCTCTTCGAGGAGCCCATCATAGAGTGCCATTTCGACATCGCTGATGCCGCCGGTGTCGTGGTTCTTTTTGGCAAAGTAGTGGTCCTCGTAAATGCTGCGATCCATGATCGCGTTATTCTCGAGGAGGGCTTGCTTGATCGCGTGATAACGGGCTTGAAGGAAGTTCAACTGAAGCAAGAAGGGGTAACGCCGTTTCTCTTGCTCCTCTTTCGTCGCGGTATAGAAAAGCGGCAAAACCTTATTGCCTTTGACCGATTCGTAATAGACGGGGATCCCAAGTTCCTCGTGCAGCATCTTGGCCGTCGTGGTCTTTCCGATGCCAATCATTCCACCGATGATAATCACCACAGTTTGCTCCTTTTACTTCACGATCGGATGGCTTTTTGCGGAGATTTCCCTTAGTTGAGCCAAGAGATTCTCTTTCATCGCCAGATTATCGAGGATTCCGCCTTTATCGTAATCGAGGACAATGACGGGGCTCTCGTGATAGCTGTTCTTGAGCCAATCGTCATAGCCGGCATGGAGGAACTCGAGATGCTTCAAAGAAGCCTCTCCAAGCTCGTAGGCGCGCCCGCGTTTCATTAAATGCGAATAGACCGTCTGCCAGCTGGCTTTGAGATAGATGAGGACATCCGGTTTCTTGCTCGGAGTGCCCGGGATCTCTTCCATCATCTCTTTGAATAAGGAGAGATAGATCTGGAGTTCGAGCTCGCTGATCCGGCCCTCTTCAAAAATCTTTTGAGCAAAATAGGGATCCTCATAAACCGAGCGGTCCATCACCGCGTTTTTCTGAGCGACGGCCGCCTTCAGATCCTTCATCCGCGTCCGCAAGAATTCCAACTGAAGTAAAAAAGGATAGCGGTTCTTTTCGGTTTCATCGGGAGTGGCCGTGTAGAAGAGCGGAAGGATTTTGTTATCCCTCACGCTTTCGTAATAGGCGGGAATGCCCATTTCTTTCGAAATTAAATCGGTTAAGGTGGTCTTCCCTAGGCCCACCATGCCTGCGATGACAATCATGAAATTTCCTTTGCTTTTCGACGAAAACAACGTCTTCTATTCTAGGCAACTCCCATAGGTAATTCATCAAAAATGAAAACGTTTTCTTTCGAATTGGAAAAAAGCCTAATGGTCATCGGAAGAAACGTTCTTATTCGGTCGGCGACCTATAAAAATTGGGTTCTTTAATCCGATAGAGATGCTAAAATACCTACTGGAGAAAAAA
>DAIQMS010000066.1:0-4155 GCA_036788815.1 Bacillota bacterium
TTTGGTGCCGCCTTCCGGATTCGGACCGAAGACCTACTGATTACAAAGGCGGTCTTGGGCCATGCGGTTGTGTTGCATAGCGTTCCAAATCGTCCCTTTTCTTCCCGTGGGATGTGGGTTTTATATGCCGTTTGCGTTCCTTTGCGTTTCAAATCGGTTCAGCAATTCGCCCGCAGTTGGGGAGAAAATGGGGAGAAAAGTTTCTCCCCAAAAGTGCTTATCCTTTTCTAGAACGATCTTGGTACTCAATTTCTTTCACCCAATCAAGCAAAATACAAATGTTAGTCAA
This sequence comes from Bacillota bacterium, assembly GCA_036788815.1. Classification (GTDB taxonomy): domain Bacteria; phylum Bacillota_I; class Bacilli_A; order RFN20; family CAG-826; genus UBA4951. The sequence continues at coordinate 290 of DAIQMS010000066.1, forward strand.
TGGTTTTAGAGCCTGTTTCTCCAACTCGGTTTCGTTCCAGCTTTTCAAATAGTCTTCCGAAATAAAAGGCAGAGCTCTTAATCGCTGCTCAAACTGATTGGATTTTTCCGCGTGTTCTTCATCGAAAGACTCTGCTAAAACTTGCTTTTCTTCATCGGAACAATTTGGCCTATCATAAAGGCAATGCTCTAAATTGATTCCAAAATAGAATAACTTATAAGGAATAATGCATTCGCCAATCTTGAAATTCGGCGTCGTTGAGAGAGTTTCAATGTTGGCTCTTTTCTTATGCCTTTTATCAATCAAATCGTCTCGATCCCAATAACTGATTTGTTGTTTTTGGAGATCGTATTTAACTTGGGCAGCTAACGCATCACAAACAAAACAGGTGTCAGCAGCGAAGCAAGCGTCTAAATCGCAAATTTGGCCAATAAGAAGAAGGTCGCTAGAGCGAAGGCTATTGTCCCGTAAGAATTTGTTTACTCGTTTTCCGATTTCTTTTCGAATATTCGCAGGAGGAATAAGCCTGTTGTTACTGTCCATTAATGTTCGGTCGCCGTGGACCACGTCGAACCGAACTGAATCGTTTGAAAAACTGCTTAGATAATTCCTTAAAGAGTTTTCAAAAGTGGTCGCGTCACTAGGCCCCTCAACGATTAACAGTGCAATTTTGGTTTTAGGAAGCTTTTTTATTGAACTCATCTAAAAGATGACCACCCTTCCTCAAGGCAAGAGCTATCTCGCTGGCTTCAGTCTCGTTATATAGTTTCTCTCGCTGCCCGCCAACTTGTAATGCACGAATATAGAAATCGCGAACATTGTTTGTGGTTTTAACGTTAACCAATTTTACATATCGATCGTCTGGATTTGCAGTTGAAACAAAAATATCATCATGATCCAAAACTTCTAATGGGCGCATGTTGTGTGAGGTAAAAATAAGTTGGCCTTTAGCGCTTGTGCCCAAAATTTCAAGAATCTGACCAAAGAGATACTCGAAAACCCCAGAATCGAATTCATCGATGGCGACCCAAACATCGCGCTTGTTATACATATGAATAATTGCGCTACAAATATTGACGATTTTTTTGATACCATTGCTTTCGGCCACCAAAGGAATCGATGCCCCATTGACAATGCTGACCGCCTCGACGGTCCGTCCTTTGGCCCCGTTCGGGAAAACCATCGGCCCAAGGTCCTTTAGTTCCAATTTGAAATTTGGCACAAAGGCTGGAAGAACGACATTAATCTGATCGGCCAAAGAAGAATAAATGGGAAATTGATCGTCGGTCACCGGGAAGGGCCCGGAAGTCGGCAACAAAAACACGCCAGGTCTTGCTTTAAAAGTTGAAGAATCGCCGCCAATTCCCATCAATTCCCCGACGCCAAGATTTCCCACCGCGTCATCGGTGACGGAATAAACAAAAAGCTTATCTCCGATCTGCGTTTTAAGATCATTAAGAATCGTTTTCAGCTTGTTCGCATACGAATTTTGGCTGTGATCCAAAAGCGAAAGAAAATTGTCTGAGAACAAAAAACTAACGCCCAATTTTTGAGAAACGCCCTTTTGCGTCCCGACCTGCATGGCGTTATTGAGGGCTTCAGGGTTTTTGCCAGCTAACGAACCAAAAAGCGAATCCAACGAAAGCTCTTTATCTGACGAAATGGCCGTTTTAATATCGGGATTACCAAAATCAACATTCACCTCGGGCAAAAATGGAATAAACCGTTTCTTTTCTGAATCAAATATGGAAACGGAAAAACCTTCACCGCGGAAGAAAAGAGCAGGATCGTCTGGGGTCTTCCAAGACAAATGGGCGGAATAGCGAAGAAGAAAATGCCCCAAATCACTTTCTTCAGCAAAAGTAAAAATTACTTTAGCGTCTTTTAGCCAGCGGCTAACAAGAAAACTAAAAACAGAGTCCTGATAAATAGGTTGGCCTTTTGCAAGTGCTTTAAGAAGTCTAAAAGACTCAATTACGGATGTCTTTCCGGAACCGTTTTGCCCATAAATGCCAAGTATGCCTGGGCAAGAAAAGCTAAAATCGCCTTTGTGGTAATTTTTCGATTCCTGAAAAACCAACTCTCCGTGGTTGACGTCTTTGATGCCGTTTAATTCGACTCCAAGGATTCTGAACACAGGTTTTCCCTCTTTAGACATAATATTGAAATTATTTATATCGGTTGTCAACGGGTTTGATTATACTCTCATAGCTTTTTTATAACAACAGATATTTTTTATATCTTTTTTTGTCTATGACATTTCAGATGAATCCTTGCCGTTTCTAGTTGCTCCTTCTGGTTGGCCGTCTGATTGTGCAACCTTTTCTTCTCCAAAGGCCTCGGCGATCTTGTCCGACGTCGGCAGGTTGCTGCGGTCGTCGAAATGGGCGTAGATCCTCTCGGTGGTCGAGATCTCGGAATGGCCGAGCCACTTCTGGATGTCCTCCATCGGGACGCCCTCGTGGCGCAATAACGTCGCGCACGTGTGCCGGAGGTCGTGGAAGCGGATCTTCCTCAGCCCTTTGGTTTTGAGAAACTTCGGGAAGTAGCGGCTGATGTAGTTCGGGTGCACGAGCGTGCCGTCCTCGTTGACGTAGACGTAGTCGTCGTCCTCGTGGTGGTAGCGGTTGCCGTAGAACTTCTGCCAATCCTCCCTTTTGGCCTTCATCTTGAGGAGGAACTCCTCGATGGAGGGGAGCAAGGGCAGGGTCCGGACGCTCGACGAGGTCTTGGCGGCGTCCCTCGCGATCAGCTTCGGCTTCCCGTCGATCACGTACTCGGTGACCGTGTGGCGGATGTGGATCTGCTTGTACTGGAAGTCGATCGCCGACCATTTGAGGCCGATGATCTCCTCCCTTCGGAGCCCGTAGTGGGCGGCCATCAGGATGGCGAACTCGAGCTTGTTGCCCTCCGCCTCCTTGAACAGTCTTTGGACCTCGTCCACGTTGTAGTAGCCCCCGATGAACCGCTCCATCTTAGGGAGCGTCACCTTGTCGCACGGGTTGTGGGCGATGACGTCGTTCCGGTAGGCGTGGTCCAGGCCCTTCCGGATCAGAGCGTGGAAATGGCGGATCGTGTTCGGGCTGACCTTCTTCTCCTCCTCGCGGTAGAACGCCTGGATGTCCTCGGCGCTCACGCTCTCGAGCCGGATGCCCTTCGAGTCGAACCACGGCCCGATGACGCGGTTGGCCTGATAGTAATAGCCGGAGTAGGTGCTGAGGGCGATGGTCGGCCTCGCCTCGGAGACCCACCACTCGACGAACGTCCCGAAGAGCATGTGCGGGGTCATCCCGTACTCGCTGTGCCCGTCCCCTTTGTCGACGTAGCCGTTCTCGGCTTGGTCCATCTTGACCTCTTTGAGGCCGAGGGCGAGCAAGGCGGCGTTCGTCTTGCCGACGTTTTTGGGGTTGAACACCTTCTCGACCTCCTTGAGCCGGGCCTCGGCCTTGCGCGCGTTGTGCGCGTCCTCGATCTCCAAGCCGACCCATTGGTAGTGCCGCTTTTTGTCGTCACCGTACCAGCTCATCACGGCGTAGTACTTCCCGCCCTTCGTCCTGAGATGCCCGCTAGTCATGCTGTTTGCCTCCTTGGGTTTTCCCCGCCATCGGGACCGAATGCCGCTCGATGAAGTCGTATATCTCGCTCTTCGGCACGAGCCAGATCCCCCGGACCTTCCGGCCTCGGAGCTCTCCCCTTCCCAGATACTCTTTGACCGTCCGGTCGCTGAGGCGGAATATCTCCCCCACGTCTTCCACCCGGAAAACGTCCGGGTAGTCCGCTATGCGGTTGTGCTTCGCTTGTCTTTTCATGCGTTTTTCTTCTCCTTTTTGTGCGCCATGCGGGTATCCCGCTGCGTGTGAGCGGAA
>DAIQMS010000067.1:0-4140 GCA_036788815.1 Bacillota bacterium
TGGCTCAAAGGCAAGATCGATTTCTATGATGTCGATTTCGCCTACGTGAAGGGCAAAACGGTCCTTCATGACATCTCGCTTTACGCGAAGCCGGGCCAGAAAGTCGCTTTCGTCGGACCGACTGGCGCAGGCAAGACGACCATCACGAACCTCATCAACCGTTTCTACGATATCGCGGATGGCAAGATTCGTTATGACGACATCAACATCAACAAGATCAAAAAAGCCGATTTACGGAGATCTTTGGGCATGGTGCTTCAGGATACCGAGCTCTTTACGGGCACGGTCAAAGAAAACATCCGTTATGGAAAGCTTGATGCGACGGACGAGGAGATCATCGCCGCGGCGAAGCTCGCCAACGCGGATGGATTCATTCAGCAATTGCCTCAAGGCTATGACACCGTCTTGACCAAAGCCGGCCTCAACCTTTCGCAAGGCCAACGCCAGCTCCTTTCGATCGCCCGGGCGGCGATTGCCAACCCGCCGGTCATGATTCTCGATGAGGCGACTTCTTCGATTGATAGTCGCACCGAGAAACTGGTTCAGGAAGGCATGGACGCCATCATGAAAGGCCGGACGGTCTTCGTCATTGCTCACCGTCTTTCGACGATTAAGAACGCCGATGTGATCATGGTCATCGATGAAGGCCGGATCATTGAACGCGGCTCCCATGACGAACTCATGGCCAAAAAAGGCAAGTACTATCAGCTTTATACCGGCAACGCGATTGCCGAAGCGAATTAGATTTTCTGAAGAAGATCAGCGCGGCTTTGCACGTCCATCGCTGCGTACTCTTTAATGAGCGCTCGGCAGAGGAGCGAGATTTTGCTTTGGCTGTTTTTCGTGAGACTCTCAAGGCTTGTAATCGTCTCGGTTCCAAGCACCATCGGAACGCAGTTCTTTTGGTTGGCCCGGAGACGTTGCTTCTCAAAGAACGAGAGGTCTTGGAGGATCGTCGGGTGGCGTTTTGCCATCACCAAGAGCACCTTGCCCAAGAGCGAAGCGATCGTGGCGGCATCGTCCGCTGGCAAGCTTCCGCAGTCGGAAGTGAAGAAATAGTACTGTTGAAACGGAATGAGAATGGTTGTGGCTGTATTCATTTCTTTTTGCCTCCTTGGGACGGTGCCTCTTTTAACGGAGGCAGATCTTCGCCCTGGATATGCTCGGGAATCGTCTCTTTCGGCTCTTCGGGAGGGGTTTGCAGGGGATTTTTAAGATTTTCGGGCGAAATTGCACCGGATTTGACCAAAGCGAGTTTGGCTAAGCCCGGTCCAATCATTTCGTAAAGGACCGATGAGCAAATGATGATGGCGTAGAACTCTTGGCCGATTTCGGTTGGGAGCATCCGTTGGCCCAAAACGGCAAGGCCAATGGCGACACCCGCCTGCGGAACAAGGGCTAGGCCTAAGTAATTCCGGACTTTCGGTTCTTCGCGATAAGCGCGGCAACCGATCCAAGCCCCCGCGTATTTGCCAACGATACGAACGAAGAAATAGATGACGCCAATGAGCCCGACGACCGCGAACTCCCCGAAGTCCATATTCATGCCCGAGAGGACAAAGAAGATGCACATGACGGGTGGGGCGAAGGCATCCATCTGAGTATAAAGAACCTGATCTTTCTTAATGTTGATGTAAGTCGCGCCGAAGACCATGCAGGCCATAAGGGGTGAGATTCCGACAATCGCGCAGGCCCCATCGATGGTGAGAAGCATAGCCAAGGTGAGAATGAGGCGGTTATCGGTGCTCCGTTTCGGCGACATGAGCTTTGAATGAATCCAGCCAAAGAGTAAGCCAACCGCGATGAAGACGAGGTTCCAGACAATCGGCATCACAATATCCATCGGATTCGTGGCGCCCGTCGAGGAAGTCGAGTTGATGATCGTGATCGCAAGGGTATAGCAGATTAAGCAAACGGCATCGTCGAGCGAGACCACTTCGAGAAGAATGTTGACAAACTCGCCCTTCGCCTGATATTGGCGGATGGTCATCATCGTCGACGCCGGAGCGGTCGCGGTGGCGATCGCGCCAAGAAGCAATGCAAACGACCAGCCCTTTGCCGGGAAGGCAAAGCCAATGACCAAAGTGACGAGGATTCCGGCCAAAACAGATTCGAGAATCGTGATCAAGAAGACCTTTTTACCGGTTGCCTTGAGGGTGCCGATCGAGAAATAACGGCCGACGCCGAAGGCGATGAACGAAAGGGCGATATCCGAAATAAAGGACATATGGCTTGTGATCGAGGGATCGACCGCGCCCAGAACCCAGGGGCCCAAGAGAATGCCCGCGACGATGTAGGCGGTGACATTCGGGAGCTTGAGGAGCTTGGTAAGCCGGGTGACTAAGAAACCGGTAAAAAGGATGACCGCGAGGCCGATGAGGACACTCGAAACCTCACCATACTTCGAATAATACTGATAGAGATTAAGGTTAGCCCCATCGAGGATAGGGAGAGAAATTTGCGCGAATGAAAACATGGTGGATCACCTCCTTTTTTAAAGCTCGCTTCGTCTTCCGGAGCGTTACCCCATTGTGGTCTTTAAATGCATAAAGCGTTATTATTTAAAATCGAAGGTTGATAATTTTTTCTTATAAGGAGGCGAAAACGATGATCGATAACAAATTGGAGACGCTGATTGCCGTCAATGAATTGGGTTCCTTTACCAAAGCCGCCCAGAGTCTGAGCCTGACCCAGCCGGCGGTTTCCCAGCATATCAAAGCCCTGGAACAGGAATTGGGGATCAAGATCTTCAATAAGACCGAAGCAGGCTTAAAACCGACACCAGAAGGCGTTATTGCCATCCGTTATGCCAAGCGAATCAAGGCTCTTTATCAAGTGGAGGAGCAGCGGATTCTCGACTCCAAGAAAAATATGTTCTCTTTGATCGTCGGCATAACCCACACCGCCGAGAGCTCAACCGTTGGCGAAGCCCTCGCAAATTACGCCTATAAGACCAAAGGTTTACGCATAACGATTATTTCTGACAGCATAAGCAACCTTTATGAAAAGTTGGAGGATTATCAGGTCGATTTGATCATTGTTGAGGGTCATAACATCGATAAACGCTATTCCTCGCTCTTGCTCGATACCGATTCATTGGTTCTGGCAGTCGGCGAAGGGAACCCGCTCTCCAAAAAGAGCATGGTGACCATTGCCGAGCTCGAGGAAGAGAAGATGATCCTTCGGGGCGCCAACTCTGCTACCCGTCAGCTTTTCGAGGCGTCGCTCCATAGCCAAGGCCTGAGTTTGGATAACCTCAACATCATCCTTGAAGCCGATAACATCGGAACCATCAAGGAACTCGTCATCAAGAACATCGGCGTTTCGATTTTGGCCCGTTCCGCCTGCTTGGACGAAGAAAAAGACCACAAATTGGTCTTGCTCCCGATCGAAGGCTTGGCGATGATCCGCGAAGTCAATCTCGTTTATCCGAAGGACTTTGGCCATACCGAGATTCTCGATGGCATTGTGGGGGCCTACAAAGAAACCACCCACAAACATTAAGGGCCTCTCTCGTTTTTTAGCCAATTAAGGACTAGACTATCAACGCGCACGTAATAGTGAGGTAAGAAACATGGACGAAAAAGAAGTCAAAACCCAAGGACAGGTCCCCGCTCAGGAGATGTCCCTCAACGATCAGGAACAAGCTCGGCAAGCCAAATTGGCGAAGTACGTCGAACTGGGCGTCGACCCGTTTGGCCAACGCTATGCCTGGAAAGACCGGATTATTGATATCCGCAAGAATTATGGTTCATTAACCGCCGACGAATTGACCGCGAAAGCGATCGATGTGAACGTCGCCGGTCGTTTGGTCGCCATCCGCCGGATGGGCAAGGCCTCGTTCGTCAACCTCAAAGACGAATATGGCACGATCCAGGCTTGGATCGGCATCAACGTCATCGGCGAGCACGACTACAACGTTTTCAAACTCGCGGATTTGGGCGATATCGTCGGCCTTGAAGGAACCTTGATGCAAACCCGTACGGGCGAGCTCACAATCCGGGTCAGCAAATACACCCACATCACCAAATGCTTAAAACCGCTCCCGGAGAAATTCCATGGTCTCACTGATACCGAAGACCGTTATCGGAAACGGTATCTCGATTTGATCGTGAACGACGAATCCCGTCGGGTCGCCTT
>DAIQMS010000068.1:0-3998 GCA_036788815.1 Bacillota bacterium
TTACTCCAGCGATAAGGCGGACGGATCATCGCCCGGCTTTAGGATATAAAAAGGACCCCTTGCGAGGTCCATTGTGATTCCGCATAGCGAGCTTGCAACGACCCGCCACGCGAGGTAACTAACCTAACGGTCTTTACGAATGACTCTCCATCAAACTTAGGACTACCGTCAGCCTATACCTTTCCATACGGCTTGCGCCTCCGGATAGACACCGCCATTACTTTCCCGCTGGCTGGAGGACGAGGCCCTTCGAACGCGCCGATCGAGCGCTTAGGCAATTCAGTAGGTTTCCCCGCTGGATGGCATTATTAAACCATAGAGCGAAAAACTGTCAATCATTATTTTTGAAGATCCTAAAAACGTCCGATAAAAAGGGCATTTTGATCTTCGAACCCTGGAAAAATGAGCAAAAGAAAAGCCCTCCAAAAGAGGGCTTAATGATCGAAGGATCCTTAGTTTTCTTTGTTCTTAAGACCTAAGACGCCGGTCCCGATGGAAAGCAAGGCCGCCGCGGCCGCGAAAGCGCCCGCGATGATGAAGCCCCAGCCTAAGGTGAGGTTCGCCGCATTGGCGTAGCCGGCGATCATCTGTTTCGCTAAGAAGAAGAGGAGAGCGGTCACCGCAAAGCAAATACCGGTGAGAACGTACATAAAGCCCGCGAACTTCTTGCCGCCATTGCCAAAGCTGAAGATGAAGGCAACGAGTTCGAAGAGAGCCGCGATGCAGCCAAAGACAAACGCGGTGATGAGTCCGCCATAGGGGCCACCATTCGCCGGGTTCACGCCCGCCGCGCTATTGCCGAAGATGAAGTCATAGCCGACAATCCCCTCGCCTTGTTTGGTGATAAAGCCAAACCCAAGCGGGAAAAGCATCGCGCCGATGCTTAAGAGAATGACCACCATTCCCAAGAGAATCATTAATCCATTGTTCTTTTTCATGCTGTAAATCCTTTTTCGTGGAAACGAAACTATCTTACTAGGATATCGTCTCTTCTTCAAGAAGAGAAGACCCACGTTTTTTAGGCCTTTACGATACTTAACGTGATCCCCTCGCTCGTCATTTTCGAAAAGCGGACCGTATAGGGGAACACCGTGCCGTCGTTCATCGTGGATTTCGCATCATAGTAATAGTCTGGGAAACTATGGGCGTAGTCTTTATAGGAGAAAGCATCCCCGTCCTGGAACAGGGTGGAATTATCGGCTGCCAGGCCGTATTTCTTGCCGTTGACGGTTCGATATTCGACATCGAAGTTCCGCTTATTGGTGCAATCCATCTCTTGAATCAGGCGGAAATTCGAATTGAGGGCGTTCCAGGCATTCGAATTCGAATGAGCCATGATCGTGCCGGTGGAACCCGTATACGGAACGAGCGCGTCGGTATAGGTATAAACGTTGCCCTTCGAGGAAGCCGTCTCTTTGACGATTCGAGAATCGACGTGATAGATCCGGACCCCGCTTTCAGTGAAGCCCTGAACGTGATTGCCCGGGTAATAGCTCGCCGAATCTTTTTCGTTCAATCCCGTCGGGGTGTAATACTCCAAAAGCATGTATTCGTCGAAGGCGCTCCCGTTCCAGCCATCGCCCGTCGGAAGAAGAACGGCTTCGCCGCTTGAGGCGGAGGGTTTAAGGGTGATTTCGGTCGACCCATTCACCACATACGGGGTGATCCAGCCGAAAACGAATTTGCTATAAGCGTCGTGATCGATGATGTTGGCGTCCATCATGTCAATGTTGCCCATCGGGCCGTAGTTTTTGGTGTTCGCCAAGCTCTTGGCCACGTAATAATCATCGAGGCCGAGCAAATGGCCCGTCTCGTGGATGTAGGTGTGCGAATCATAGCCCGTTTGGCCATAGCCTTCGTTGATAAAATCATAGGAAGCCCAGCAATAACGCCACGGGGTTGGCGAGGCGGAAGAAGGATTGTTCTCGTAAAGCGAATAGGTATAAGCCCAAAACATATCCGGAAGCGAGCTCACCCGGCCATAATCCGGGGCGCTATAGACAAGCCAAACCCCATCGAGGAAACCATCTTTGTCGTTATCGAACTCCTGGCAATCGGTCTTATAGGTTGTCTTATACCAACTGATGGCCTCGTTGAGGATCGTCCAAGTCGGATCGTAATAATCGTCCGAGCCGGTGAACGCCGCGATCTGGCTGGTGGTATAGCCACAGTCATACCAATCGGAAACCGTGCCGGTCAAATTCAATTTTCCATAGGAAGATTTGGAATAGAACGAAGCCAAACTCTCCCAGGAGGTGTCTTCCGACTTCCCGAAGAAAGTGGTTTCGATTTTCGCCTTATTCGCCGCCGTCGCATTGCTCGCATAATCCCTCACGCTCACGGGGATGACCAGAAGCTTTTGATTGCCTTGGCTCTTTAAAACCGGATCATTGGATCCCAAAGCAACGTCGCTTTGCATAAAAGAAGTGGCTTTTGCGGCGATTATCGATGAACTCTTTGAAGCCTCAGAAGAGGAAGTGCTTTGAGATTCGCTTTTGCTCGAAATGAAAGAAATGGTGCACGAAACGAGGGCCAAGGGCGTAAGAAGCATGAACGGAAGAAATTTTTTCTTCATAAGGTTCCCAAGACAATTATGCCAAGGCAATCGTCACCGTGATAGAAGAATCGCTCAGGGAAGAGAAGGAAACTTGATAATCGAATCGCTTTCCGTTATTCATCGTCGACAAAGGGAAGCTTGCGCTGTAGTTGGCAAAGGAGAAAACATCGCCTTCTTGGAAGAGCGAGCTATTATCCGCCGCGCAGGGAGCTTTGTATTCCTTGCCCGTTTTAGAGCTGGTGTAGAGGTCGTATTGGGTGTCGAAATTCCGTTTCTTGGTGGCATCCATCTCTTGGATGAGGCGGAAGGCGACGTTTGTTCCGACGTTCGCGTTATAAGAACTCGAATTCGAATGGGCCATCATCACGTAACTCGTCGAAGCCATCGAGGTGGTCGCCGGATTGGAAGAACTATCCCAGTATTTCGAGAAGCCCGAGGAAGACATCTCCGCGAGCCGGGCATCGACGTGATAGATCCGGACCCCATTCTCGGTGAAGCCCTGAGCCCCATTGGAATACGCTTTGGCGGAGTCACTCTGATTGAGCTGAGTCGGGGTGTAATACTCGAGCAGCATATATTCATCGAACGCCGAGGTGGGTTTGCCACCAGATGTCGGAATCAAAATCGCCTGGCCCGTCGTCGCGGAAGGCTCCAAGGTGATCGTAGTCGCCCCGCTCACCACATAAGGCTTGATCCAGCCCAAAGCGAACTTGCTATAGGCATCATGGTCGATGACATTGAAGTCCATCATGTCGATCCGGCCCATCGGGCCATAGTTGGTCGTGTAATTCGTCGCGGTAGAGCTCACATAATAATCGTCGAGCCCCATCAAATGCCCGGTTTCATGAATGTAGGTGTGGGCATCCACCCCGCTTGTCCCATAACCCTCATAGAGGAAATCATAGGAAGCCCAGCTATAACGGAAAGGAATGCAGGAAGAGACCTTCCCTCCGTTTTCGATGGCGTCGTAATAGGGATCCAAATCGCTATAGGTGTAAGCCCAGAAATCCGTTGAATCCAAACTGTTGTCATTCCCATAGTCCGGCGCGCTATAAACCATCCAGACCGCATCGATGACGCCATCGCTATTGGAATCGAATTCGCTTAAATCGGTGCTGTAGTTCTTCTCGTACCATGCCACCGCATCTTCAAGGATCGTCCAGGTCGGCTCATAACTGCTTTTGATCGAGGAATTTGTCCCGCCATAAGTCAAAGCCGAAAGCTCTTTGCTGGTATAGCCCGATTCGTACCACGGGGCCACCACGCCATTGAGAAGCAATTGGCCATAGCTCGATTTGTAATAATAAGAAGCCAAGCTCTCCCACGAGGTATCGCTGGGATCGCCAAAGAAGGCTTTCGAGATATCATTACGAACCCCTTCGGTCGCATTGGTTGAGAAATCATCGACGATAACCGGAATCACCAGGACATTCACCTTGCC
>DAIQMS010000069.1:0-3712 GCA_036788815.1 Bacillota bacterium
TGCTCAATAAGGGCTACGCGATGAGCAATCCCTCGAATCAGAATTTCCATAGCCGTCTGATTGAGGCGCTCAAAGCCCAAGGGCCGATTAGCGTTATTTCCTTAGTTCCTTTTCTTTTTAGCGATATCGCTCTCCTCGATAGCGGTGTTTTAACCTATATCAATTCACATGGCAAGTTCCTCGACAAGATCAGCGGGCGGAATCGCTCCCTCCGTTCAGTGGCGGAACAAAAAATCGCTCAGGGGGCAGACGTCATTCTTTATGACAGCCTCAATGTCCATCTGGGCCAGGCGGCAGTGAGTTTGGGCTCGAAGCATCATCTTCCCGTCATCGCCATCGTCACGGACAACCCTGAAAACCTGGCAAAAGCCCCCCGCTTTTATGTCTCGAGCGTCAAAAAGAATCTCGACTCATCATCGGCGGTTTTGGCTTTGTCCGATGGTTTATTGAAAGCTCTCGCCCTTGAGAATAAGCCTCATCTTGTCTTCCCGGGAATCGTGGAGCAGGCTTCAAAAGGCAAACCGCTATTCTCAAAGAACGGTTACTTCTATTTCGGCGGCGCCTTATTGGCACGTTATGGAATTCTGTCACTCCTGGAAGCGTATCTTGCTGCGAAGCCGGATTACGATTTGATCATCGCCGGCCACGAAACCTCTTCGGACGAATTCAAACATCTTTTAAGACAGAGTCCCCGAATCCGTTATCTGGGCCAAGTCACCAAAGAGGAGAATGCGATCCTCGAGGCGAATGCCGCTCTTTTGATCAATCCCCGGCCCTATGACGAAAAGCTCGACCAAGAATCCGTTCCTTCGAAACTTCTCGAATATCTCGCGAGCGGCTCTCCGATTCTTTCCACCCGTCACAGCGCTCTTCAAAAGGAATTCCCCGCCGACATCAATTGGCTCCAGGACTCCTCGCTTCAGGGACTGAGCGTTTGGTTCAAAGGACATCTCGACGAAAAGAAGCGCCTCAAAAACGTTCTTCCGAATCAAGGAAGAGAAAAAGTCCTTTCGCTTTATGGGCAAGCCATCTTGGGCAAAACGATCTATGACTTCTTTAAATCTTTAAAGGCAGTGAAGAGCTGATCCATCACCTTATCGAAATTGAAGTGCTCTTCGAAATAGGCTTTGTTCTTTTCGCCCATCGTTTTCCGCTCCTCATCGCTGAGAGCAACGAGCTTTTTAATCGCCGATGCGATATCAGCGGGATCTTCTTTGGCGAAGAGGGCGCCTCCGGCTTTCGTAAGAATGTCCCGACCATCCCCACCGATCGAGGCGAGAATCGGGCGTGAATAAGCCAAAGAAGAAATCAGTTTGTTCGGAATCGTCTTCGAAACCGGAGAAGAGGTGTCCGCTAAAGGGACGAGAAGCGCCGTCGCGTTCGTGAAGTAAGACGGGACTTCGGCAGCCGAAACCAAAGGATGATAAACGACAAGATCCTCCAGGTGATTTTCTTCGATCAAACGGAGGACGGCATTGAGCCGGGCGCCCGCTCCGACGATATGGAATTGAAAATCCTTTTCTCCTTTGAGCAAGGCACAGGCCTTCACATAATTCTCGATCAATTGGAGGTTGCCGATGTTGCCGGCGTAAACGAGATTGAAGCGTTTTGGGAATGCCACGCCCTTTTCGGGCAAAGGATTCACCAAGGGTGGCTGTGGCACATAAAAAACCTTTTTATCGGGAAGCTTCAAAACGTCCTGGAAATAAAGAGCGAAAGACGGCGAGGAAATCAGGATCTCGTCCGCCGAGGAATAGATCTTTTTCGATGAATGGTAGAGGACGCGGTAAACGAAGGAATTCTTCCGAACCTTGCCGGCGATGACCGCGCTTTCAGGCCAGAGATCTAAACAATGAATCACGTGGGGTTTGCCGTGCTTTTTCGCGTAAATCCCGCCTCCTTCTACCGAAATGAGAGGCGACATCGACATCGAATAGACGAGATCATATTCTTCTTTGAGGCGCGAAAGATAATGCTTGGCGTTCCGCCAAAAGGATAGGTAGTTCCGGATCAAGGAGATCCGGCTCTTTTTTCGAGCGACAAGAGGAAGGCGGTGAACCTTCACTCCGTTGATTGTTTCATCTTTGATTTGCTCGTAACCTGGCAGGATGTGCCCGAAGCCATAATTGGGCTTGCCCGTGATGACCTGAACTTCGTTGCCCCGCTTCACGAGGGCTTCGCAAATCGGTGTAATAACCACGTTTTCAGGGTAATAATATTGGCAGACAACCAAGATTCGCATAAAAGGATTATCGCACAGACTAAAAGGAAAATCCCGAGGCGTATAATAAGACCATGCTTGCGAAGCGTCTTCACGAAAATAAAATCAAACGAGCTCTCGTTGCCCCGTGGCGGAATCTCGTTAAGCGTCTTTCGCCGATCAGTTACGTCAAATACCAATACCGGTACATCACCCATCATAAACTCAATCTCAAGAACCCGATTCGCTATACGGAGAAGCTCCAATATCTCCGGCTTTTCGTCGATCCGAATGACCCGGAAGTCATCCGCTGCGCGGGACGGGTCAGCGTTCGCGATTACGTGAAGGAAAAAGGTTTCGAAGACGCTTTGATTCCTTCTTTAGGCGTCTACGATCATTTTGAAGATATCCCTTTCGATACCCTTCCCAGCGCCTTTGTCCTGAAGTGCTCCCACGCCTCGGGCTTTAACGAGATCGTCAAAGATAAGAGCCAGTTCCATTACGAGGAGAGCAAAGCCAAGTTCGACAAGTGGCTCTCGACCGATTATGGAAAGAAAACGGTGGAGCCCCACTACTCCAAGATCAAGCCGCAAATTCTGATCGAAAGCTATATCGGCACCCCAACGGATCTCCCGGTCGAATATAAGATCCATGTCTTCAATGGAACCGCCCGGAATCTTTATGTCGTCACCGGGCGTGGCAAGGATATTCGTTACACCCAGTACTACATTGATTGGACCCCTTTCGATGGCTCCCAATTCAATGGCTGGCTCAAATCCGACACTCCGCTTGAGAAACCGAAAAATTTCCCCGATCTGGTCCGAATGGCTGAAAAATTAGCCTCTCCCTTTCCTTTCGTTCGGGTCGATCTTTATGATGTGAATGGCAAAATCTACTTTGGCGAAATGACCTTCACGCCCGCCAAAGGAACGCTGATTTTCGATGACGATAAAACGGATTTCGAGCAAGGCGAATGGCTCGACATCTCAAAATATCTGAAGCCTTAACGCCACGACGAATCCGGGAACATCACTTCGTAGACCAATAAGGCGAAATAATTCTTTAAGGCGCCGCTCGAGGAGAAGTTTTCTTCGCTTTGATAGGTGCCATCTTTCACATTCGAGAAGCTGAGGCCCATCCCTTTGATGCCGCTCGGGTCAATCCCGATATCGGAAAAGCGGAACCCGATGAACGTGTCGGCTTCGCCGCCCGAATCGGTCCGCAATAAGGCGCTTGAGAGATTCACGGTATAGAAGTCATAACCGCTCTTGCCCTCTTTGAAGAAGTTCAGCTGGATGTCCATCGTGGTCGTCCGGGCTTTGCCAAAGCTCGAGCCACCCCGGCATGACATCAGGAAATAATCGCCCGTCGATAAGGTCTTCGGGAAAACGGTCGTATATCCTTCTTGACCAAGCTGAATGAGGGCCCGAACGTGATCTCCGTCGCAGAAGAGCTGGCCGTTATAGAGTTTGCCAAGGACGCCGGTATTCCGGAAAGCGGAATCGGTGATCG
>DAIQMS010000070.1:0-3708 GCA_036788815.1 Bacillota bacterium
TCGGCCATTACCATTCCTATAGCTTCTTGTATCTCGGCTATGCCTTAAGGATTCTTTACGAGTCCATCAGCCAAAAGGCGAAGTGGCCTTATATTCTCGGAGCGGCGATTTTCAGCGCCGCCTTCTTGTCGTTCCTCATGGTCAATCTCTATGGCGATGACCATTATCACTATGGGAGCGCGATCCTCTTCTATGGCTTATTGATCCTCTTTGTCTTAGCGCTCTATCACAAACTTCATTTCTTCGCTTGGGGTGGTTTCCAACTTTTGGGCAACGCATCCTTATGGATTTATATGATCCACGAGAATGTGGGCTACCTCATCATCAATTCCTTCTATTCGATCGATAGCTCGCTCTATCCGGCGGGACTTTATCTCGCTATTGTGTATGCCTACCTCGTGGGTCTTCTCCTTTATGTTTCAGAGCAATTCCTCCATCAACGGGTTTCCGCTTTAAAGATAAAGACTGCCAAAGCGCCCAATTCGCTTCCCTAATTCCTCTCGTAAACCTATACTAGTGACCGTATAGGGGGTTTTCATTGAAATGAAAGCTAGGAACATTCTCCATGTCGTTTTCGATGCTGTCGCGGGTCTATTAGGCGTGCTGCTTCTTCTCTCCTACGTCGTGCCGTTTGTGAAGAGCGGAACGGGGACGAGCGCGGAGGCGTATTACCTCCTTCAGCTTGGCTCGGTCAATGTCTTATCTTCCTCGACGAGCGCCAGCGTGAACTTCTTCTATCCGATTCTGATTGCGGTTTTGAGCGTGATCGGTCTCTTCTTCCTCGTCGCGAAGAAAGGCGCCTTGCTTCATGATTTCGGCATCGCCTTCACCCTTGGCGTTTCGTTCTATAGTTTCTATCTTCACCAAAACGCGGTTGTGAGCGCGCAATCGGCGACCAATTTCACTTATCCGGGCGCTAAGATCTATTTCGTCTATGGCATTCTCTCGCTTGTCCTTGCCCTTTTCGTTCTTCTCGATGATCTCTTTGGCGAGAAGATCGCCCTGACTTTGGATAAGGCAAATGAGCCGAGCACCGAGGCGCGTTTAGTCGAACTTCAAACTCTTCTCGATAAGAAACTCATCAGCCAAGAAGAATATGATGCGAAGCGGAAGGAGATCCTCGATGCGAAATAATGCCTTATTCCGTCTTTTGACGGTTCTTTTGATCGCCCTCGGGCTCGGATTATTCCTCGGCGGCTCTTTCTCGCCGGCGATGGAAGTCATCGCCTCAGGCTCCACTTCGAGCATCAACGGGGTCGAGATCTTCTTGCGCCTTTTCAGCAATACGTTCTACCTCCTTTTCGTGATCATTCTCATGGTGGCTGGCCTTTTCGTCGGTCTTTATTTCGAAAACAAGACCGCAGCCGTTCTTGGCGGCGGAGTCGCGATGGCCTCCTCGTTAGGCCTACTTTATGTCTTGATCGCTTTTGAGGTCGAGAACCGCAAGAGCTTCAAAGCGAGCGCTCCCGCCGGTGCGACATTCCGGGTCGATGCCCCGTATTTCCTCATGATGATCGGGGTGGTGATCTTCCTGCTCCTCAGCATCTTGGCGATCGTCTTGGCCCTCCTTCCGGAAGAGAAGAAAGAAGCCGAGAAAGCCGCCTAGCGATTCCTCTTCCTTCCTTTAGGAAGGGAGTCTCGCTATAATCAGTTACGGAAATAAGGAAAGGAATTCCAAAAAATCATGGTCAAATTAGTCTTGATCCGACATGGTGAATCCGAATGGAATTTGGAAAACAAGTTCACGGGTTGGACCGATGTCGATCTCTCGGAAAACGGCGTGAAAGAAGCGCATGCCGCCGGTCAGTTATTGAAGAAGGATGGCTACACCTTTGATGTGGCGTATTCCTCGGTGCTGAAGCGGGCGAACCGCACGATGGATATCGTGCTTGGCGAGCTTGGCGAAGGCAACATCCAGAAGCATTATTCTTGGCGGCTCAACGAACGCCACTACGGCGCTCTCCAGGGCCTCAACAAAGCCGATTCGGCCAAGAAGTGGGGCGATGAGCAGGTCCACATTTGGCGTCGCAGCGCGGATGTTCAGCCTCCAAAGCTCACCCCGGATGATCCGCGTTTCCCGGGCAACCAGGAGAAGTACGAAGCCCTCGTCAAGAGTGGCGAAATGAAGCCGTCTGATCTTCCGCTCACCGAGTGCCTTGTCGACACCGCGAACCGGGTGAAGCCTTATTTCGATAAGGAAATCGCTCCGGCTCTCAAGAGTGGCAAGAAAGTCTTGATCGCCGCCCATGGCAACAGCCTTCGTGCCCTGGTCATGGAACTCGAGCATCTGACCGCTCAGCAGATCGTCTCCGTCGAAATCCCGACCGGCAAACCGCTGGTCTACGAACTCGATGAGAAGACGCTCAAAGTGCTCAAGAAATACTATCTCTGATTTCGAAATAAAAAGGATAGATCGCAAGGTCTATCCTTTTTTGTTTACTTGGTCAGGAGGTTTTGATCCTTCAGAAGGAAGATCAGCTCTTTGACCGCGGCGGTCTCGGGGCTGAGATTGAAGAGCTTGTCCGTCTGAAGAGCTTTATTCTTCGTCATCGCTGCATGGTAGAGCGAGACGACGAACTTCTTCTGGTCTTTGGCGTTGAGGAATAAGCCGAAGTTATAGTCTTTCTGGAACGGCGATTGCTGAGCGGTTGCGATCTCTTTCTTGATCAGGTCGTTCACTTGATGAATGAAGTCGCCGATCGTATAGATTTGGAGGTAATCCATCTCAAGGGCATCGCCAACCATCTCCAAGGCTCGGATAAAGATTTGGCGCGCGTTTTGCGGGGTTTTATCGCTATGCGTAAGGGATTTGCGGATCTTTTCGAAGTCGTAAGGATGCTTCTTGGCGAGGGCCAGCGAGAGGGCGTTAAAGAGCGGGGCGAAGCTCTCGTCCTTCTCGAAAGTGAAGGCGCTTCCCCAAGCATCATCGAAGGTCTTGCGGGCATCGTTATAGCCCAACTTCATGTTGTCGCGTTCCACCTTGCCATCGAAGTCCATGATCGAACCGGTATCCCGGCTTGGGCGAACCGTTGTGACGAACGGAAGATCCATCATTTCTTTGTGCTGCGGCACTTTCGGAACGGCATGGAGGAGGACCGCGATGATCTCCGTTGCACCTAAACGAATGGCGAAATCGATTGGCAGGTTATTGTTGTAGCCCCCATCGACAAAACGCTTATCATCGATCTTATAGATCGGGAAGATCGGATAGCAGGCGCTCGAGGCATGAAGATAAGGAATGATCTTGTTTTCGGGAAGGTCATTCACGACCACGTCGATTTCTTTGAGGGACGGATAAGAAGTGGTGACGATACCCAAGGTGATCGGGGACGCTTTAACCTTGGCCGGATCGATGCTCGCCTTGACCAAATTCTCGAGCGGGGTGATATCCGCGCCGCCATTCTTCACGTAAGTTCGGGCGAAGGCGATGAGGCGCTTATTCATGTTCGGGTCGCTGAACAGCTTCTTATAGAAGTTCATTCCGTTGACCATGACTTTGTCGGCGGCGACGTTCTTCCATAATCCTTCGGCTTTATCGAAATCGTCGCTGGCCACTAACGCGCCGTTAATGCTGCCGATCGAAGTGCCGGTCACGATGTCGAAAGTGATCTTCCTTTCCCGAAGATACTTCCATACGCCGACTTCATAGCTTCCGAGAGAACCCCCGCCGCAGAGAACCAGTGCTCGTTTCATACGTTCCTCGCTAAC
>DAIQMS010000071.1:0-3550 GCA_036788815.1 Bacillota bacterium
ATTGCGGCGAGCTCAACGACGAAGACGCCGAGTTCTGCAAGAAGTGCGGCGGGAAGATGAAGTAGCAAAAGAGCCCCGAGGTTTCCTGCCCCGAGGCTCTTTTTTTCTTTTGCGGAAGGAATTAGCCTTTGACCGCACCGGCGGTGACGCCTTTGATGATGTATTTCTGGCCCAAGATGTAGAAGATAATGACCGGAAGAAGCGAGAGAACGATCATGGCCATGAACGCGCCCATGTTATTATCGCCATAGCCCCCTTGGTTCGCGATTTGAATCGCCACCGGAAGCGTCGTTTCGCCCGCACCGCTCCCCAAAAGGAGATACGGGAGAAGGAAGTCGTTCCAAATCCACATGACATTCAAAACCGAAACGGTGATGGTGACCGGCCGAAGAAGTGGGAAATCCACTTGGAAGAAAACCTGAGGGGTATTGCAGCCATCGATGACCGCCGCCTCTTCGATTTCCTTCGGGATGCCTTGAATGAAGCCCGAGAAGATAAAGGTCGAGAGCCCGGCTCCATAGGCAATGTAGACGAAGATCAAAATGAAAATCTTATAGAAATAGCCATCGGTGAGGGAAGAAAGACCATAAGGCATCAGCCAATTGTAGACTCCCGTAAGCGGGAGCATCACCATCTGGAAAGGAATGATCATCGAGAAAATAAGGGCGTAATAAATCACTTTGGTCCACCAAGTCTTGACCCGGGTGAGATACCAAGCCGCCATCGAGGAAAAAAGAATGATAAGAATCACGCTGACGACCGTGATGAAAATCGAATTGGCGGCGGTTTGCCAGAACTTCGATTGGTTCACGCCCGCCACGTAGTTATCCCATTTGGCGAAGTTGGTTGAGTTGAGAAGAGAGAACGGATCTTTTAAGATGAAATATCGGCTCTTAAATGAGTTGAGAACCACCAGGAAAATCGGATAGAACGTCGTGATGGTCAATAAACCCAGAATCACGTAATCCAAAACCATCTCCACCACTTTGCCCGCGTGGGCATGTTTGGCAAAAAAGGAATGATCAGCCACCGTATCTTCTTTCCGGGCAAGGCTTGAGGGGTTTGCGTTTTCTTTCTTCAGCATGCTTTAAGCCTCCGTTTCGCCTTTCTTCGACAAAGACACCTGCAGATAGGAAATGAAGGCGACGAGGATGAAGAAAGCGACCGCTTTGGCCTGGCCTTCGCCCATATTGCCTTTCGGATTGAAGAACATCGTGCTGTAAATATCGAGAGCCAAGAGTTGATTGTCCACCGCCGTTCGACCATTGAGGGCCAAGTTCTGATCGTAGAGTTTGAAGCCGTTGCTCAAAGTCATAAAGGTGCAGATCGTGATGGCGGGCAGCGTCATCGGCAAGAGGATTTTCGTCGTTGTGGTAAAACGGGAAGCCCCATCGATTTTGGCGCTTTCAAGCACTTCGTTCGGCACGCCGTTAATGGCGGCGATGTAAATAACCATCATGTAGCCGATTTGCTGCCAGCAAGTCAATAGAACAAGGCCCCAAAAGCCATAAGTCACCTTCGAAGAAAGGTTGGTCCCCATCGCTAAAAGAATGCCGTTGAGGAGCAAGTTCCAGATGTAGCCCAAAACGATGCCGCCGATGAGGTTCGGCATGAAGAAAATCGCCCGGAAAAAAGCAGTCCCCTTAAGGCCTTTGGTCAAAAGAAGAGCCAAGAGATACGCCCCAACATTGATGATGGCCACCGTCACGACGACGAAAGCGACGGTCATGCCAAGCGCATGCCAGAAAGAAGAACCTGCCCCAAAGGCGGCTTTGTAGTTAGCCCAACCCGTCCAGCGGAAATCCGCGATGGTCCGATATTCAGTAAAACTGAAGAAAAAGCCCATGAAAAAGGGCAAAATCACAAACAATGCGAAGCAAAGCAAAAGGGGAAGAACGAACAATGGAAACCATTTCTTGTAATATTTGACCATTTTTCTTTTTTCACCTTTTTTACGAAGAACGGAGGGTGGTTTTGAAAACCATCCTCCATTCTCTTGAAATTCAGCTCAATCAGGCAGCGGCGTCCGCAGTCCACTTCGCGATGGTCTTATCAACGACCTCGCTCTTCCAAGTGGCATCAGTCATGCCGCCATTGACGTAAGAGAGCAAGCCCGCGCCAAGCGTGTTCTTGACCGCTTCGGACGGAATGACCGCGAAATCCCAAGGAATCGTGACCACGCCATCTTTGCTCATCCAATTCATGACCTCTTTCGAAAGCGGATCGCTCGGAGCGGTCATGTCTTTGAACGGGGCGATGAAGCTCAAACCACCATCGGTCGTCGGCTTGGTGACATAGCTCTTGCCGTTGCCGGTATAGAGCCATTCCACGAAGTTAAGCGCGGCCTTCTGCTGAGCAGCCGAGAGCTTCTTGTTGACGGAAAGGAAGTTTTCGGTGCCAATGCAAAGGCCCTGTTTGGTCTCGTCGAAATCAGCGGATCCGGCTTTGGTCAATCCCGAATAAATCGGAAGGAACTTAATGTCGGCGGCTGCCACGGTTTCGCCCGAAACGCCAAGGATCTGGGAAGCGCCCCAGTTGCCGTTTTGGACAAAAGCGCATTTGCCCATGGCGAATTCTGCCATAGAGCCATTGACATCAGCCGAAGCCAAGCTGGCTTTGGTCGCGCCCGAATCGTTGACATACATATCAAAGACGTTCTTATACTGAGCGGCATCTTTGAAGGCGAAAGTCTTCTGAACGGTCGAGACCTTGCCATATTCACCATAGATCGGCATATTGAAAAGGTGGGTCTGCCATCTCCACTGCTCACCATCTTTAAGCGAGGTGCTCGCAAAAGCGCCATCAATGCTCAAAGCGGTGTGCTTGGCTTGGACGTCATCCGCCAAAGCCTTAAGTTTCGCATAGGTGTTGATCGTCGCCATGCTGGTATCGCTGACCGCTTTGTTCGCCAGAGCAAAGTACTTGGTCATGATCGCATTGTTGTAAATGATGCCATAGCCTTCAACGGTGTACGGAACGCCATAGGCCTTATCGCCATCCATAACCGCTAAGCTCTTGTCGGTCAAAGCTTTGTAGAAGTTACTGTCGGTCAAATCAGCGCAATAGTCTTTCCAGGCGGCATAGCCAACCGGTCCATTGATCTGGAAGAGAGCCGGAGCATCTTTGGTCGCCATATCGGCTTTCAAAGTGGTTTCGTAAGTTCCCTGAGCGGCGGTCTTGACGATGACGGTCTTTCCGGTTTCTTTCTTGTAAGCAGCGGCAATCGCTTCATAGTTTGAAGCAATTTCCGGCTTAAAGTTCAGATAGTGAATCGTATCATCGGAATTTTGGCAGCCCGCCAAAGCGGCTGCGGCGAACGCGGCTAAAACAACGCACGCAAAAGCACGTTTCTGCATTCAAAAACACCTCCTATTGTGTTTTTATTTTCCAAGGCTCTAGAGAGATGCCTGGAAGTGCTTACATCATAGCCTTTAAAAATTCCGTGTAAACCCCTGAAAAGTAATCAAAAGAGTTTTTCACTTCAACTAAAAAATTAAAAAGATAAGGCCAAGCCTAAGTTTTTTATTTTCGTTAATTAATCGTAAAATTT
>DAIQMS010000072.1:0-3177 GCA_036788815.1 Bacillota bacterium
TTTATTAATGTCGTCTTTTGCCGCGAATGGCGCCGTTCTTGGCAAAAGGCGGATTAACCGATGTCTGATAGGATCTCCGCTCGGTAGCCGAAAGGGGCGACCTCAAGCGACAAGGGGCCGGCCTTTTTGAGGACCGTCTCGTCGGCCGTTGCGATCGTGACCATCTCATTTTCCGCGCTGGGGTTGATGGCGACGAGGACCGTCTCCTTCTCGCTCTTGCGGAGGAAGGCGATCGTCTTTCCTGAGGTCTTTACGAAGGCGAAGTCGCCTGTCTTGAGGGCTTCGTGGCCGTTTTTAAGGCAGGCCAGGTTCTTATAGAATGAGAGCAGGTCCCGGTCGATGGAACCCCATTTCATCCCGGCCCGGCACGAGGGATCGTTGCCGCCGTCCATGCCGATCTCGTCCCCGTAGAACACGACGGGCATCCCCGGAAGGAGAAACTGGAATGCCGCGGCGAGTTTGAGGAGCCGCTTATCGCCATGGACGGTGGTTAAAAACCGCTCGGTGTCATGACTGTCAATCAGGTTGTAGAGCACGCCATGGGATGCTTTTTGGTAATCGAAATAAAGGGCGCTGATCCGATCTTCGAAGCCCGTTTTGTCTATTTCCTTCGCCGCGATGAGGCCGATGAGGGCGTCGCGGAGACGGTAGTTCATCAAGGTGTCGGCTTGGTCTCCTCTCAGAAGGTCCTCGCCGTCGTGCCACGTCTCGGCCAGGATCAGGGCGTTCGGATAGCCGCGCTTGATCTCCTGCCGGAGCTTTCTCCGGAAGGAGGCCGCGAGTTCGTCGCCGACGTCGAGCCGCCAGCCATCCGCTCCCTGCAAGAGCCAATAGAGTGCGACTGAAACGAGATAATCCTGCGTATTGGGGTTCGAGGTATTGAGTTTGGGCATCCATTTGTAGTCGCCCACACATTCGTAATTTACCTTTTCGGTATCGATTCTCTCGCCTTGGATGAAAAACCAATTCCAGAAGGGGGATTTCTTCCCGAATTTCAGAGCGTCCTGGAATTGCCTTGAATAGAAACCGATGTGATTGAAGACCCCATCAAGCACGAGTTTCATTCCATTTTGATGAAGGGTTTGGACGAATTGATGGAAATCATCAATCGTGCCGAAAGAAGGGTCGATCTTGAAATAATCGACGGTGTCATATTTGTGATTTGATTTGGCTTCGAAGATTGGGGTGAGGAAAAGGGTATTCACTCCCAAATCTTTGAGATAGGGAACCTTTTCTTCGATGCCTTTGAGATCGCCCCCAAAGAAATTATCCCGGGTTGGCTCGGCATCCCAAGAGACCTTGCTCGCCGGGTCGTTGGAAGGGTCTCCATCAAAGAAGCGATCTGGGAAAATGTGATAGCCGACGTTGCCTTGAAACGCCTCGGGCGAAGTGAAGACATCATCCGGAAGAACCCCTTCGAATTCGAAGAATTTCTTAGGAAATTCGGAACCGACGCCCTCCGGCGAGAAATAATATTTTCTGCCTCCGATGGCGATTTCAAAAACGTATTGGAAATAGCGGATGGTATCCCCGAAACCGATCGAGGCGGCGAAATAGCGGTTTTCGCCTCCTAAAATAAAGGGGCTCATCGCTTTGCTCTTGCGGGTGGCTTGCCGGAATCGTTTCCAATAGATGACATTGACGGAGTAGGCTGCCGGGATCGGGCATTCGAGTTTGAGAAAGACTTCCCTTCGTGAAAGGGGGTAGGCGTATTCTCGCGTCTCTTTATGAAGGAAAACGAGATTCATTGCGCTGTGCCTCGGAGATTTTCTGACGTCGTTTCCCGATATTGAATCCCAGTGCTGACGAGGATTCCCTGATCTTTGGCGTTAGGATCGCTCATCAAATCGAAAAGTAACCGAGCACATTGATAGCCCAATTGGAAGACATCGACGTCAATCGTGGTGACGCTCGGATAACTGAGCTCGGCGATTTGGGCGCTGTCGAAACTGATGAGGGCGATGTCATCCGGAATCTTTTTTCCGGCTTCGTTGAGCGCTCTTAAAACACCGATCGAGATGAGCTCATCCCCGCAAAGAATGCCATCGATATCCGGATGGCTCTTGAGCAAACGGTTCATTTCGGTATAACCATCTTCTTTTGTTTTTCCGCAAGCGATGATGAGGTCATCCTCGGCTTTCATGTTATTGGCCGCCAAAGCGCTTTGGAAACCTTCAAGTCGGCGGTTGCTGAAGAGATTCTTCTTATTCAAGCCGAGAAAGGCGAGGTGCTTTTTGCCCTCTTTGATAAGGCAAAGCGTCGCCGCTTGGGCGCCTTTGAAGTTGTCGATATCGATCCAAGAAACAGAAGAATCGAGAGAACCGGGCTGACCGATTGAGACAAAGGGAACGTTTTCCTCTTTGAGTCTTTTCGCCAATTCATCGGTGAGGATGTTCGAGGGGAGGATGATCCCGTCCGCCCGCTTTGATTTGGTGATGAAGTCGATCATATCCTGCCCTTTTTGGGCCGTTTTCACATTAGCGACAAGCAAAGAGTAACCATTTTTATAGACGAAATTCTCAATGCCGTGAGTTTCTTCATAGAAGTAGGGGTTTTGGAAGGCTTGTTCATTGTCTGCATCGACAAAGAGGGCAATGGTATAGGACTTGTTGCTGATAAGACTTCGGGCCATGGAATTCATGGTGAAGTGGAGGCGTTTGGCTTCGGCGTTGACTTCTTCTTTGGTTTTGTCGGAGATGGATTTGCTGCCGTTCAAAGCGCGTGAGACCGTTGAGGTCGATAAGCCAAGATTCTTTGCGATGTCTTTGATAGTTGCCATATGTCTCCTTTTTAATGCAAACGTTTGCATTTAATCGAATGAGCGAAGAATACTATTTTCGCAATGTAATCGCTTCCAAAACTAAAACAATTATAATTTGACTTGTTTTTGTAATCAACTAAATTGTGCAAACGTTTGCATAAAAAATGGAGAAACCCATCGACGCTTATCCCTGGAATGCCCTGTTTGATCTTTTTATTTCACCAATTGTGAAATCGCTCATTTTTGGTTTGTTGAGCGAAAGGCGAGATATAGCGCCTCTCCTCTTCGAGAGGTTTTTTCGTTTTTACGTTTGAAGTCAAAAGGCGAAGCGAAGGCGGCTTTTCCCGTTTCGCCTTTTTTTCGGAAAAAGATTTTCTTTTTTCTAAGGAAAAGGAAGGGCGGTTAAGGCTATAATA
>DAIQMS010000073.1:0-3162 GCA_036788815.1 Bacillota bacterium
ATATCGCCAAAGCGCTGAACAAGAATGTGGCCGGCACCAAGCATATTGGTGAGCTCGCCGATCTTTTGAGCGTAGAGAATCGGCTCATGGAACGGCTCGGTGAAATTATGGGAGCAAAGAATCGCCACATCGGTGTTCGGGCTCTTCTTCTCTTTATAAGAGTGGCCATTCACGACCGCGAGATCGTTGTCGTAGTTCTCTTGGGCGACGAAACCCCCGGGGTTTTGGCAGAAGGTGCGGACCTTGTCTTTGAACGGAGCGGGGTAACCTATCAGCTTCGCTTCATAAAGGACCGTGTTGAGCTCTTCCATCACTTCGTTGCGGACTTCGACCCTCACGCCCATATCGACGGGTCCGGGCTTATGGGCGATATCGTATTTCGCGCAGATTTTCTCAAGCCAATCGGCGCCCCGTCTTCCCGAGGCGATCACGATATCTTTGGCCATGATCTTCTGCTCATCCCCATCGCCGGTTTTATGGATGATCGCACCCGTGCAGGTGCCCTTCTCGAGAATGATGTCGTTGCACTCGTAGCCGAACATCATCTCGACGCCGGATTTTTTGAGATATTGCTCAATCGAAAGATACAGATCATGCGCCTTCTCGGTTCCGAGATGGCGGATCGGGCAATCGACCAATTTGAGGCCCGCTTCAATCGAGCGGCGCCGGATCGCCTTAACCTCTTCGCTTTGATTGAGGCCTTCGACGTGTTCGTCGGCCCCGAAGGAGAGATAAATCTGATCGGTGTATTCGATGAGGGATTGGACTTTGTCGAAGCCGAGAAGATCCGGAAGTTCGCCTCCGACCTCGGCCGAAAGGGAAAGCTTGCCATCGCTGAAAGCGCCTGCGCCCGAAAAGCCGGTCGTGATGGCGCATGGATTGCAGTTCAAGCATTTTCCGGTGATGCCTTTGGGGCAGCGCCGCGTCTCGATCGGATGGCCTTTTTCGATCATCAGAATCTTTTTCTTGCTGCCATTTTTAAGCAGTTCGAGCGCGGTGAAAATACCCGCAGGCCCCGCACCGACGATTAAGACATCATACATAAGTTTTTCCCTCACGTAGGATACTCCTCCCGCGCGGAAATGTTGAGTGTTATTTGGCCCCGCTTTCCCTTCAAGGAAAAAAGACCAGGAACAACGGCTTTTTTGGAAGGACGTTCGCCTTGCCACTCCTCGGGGAATGGGCTAGACTTTGAAGAACAAAGAAGGATGCCTCTATGTCGTTTGAATACCACCACCTCGATAAATTCGGTTTCGCCAATCTCGATCTCTGCGAAGAAATGCTCGAGAGCGAGAAAAAGGCGATCGTTTTGATCTCGGGCGCTTCAAGCTCGGGCAAATCTTTCTCAGCGGAACTCCTCAAAGATCTTCTAGACCATAATGGGCATCACGCGGTAATCGTTTCATTAGACCAATATGACTACGGCTTAAGCGGCATCATCCCGAACAAGGTCGCGCTCAATGATTTCCAAAATCACCTTGGAAACCTTTCGGAAATCGAAAAGCGGATCAAAGACATCATCATCGATCTTCCATTCGAAAAGAAATACGATGACGAGACGATCAGCTTGATTAAAAGCAAGATTCAGGACCTCCTTTCACCCGCGGATTTGGAGCGTTTCGCTCAGGGTCTCAAACGGGAATGGGTTCTCCTCAACTTCGATGAGCCGAGCGTCTATGCCCTCCCCGAAGCGGCCGAAGATATCAAGACTCTCTCCGAGAATGGCAAGATCCACGAGAAAAGCTATTCGAAATTGATTTCCGAACGAATCCCGAATGCGACGATCCTCGATGGGAAAGACTATGACGTGATCCTCGTCGAAGGCATCTACGCCCTCGATCCTTCTTTCGTCAAGGACCTCGAACCCCTCAAAGTCATCAAAGACTTCATCGATGGCAATCCGAAGAGTCTTTTCCTCCGCCGCATCATCCGCGATATGAAAGCCACGGGCACCCCGAGTGCTTTCACCGTGAAGATTTATTTCAAGTACATCGTCAAAGCCTATGAGGAAACGATCCTTCCCGCTCGGAAATCCGCCGACATCATCCTCAATAACGACATTTCTTTCCAGGAGCTCCGGGCTGGCGATCTCTTCGTGACCCGCGATACCTTCCCAATCAATAACCCGAATGCGATCGCTCTCCTTAAGAAGGGTGGCACGGTGATTTCGACGGCCTATGAGAAAGACTTCTATTTCGTCGCCCCGGGCGAGAATCAGGAATACAACAACATCCTCCGCTTCCGGGAAACGAGCGTGGACGGAACCGCCCCTTATGAGCCAGCCTCGCTCGTCCATAAAGGCGCCCCGAAAGCCCGCAAAGACAACAAGATCGTCCGCCCGATCAATATCTTGTTGGATGAAGCCTCAATCAAAGATGTCTGGAAGGATGAAGAGAGTTGCCTGAGCGACTTCCTCAATTCGGGATTCGAGATCAACCGGGTCGAAAAGAAAATCAAAACCCGACTGGTTTATCATGGCCAAGCCCTCACACTTTATGAAGTCGCGGGCCGCAACGCCTATTTGGAATTCACCGGCCGCTACAAAAAAGACGCGGACCAGGAAATCCGCGCCTTGATCGCCTAAGAAAGGAATCAGCCTTCGATCTCACGAAGACCGAGCGACTCAAAATAGGCTTTGAGTTCGGCTTTATGATGGCCATAGATCACCTGGTGGTGATTGCCTAAGCTCGACTTGAGGAAGTAAGTCACCGGGGCGGCCATCTGGATCACGATCTGGGTCCGGCAGCGGTCTTTCCGATACTGGTTCTCCAAGATCTCGCCTTCCTCGCAATAGAATTCGTTCAGGGTCGAAGAGACTTTGACGATCGTCACATCGCCTTTTTTCATGACGCCATGGATTCCAACGCCGATCCCCGATTCGAAATGGGTATCGAACTGATAGCTTTCCGCCATATCCAGCGGCAAAGTGCAATGGGCTAAGGTCAGTTGGTTCTTCGCCGGGTCGATCCAGTTCGGGTTGGCCTGGAAGGCATGAACCCCGAGGCACTTCAAGATCGAATAGGCCGTGATCATGGCCGGGACGTCGCCTTCGCACGAGGCAATGATGCCATCGCGGTTCATGAGCGAAAGGCCCAAGCAGGCCGACATATGGACCGCTTTGATGATATCGAAGCAGCGGAGGGTGAATCCGGCGAACTTCTC
>DAIQMS010000074.1:0-3091 GCA_036788815.1 Bacillota bacterium
TGGGCTTCCTCTTGGCGGCCCTATAAAAGAATAAGGAAAAAAGAAGGCACGAAAAAAGGCTGATCGCTCAGCCCTGTTTTTTGTTCGGTTTTGAAAACTACTTCGCTTCAGCGGCTTTCGGAGCTTCAACGGGTTTCGCGGCCGGCTTGTTCTCTTTTTCCGCGGCGGCTTTCGCTTTGACGGACTTATTGAGAGAACGATAGGCGCGAGCGCTCATGCGGACTTCGACCATCTTGCCGTTGATCTCAATCTTGTACTTTTGGAGATTGACGTTCCAAACGCGGCGGGTTGCAAGAACACTGTGTGAGCGGTTATTGCCGCTGACGGGTCCTTTTCCGGTAATCGGGCATACTCTTGACATAAATTTTCACCTCTCACGCGACAAAAATCGCGATTAAGACTATATCACGCGTGCGCAAGGTAAGCAAATACTTTGTGCGGGGAGCATCAATTCTCTCTTTCTCCATGAACTGACAAACTAAATGCAACTATAACCATCATAACTGCTTTAAGTACGACAAATCCTCCTTGGGCTTATGATTTTCCAGTCTCACCAAGACGGAAATCCGCAAGAGCAAGGAGGCATTTCAATTATGGGACAAAACAGGGGGAAGCAGTCCAACCTTTCGAAAAGGGAGGCGCTTTCCAGGATGATCCGGGACAAGAAGACGGCCAGGGAGATCGCGATGGCTCTGGGGATGAATCCCACATCCGTCTCTAGAGAGATTCTAAGGAACCGCAGACAATCAGCTTCACCTTTAGACGAAGGGACACCTTGCCAAAAATGCGAGAATCGAGTTGGATGCTCGCTACATCATATCTGCGGAAGACAAGAATGCCATCAAAAATGCGCTTCTTGCAAGGCCATTCGCTCATGCGCGAGGTTCATCCCTTTTTCATGCGAAATCAATAAGAGATGGCCCCTTTGCTGCAATGGTTGCCCAAAGGAAAGGAGATGCCCGCTTGAGCACTGCCGCTACTTGCCAGACGAAGCCGACTTCTCCAGCAGGGAAAGACTGAGGGAATCGAGATCTGGGGCCGATATGACTCCCGATGAGCTGAAGGCGATGGATGCGGCGTTGCACGAGGCAGTCATAGGCAAAGGGCAAAGCATCCATCACGCCTTGCTTGCCAACAAAGACGTCATTAGATGCGGCGAGAAGACGGTCTATCGACGAATTGCTAAAGGCTCATTAAGCGTCAAGAACATCGATTTGCCTAGACGGCCCGGGCTTAAGAAAAGGAAAAGAAGTTCCATGGCCGACAAATGCGCCTATAAACACTCTTCTTCTATCGATAGAACGGGACATCTGTATAGTGACTGGGCGATATACCGCTACGCCAATGGCATCACCTACTATTTCGAGACGGACCTCTTAGGGAAGCCTAACGCTTCAAGCAAGGAGGTCTTAGTTCTAACGATGCCCGGAACCTCCTTCACTCTTTTATATCTCGTCGAGGAAGCCGCTAGGGACAAGGCCAAATCCCTTTTCGACATGGTCGAGAAAGAGATAGGAACCCCTCTATTTAAAAAGATATTCCCCGCCTTGCTGACGGATCGCGACGTGGTGTTCGATGACTTCTCATTGATTGAAACCAATGATGACGGAGAAATACGAACCAGGGTGTTCTTTTGCAATCCTGCCTCATCGAACCAGAAGGCCAACGTCGAGAGCACGAACGCCCAACTCCGCCCTATTTTCCCTAAGCGCGCCATCTTAAACGAATACACCCAAAAAGAACTTTGTGAAGCCGCCTCGATGATGAATTCCAGGATGCTTAACTTCATAGACGATAAAACGCCTTATGAGCTCTTTGCTGCCATATTTGGCGTTGGAGCAGCCGAGGCTCTTCACATCAGGAAGATTGCCCCAAAGGAGGTAACCCTCAAACCGATCCATAAGTAATTAACCCCAAAAACTGCATTTAGCCTGACAAACTGCATTTGGTCAGTTGCTTTCCTTGTGCCCAATAAAGGTTCAATGGGACAATTTGGACCATCTTTGCCAACTAAACGCATCTGAAAAGCTCTTTAAAGCGGCATTAAGTCTGACAAACGCAAATTTTGATGGTTATAGTTGCATTTAGTTTGTCAGTTCATGATTCTCTCTTTCTCGGGGCGAAAAGGGGTGCTTTTTTGACCAATTCCCCCTTTAGGGGAAGGGGTAGGGCAATTTTCGCATTCTTTTCGCCCTAGGTTTACCCTCGGTGTGCTAAGATAATAAAGAAGCCGTTCTCACTACCTGTTTGGAGGGTAATATGAGCACCAAATTAGCAGCCATGATTTTGGCGGGTGGCAAAGGCACCCGTCTTCAGGCTTTGACGAAAAAAGTCGCCAAGCCTGCCGTTTCCTATGGCGGGAAGTATCGCATCATCGATTTCCCGCTCTCCAACTGCGCTAACTCAGGCATCACTTGCGTTGGCGTGCTCACTCAGTACGAATCGAGCGAGCTCAACACCTACGTGGGCAATGGCGAGAAGTGGGGCCTCAATGGGGTCCGCTCCTTAACCTCCGTCCTCACGCCGAAGCAGACTGATGAGGGCTCGAACTGGTACCTCGGAACGGCCGATGCTATTTATCAAAACATCGACTGGCTCGATGGAATCGAACCGGAATACGTCCTGATCCTCTCGGGCGATCACGTCTACAGCTGCACCTATGACGCGATGCTCAAGCAGACGATCGATAACGACGCGGATTGCACGATCGCCGTCTACCCGGTCGCTTGGGAAGAGGCGCCGCGCTTTGGCATCTTGGTGACCGACAAAGCCGACAACATCACCGACTTCCAAGAGAAGCCGAAGAAACCGATCTCGAACCTCGCCTCGATGGGCATTTACATCTTTCCGTACAAAGTCTTGCGGGCCGAACTCCTCGCCGATGCGAAGGATCCGGAGAGCGAGCATGATTTCGGCAAGAACATCATCCCGAAGATGATGGCCGAAAAAAAGAAGATGGTGGCGTATACCTACCATGGTTATTGGAAGGACGTCGGCACCGTTGCGAGCTTGCATCAAGCGAACATGGACCTACTACTCACCGGAGATACAACGACAAATTTATACACTGTACAAGGCGAGAACCGCATCT
>DAIQMS010000075.1:0-2825 GCA_036788815.1 Bacillota bacterium
GATCGAGGACTACGCCTATTACCCGAGGGGCCGCATCCTCTATCGGGAGAAGGACCGGAAATTCATCATCTATGCTGACGGCTGCCTTTTAACCAAGAAAGACAAAAAAGCCATCTTGTATCTCTT
Organism: Bacillota bacterium; assembly: GCA_036788815.1. GTDB lineage: Bacteria > Bacillota_I > Bacilli_A > RFN20 > CAG-826 > UBA4951. The sequence continues at coordinate 127 of DAIQMS010000075.1, forward strand.
TGGCCTCCGTTCAGCAATCTGGCGTAGAGATGAGCAATACCAATGTTCAGGCTGCAACGAAGAGCTAAAACTAGACGCTGAAACCTGCGAATCCATTAGAAAGAAGGACTAAAAACCATGTCTAAGAAAATAAGCTTACAAGAAAATTACCAAAACCAAGCCCGAGCCGCATTTAAGGGCAGCATCATTTCCGATCCCACGATCGTCAGCGAATACTTCCAGCGATTGATCGCCCCAACGAAACGGACGATCAATGGCCGCGAAGAGACCACTTATTTCATCATGGATTATCTCCAAGGCGAGGGCAATGAACTCGGCGGGAAGTTCTTCTCGCCCTACAGCTCCTCTCGTCTTTGCTTCGATTTATATTCCTGGCTTGGTTTGCCGGAATATCACGGGCAAGGATATGAAGTCTCTTTTGAGAAGTATCTGCCCCGTTTGAAGCTTCCTTATAACAATCCCTATCCAAATATGGATGTCATGATCCGCCGAGGGGACACCTTGCTCTTCATCGAGAGCAAATTCACCGAAACAACGGCATATCCGCCCAAAGCCAAAGCCAGCCAAAACGACTTCGGGCTCCCCCTCTCCTACTCGATGGGTCTAGGAGAATTAAGTCCGGAAGAGTGGAAGACACTTTACCAGCGTTATTACGATAACGAAGAGGCGGCCAAACGTTTCCGGGAATTCGTTTTGGATATCAATGAATTCGCCAAAACCAACCCCAATGATTCGGATTGGTTCGACCCCAAGCAGGAGTGCACCCATCTCTTTGGGATCCTCTTCTACCTGCTTGGAGTTGATCCAGCCCATTCGGTGCAAGCGGATTTCGGAGGCGGGATCCGCCGCGTTCTCTTCTACAATATCGTCTATGGTTTTGACTTCAAAAAATCACAAATGGCAAAGAGATTCTTAGAAAAAGGAAATGCCTTAATAAAAGGATCGCTAAAACAAAACCGTTCCGACATTATCTTTCGTTATGATGCCATCAGCGTTCAACAATTCTCCCAAGCGATTCTTGCCTGTAAAGTTCCGCCCATTTTCGGGTCAAAAGAAGATGTCTCACTCTCGACTTTATTGGCGGATGGAAAGCATTATTTCGATTTGAAATTGAACGGAGAACCAAATGCGGAAATAAAAAACGATAACTTTCTTTACGACTTTTTTCAGTAAGGTTCTTCTTCGACACAAGTATAATAGATAAAAATTACGATCCATTCATAAAATCCAAGGGAGGCTCTTCATGAGCAAGCAAATCAAGCCAAACGCCAGCGCGCATAGAAAGATCAATCCGATGGTAAACGTCGTCGCGGAGAGCCTGAGAGGTTTAGGCTACGCCCAGCTTAAAGCGGTTAAGCCCGGCCACGCAATCTGCTTTAACGAAGAAACCGGAGAGTTAGTCCTCATCGACCAACTCAACTCCGACACCACGGGCAATTACAACGGCCTTGAGATCTGGAAAGGCCTCGAGCGCATCGGGATCCTCAACAAAGATCAGCTCTACGCAATCATTAACGGGGAGCACGCAAAACAAGGCTACCCCGATTGGCGGATGTTCGACAAAGGCTATTACCAAGCCATCAGCAAGATCAGGTCCGACTGGGAAGGGTTCATCAAAATCCTTCAGGACAACAAGGACGACGAATCCTCGGCGAAAGCCCTGGCGACGAAATACGCCATCCCAGAAACGGATGCCAAAAAGCTCTTGGAACTCAGCTTAGCCAAAATGACGCTACTGGGCGATAAATACGTCGAGGATAGATTAAAATGAATGAACTGATTTCAAAACACGAATACGACATTCTAATCAAAAAATCTTTATTCTATAAAGGGCGCTTTTCAACTGAAAATGAACTTTATTTTGATAAAGATTATTTAGAAAGTCTCTTCCAACACTTAAAAAGAGAAAACCTTTTTGAAATTTTTGATAAAGAGGTCTGCAAAAAAGATGGAAGACCAGAGAAAATGGGTTCTGTGGCTTCTAGTGCAAGGCTTTGTTACTTATATTTTCATGACCCAAAATTTGCCGATTCCAAAATTCAATATGAGCATCAAGCAAACTGCCTTGGAATTGAGCGCGCCAAAGCGAATCTTGACGCGTTTTCAGAAAAGAACGGCACGAAAACTTATTACGAATGCAAATGTCACGAATTCGTTGAAGGCGAGGGTGAAGTCTTCGTTGACTCTTACCAAAAAATAATCAAGGATTTGTTTGAATTAGACAGCATTCAAATGCTTCCCTGCATAACCAAAAGCGGCCATTTGATCAAATCAAAGAGTGGGAAACAACGCTATTACCTTAAACTTTCACAAAAAGAGATGAATATAAATGTTCCGTCCGAGCAAGGGGGCTCCCTTTACGATATGCACTTCAACGTTAAACAACTGATTTGCCATCTTTTAGGTATCGCGAACGAAATTATGAAAGACAAGGAAGATGGTTTGAACAACCAATATGTCCTACATTACGTTTTCTTTGTTCCTTCCCCGTCATTAAACGATGACGCTTTAAATAGCTATTATTCCCTCTTAGAAAACGAAATTGAGGCTATTTCTAAATCGAAAATCCAAGATTTCGCAGAAAAACATGGAATAACTTTAAATTTAAAAGGTGATCTCGAAAACAAAATTGATGTAGGGACAATCGAGGACTTCGTCTCGCCAATAAAATAGCAAAACACCAAAACGAAAAAACAAAA
>DAIQMS010000076.1:0-2601 GCA_036788815.1 Bacillota bacterium
GCAAACCCGTCGACTCGGCTTTGCGGATCAACGCCGATGCGGTTTATTTCCCGATCGCCTGATCGTTCTTAACTTCGTCTTGCTTAAGAGGGACTGTGGGCGCGGAAGCGCTCTTTTTCTTTGCGAGGATGAGCCAAACGGACGGGATGATGGCCAAGACCATGAAGCCAAGGGCCACGAAGAACATCACGTTGGTCGGGACCGGAGCGGTCTTGAAGCTCGATGGATCGGTATAGGTCTTGCCCGAGAGGTAGAAGAAAGCCAAGGAGACATAACTCCCGACGATCATGGCGATCATGACGACGAAGACCATCCGGACTCCTTGGAAGAGACCGACCTTATCCTTTGGCGTCTCATCTCGGACGGTCGCGCCCAAGACGGCGGTGCCGATCAGATAGCCGGACATCATGAGGGTGCCGGAGATGATCAAAGACCACACCTGAGTCGAGAAAGCCATGCCAAGGAAGCCCAAGATGCTGACGGCCAAGCCCGGCAAAAGGAACTTGAGTTTTCCGATCTTGTCCATGAAAAGCCCGACCAAGATCACAGCGAGCGAAGACAGGACGAGGATCACGCCGAAACAAATATAGAAGAGGGTGATGTTATCGCCCGAGAAGCCCAGCCCATAAAGCTCTTTCGGGTTCTGGAAATAAACCATCCAATAGGGCATGAAGGCGTTGATCGCGGTATTGAAGACCATGAAGGCCAATAAGGCGATATAGAGAATCTTGTTTTCTTTGATGACGGAAGGCTTGAAGCCATAGAAGAGGTCCTTCCAGTAAGAGGAATTCTTGTTGGGTTTTGCCACATCTTTCGGTAGGAGGAAGAGGGCGACGATGCCGATCACGACGACCAAGATGCCGAAAACCAAGAAGAAATAGAACCAAGGCTGGGCCTCGGCATTCGCGTTGTCCTCCGTGGTGAAGACGCCCGCTTTATAGATCGAAGAGATCGAGCCGGCTCCGAAGACGCCGAGGAGAAGAACGACCAAGATATTCGCGAAAAGCGGCAAGACGGAGAGAACGGATTCGACCTTGCCCCGGTTATCCTCGTGGGTGATATCGGTGACGTAGGCGTTGAAGCAGGCGTCATTCGAGGTGCTCCCGAAGAACGTCATGACGCAATCCATGATGACCATGAATAAGCCGACCATGAACGGTGCGTTTTGCTCGCCGAATTGGGCTTTCATGTTCGAGAAAGAGAAGAGCCCGAAGGCAAAGACGGACACGCCCCAGACGATGTAGCCGAAAGCGATGAAGGGTTTCCGCTTGCCTAAGCGATCGCTGAGGGCGCCCATCAAGAAGGTGGTGAGGGTCGCCGCAATCGCGGAGAAAATCGTCATGAGATTGATCCAATTCGAATCCATCGTTTGGGAGTAGACCCAAAGGTTGATGTCGTTGTTCTCAATCGCCCAGGCCATTTGCCCGGCTAAGCCGATCAGAAGAAAGGAAAGCCATTCACGGACCGTTAATTTTTTCGTTTCCATATAAAGTCATTATACTGCCCAAAATCGCGGGGGGTTATGGTACAATTATCCCGATGGAATGGTTTCTCACTTATAGCGGGCTCTTCTTTATCGGCGGGGCGTGTGGTTGGGTCATGGAACTCTTTTTCCGGCGCTTCGTGAGCCAGAAGAAATGGGTGAACCCCGGTTTCCTCACGGGCCCGTTACTCCCGCTTTATGGCTTTGGCGTCGCGGGATTTTATCTTTTCACCAATTCGATTCCCTGGAGCGATATCTCCGGCAATTCCGGCCTCAATACCTTTATCGAGATCCTTTCTATCGGTGCGCTCATGACCGTGATTGAGCTAATCGCCGGCGAGATTTTCATTCGGGGCATGAAGATCAAGCTTTGGGATTATTCCAAGCGCTGGGGCAACTTCCAAGGCATCATCTGCCCGCTCTTCTCTGCGATCTGGACTTTGATCGGCGCGGCCTATGTCGCCTGGATCAATCCTTTATTCAAATCCATTGTCGAGGGTTTGCTTTCGAATACCCTCGCGACGGGCATGGTCGAAAGTTTCCTTTATGGCATCCTCTCGGTTGACCTCGGCTGGAGCTTCGGGCTCGTCACCAAGATCCGCAAAGCGGTGGCGGACAAGCGCTTGGTCGTCGACTGGGACAAAATCAAGGTCTCCTTCCAAGACCATTACAAACGGTTGCGGAAGACCCCGGAATGGATTTTGCCTTTCAAAACCAAGGCTGAGGAATTCAGCGTCATGATGTCCGAATACGTTCAGGGCCTCAAACTCGAGACCGCGCAAAGAGCCGCGACGATGGAGAAGAAAAAAGAACTGCGTGAAGAGAAACGGAAAGCCTGGATTGAGAAACACACCCATAAGGAGGGCAAATGAACCTACCCACAGGAACGATGGGGGCCTTGTGTCTGACGTTTTTCATCCTTTCCCTTTTGGCGATGATCACCAATTTGGTGAGTGCCTTCCTCGAAAAGGAAACCGTCCGCAAGATTTCGAAGCCCTTTTGTCTTCTTTTCCTCGGGATCGCGGTGGCCTTTGCCATCCCCAATCATCCGATGGTCTATCTCGGGGCCTTCATGGGCTTTTTAGGCGACATCGCCTTGATTTGGAAGGACGATCAGA
>DAIQMS010000077.1:0-2372 GCA_036788815.1 Bacillota bacterium
GGCTCCACGAAAACGATAAGGAACGCTACCTCACCGAAGGCCATAACCATTCGGCTTACCCCGGACTTGAGCAAGGGCTTTATTCGATTGTGTTCCATTACGATGCGGCCAAGACGGCTTTCATCTATGAAGCCTATACCTCGGAAAAAGGCTATCCGCCCTATTTTGCGTTTGAGATCGATGCGACCGGGCAGGTGAACTCCTACCCCGAGAATGCCTACCGCTTCTCTGAGGCGCCCCTTATCGCCTATCTCTATGAAAGAGAAGCCAAGATGAGTTCGAGCCAATTAGAGGCGATTTATAAGGAATATCTCCCACAAATCAGCCCTCTTCTCTCCTTAAGCGACTACCAAATCAGCCAAAGAAAGAAGACGCGAGAGGACTTCCTGACGACAATTGACTACATCGCAAAAGAGAAAGAAACCTTAGAAGGCGTCACCCCGAGTGGAGAGGAGGAGCACTATTCCTTTGCCCTCTCTTTCCAAAGCTATGCCTCCGTCTATGGCGAAAGCGAGAAAGAAGTCTTCGTCCATTTGATTCTGAGTTCCCCGGAAGGCGAGGCTTTCCCGATCAAGGATCTCTATTCCCTCCTATCGGCTTATGGGAATGAAGGGACCTTGATCCTCAAAAAGAACAAAGCCAAGATCAATTTGAAGCTCACCCCGTCTCTCTTCGAAGAGAAAGCCCAGTCGCTTCTCTCCTTCCTTTCGCCTTTAGCGGGCATCCAGGAGCGGAATCCCTACGGCCATGATAAGGATGAACTCTCCCTCACGGGCGACCAGTTCATTCGGCTTTGCCGGATTTATGTCGGCGAGACGATTCTTTTCAATGGCTCATCTTATCGCCTCGTCAAAATCGAAAAAGAAGCGGGCCTCTTCCTTTTGGCGGATGGGACGATCGCCTTCTATCCGCCGCTTCAAATGGCTCTTGCCAAAGACTTCTCCTCGAACGAAGGACTTCTTCGTTTCGCGGAGAAGGAGCAGGGAGCCGATCTCTATCGTTTCCCGAACACGTCGATCGGCGCCCTCTATTCCTTCTTCTTAGAACATGGCGAGAAGAGCTACGATTCGGTCAAGGATCTCCTCACGAGCAAATTGGTGCCTCTGATGGGCGCTTCGCTTGTGGAAAACGCCAAGCCAGCCTCCAAAGAAAAAGAAGAGAGCCTGCTCACGATTCTTTACCAGATCGACATCGACGATAACGGGGCTCTTCTTTTTGAGAGTCATTACCAGGTCAAGGGCCAAGACGAAAAACGGGAGAGTTTGGGCAATAACCTTTATTACGCCTCGCTTCTTTCGGGTTTCGATAATGCCCTCGAGGAACTCCATCTCCCTTCGGAGGGCAAGATCACCGACGAAGATGCGGTGATTCAGTTCCTCAAAGCGGATCTCACCAAACTCAAGAAAGTGGCGTCCGTCTTTCTTTCGGAACGGCTGAGTAAGCTCAGCCTCACCACGCTCGAGAAGCCAAACCTTTCCCTCTCTTTCCATCTTGATTACCTCTCGCTACGAGCCTCGTGCCCGAGCTACACGGAAGAAGAAGTCGCTGCAATCCTGTCCTTCTACCGCAAGAAAAAGAAATTCATCCTTCTCAAAGACAAAGCGATCTTGCTCGATGATCCCTCTTTATCCGCCCTCGCCGAACTCGCCGATGAGGCCCACCTTTCCGGAAAGGATCTCGTCGCGGATAAATTGCCGCTTTATGAAGGGCTCAAGATCATCGCGAAAGAAGGGGAGAGCCTTTCGCTCACCTATGACGATTACCTCAAAAAGGCATTTGATGATATCAAGAATTTCGCCACCTATCCTTTAGAACTGGCTCCGGAACTTCTTAAGGCGATGCGGCCCTATCAACTCGATGCCGCCAAATGGATGGCGGTGTTGGCGCATTACCGTCTTTCGGGCATCTTGGCCGATGACATGGGGATGGGCAAGACCTTGGAGAGCATCGCCTTCTTCAGCACCATCACGGAGAAGGCGCCGATTCTCATCGTCTCGCCCAAGAGCGTTCTTTATAACTGGGAAGCCGAACTCAACCTTTGGCTTCCTTCCAAAAAGAAGACGGTGCTTTCGGGCGATAAAGAAAGCCGGGAAGCCTATATTCGCGGCCTCAAGAAAGACAACGATGTCTATATCACCTCGTACGATTCCTTGCGGAACGACCTTCCGCTTTATGAAGGCAAGCATTTCTCTTTGGTGATCCTCGATGAAGGCCAATACATCAAAAACGCGATGGCGGAGAAAAGCAAAGCGGTCAAATCGATCGATGCCTCGAGCCGTTTCGCCCTCACGGGAACCCCGATTGAGAATAGCTATAACGATCTTTGGAGCATTTTCGATTTCCTGATGCCCGGCTATCTCGGCTCTTATGAA
>DAIQMS010000078.1:0-2287 GCA_036788815.1 Bacillota bacterium
CGCTTATGTCGCTCCTTCTTGACGGAGCGATTCTTCTCATTGCCTACTTCGGCGCCGACATCATCATTGGTAGTAAAGCCACGGAATTAACGACGGGCGGATTGACGACCCTCGTCTCTTACGTCATGCAGATCATGCTCGCCGTCATGCTGGCCTCAATGGTTTACGTCATGATCATCATTTCCCGGAACTCCGCGGAACGCATTAATGAGATCATCGATGAGAAGCCGGATCTTTCGAGTAAAGAAAACGCGGTCAAAGAGATTAAGGATTCCTCGGTCACTTTCGAGAATGTGGCCTTCCACTATGGTAAAGGACCCAATGTCCTGGAGGGGGTAAACCTCCAAATCAAACCTGGCGAAAGCGTGGGCATCGTCGGCTCGACCGGATCGAGCAAGACGACCCTCATGAGCTTGATCGCCCGGCTTTATGACGTGAGCGAAGGCTCGGTCAAAGTCGGAGGCGTTGATGTTCGCGATTACGACCTCATCGCTCTCCGCGAAAGCGTGGCGGTGGTTCTCCAAAAGAACACCCTCTTCTCTGGCACGATCGCTTCGAATTTGCGCTGGGGCAAAGCGGATGCGAGTGAAGACGAGATGAAGCAAGCCTGCCAAATCGCGCAGGCGGACGAATTCATCGAATCCTTCCCGGATAAATACAATACGAAGCTCGACGAAGGCGGCACCAACGTCTCCGGCGGCCAGAAACAGCGGATTTGCATTGCCCGCGCCTTACTCAAAAATCCGAAGATTCTGATCCTTGATGATTCGACTTCGGCAGTCGATACCCACACGGACGCCTTAATCCGCGAAGGGCTAAAGAAACGACTCCCGGGCACCACGGCGTTCATCGTCGCGGAACGGATTCTCTCCGTGAAGGAGTGCGACACCATCTTGGTCATGGACCAAGGCAAGGTGGTCGCCCAGGGGACGAATGACGAACTGATGAAGAGCTCGCCAATCTATAAAGAGCTCTATCAATCGCAGCTTGGAGGAGGTGATTTCGATGCCAGCCGCTAGAATGGGAAAATCCAATGGAAGAAAAGCCACGCCCGAAGAGGCGAAGCGTTCCGTCCGTCGGTTAATGCATTATTCGACGAAGTACTATCCTTTTGAATTCTGGATGTCTATTTTCTGCATCATCCTCTCTGGACTTACGGGGGTTTTGCCGATGGTTTTCATCGGAATCGTGGTGGATGAAATCTCATTGATCCTCACACCGAGCGCGAAGGTTTCTTCGGCCCTTCAATTTTTGGGCATCAGCGCTTCGAACGTTTCTTTGTCTTTGATCAGCACACAGATCGTCGTTATCGCAATTATCTTGGTGGTCGGTTTGGCCGCCAACTATTTCTACAACTTCTTGATGTCGCGTCTTGCCCAAGGCGTCCAAAAACGGATTCGGGACGATCTTTTCAACCATATGCAAGATCTCCCGCTCTCTTACTTCGATACCCGGACGCACGGCGACATCATGTCGGTTTACACCAACGATGTCGATACTCTTCGTGAGGCGATGAGCCGGAGCTGGCCGATGATTGTTTCGGGCAGCGTCACCGTCTTGGCCGTGACGGTTGCGATGTTCATCTATAACTGGGTCATGGCCCTCCTCGTCATCGTTATCACAATTCCGACGACTATGTATTCTTCTTGGATCACCAAGAAGAGTGGCAAATATTTCGTTTCTCAGCAGGTTGCCTTAGCTAAAACCAATGGTTATGTCGAAGAATTGACCAATGGTCAGCGGGTTATCAAGGTTTTCAATTACGAAAAGCGAGCCGAAACGGCATTCGATGTTGTGAATGATGATCTTTATGAGCAATCGACCAAAGCCAACCGCTACGCGAACATCCTGATGCCGATCGTCAATCAGATTGGCAACCTCCAATACGTTCTTTTGGCGATGTTCGGCTATGCGATGATCTTGGTCGCCGATAATGGCGGATGGGATATCGGCTTATCCGTTGGCGTGGTCGTTTCTTTCTTAACCTTGTCTAAGCAGTTCACCCAGCCGATTGGCCAGGTGGCCCAGCAGATCAATTCGATCGCGATGGCGCTTGCCGGTGCGACTCGTATCTTCGATCTTATCGATCAACCGGCGGAAGTCGATGATGGCTATGTGGAGCTTTGCAACGCCAAGGAAGGCCCGAATGGCGAGCCGATTGAAGTCAAAGAAAACACCAATCATTGGGCTTGGAAGCATCCGCATAAAGACGGAACGCCGACCACCTATGTTTGGCTCAAAGGCAAGATCGATTTCTATGATGTCGATTTCGCCTACGTGAAGGGCA
>DAIQMS010000079.1:0-2252 GCA_036788815.1 Bacillota bacterium
TCCCACCGTTCCGACCAGTGAAAGCAAAAAGCCACGATGACTCGTGGCTTTTCTTGTTATTTGTAAGCTTTTGTGGTCCGATTTGGCCCCAAATCATCAATCTTTAGCTCTTCGGCGCTTTGAAATCCTCGAAAACGAGATGGACGTCCTCGAGGGCGAGCTGAAACACCGGAAACGCAGCGTAACGGGGATCCTCCGTCTCAAAGGAGACGTATTCCTTCCCGTCTATGCTCTTGGCGACGTCCACCACCGTGCCGATCGTGCCCTTCTTGAGGACGAGATCGCCATCATCGAAAACGACGTCCCGAACCGTCATGACCCGAGAATATAATGGAATCATCATTGTTTCTCTCCTCCCACCAGTATCGTGATAAAACGTGCAGAACCGTTGTTATTATACTGCCAAAGAGTTCTCACCCGAACAAGCTTAAAGCCAATTAAATCAGGAAGCATTGTCGTGGCAACAAAGAACGCTATTTTTTTAATTCTTGGGATCGCGGGAGCAGAACCTCTTCGAATCGCGTCTCGAAAGACTTGAGGTAATAGGCCTTTCTCGCCCGAGAAAGCACTTCGTGCCCTTCATAGGCCTCCGGAACCGAATCAAAGAGGGCCTCGATCGCCTTCAGATTGGCTTCCACGAGGGCGGCATTCCGGATGATCGAGTCCCGAAGCTCCTTGACCTGCCCGGCCGGGATCTCCTTTTCCGATAAGGAAAGGATCCGCCGGTAATTGAGGTGGGTCGTCCCATCGAGGGTGTAGGGCTCGAGGGCATTCGCGTTGTTCCGCGTCTACTCCGTCTCGCTTAACGCGAGAGTCTCCTCAATCGCTTGCTCGCTCTTTTTCGGGTAGAAAGACGAGCCGTTGTCGAAAATCGGGGCGAGGTTTCTCTCCGCGCCTTTGGCCAGAACGCCCCAATTCCCGTTGTTCCGGTCATTGTTGGCCAAGAGGCCATCGATGACGACTTGGTCCCAGAACCGGCGGGATAGGCTTTCGATTTTGGCGATTTCGGGGTTGTATTGGAAATGGATGAAAAGCTCAGGGAGACTGACGAGTTTGTCATCCCCAGTCTCGTGGAGATCGAGGCCGAACTCCTTGCGCATCTCCTCAAGGTGAATGTTCTTCAAAGTCCGCATCTCGTAAAGTCTCGTCTCTTCGTCGCAGAAATCCTTGCAGGCCACCACGACGAAGCCTTTCCGAATTCCGAGGAGCGTCTCCTGGACCGGGTAGCCCAAAAGGCCGTAGATATGGCTGCCGAGGAATTCCGAAATCGGGGTCAAGGCCAACGGCGAAAGCTTATCGACCTTTGCCATGCCCAAGGTGGGCTTCGGGTATTTGGCAATCCAAGGCTGAGAGCCGATGATGACGCCGTCTTTATCCCCCGCCACGCCCCCATAGGAGCCGTTCCGGTTGCTGTAAGGCGCCTCCGACAAATCCAAGATGTCCATGTTTTACCCTCCTTAGGCTATCGGGTACTTCCGGGCCAGCAAATCGTAGGTCTTCTCATCAATGACGCCCTCCGCGAGGAAGCGGTCCGCCATCAGAAGCATCGTGTCCGCCGCGTCGTGGAAGAGCGGGTCGTTCGCCTCATCATAGCTTTCGAGTTCCTTGATGGAATTTCGTAGCATCACCGGCAAGGAACCCACGTCGAGCTCCACCGCGTCGTCGATGAAACGGTGATGGGCCGGCAGGCTCAGCGTCCCGTCGATGATCGCGAGGGGGCTTACTCTGAGGGCCGAGGCGATCTTCTTGAGGGTGCCGATCCGGCATTCCTCGAGGTCGACCTTCCCCCGGCAGATGCTCGAAAGGGTCGTGTAAGGGACCCCGCTCTCCTTCGCGAGGCGGTAGACCGAATAATCCGTTTTTTCCAAATAGTTGCCAAGATCCATGTTTGTGACCGTTATTAGATTATCACCGTTAACGGTTATATCCAATAGAGATGTCAAGAAACATCACGATCGCTTTGTCTTCGAAAACCCCGGCCTTTTCAGGATTCCGGTGAAAGACGCGATCAGAGGCGGCCTCTCCGATCCGAGAAACCTCGCCATGATGAGCATCTTCAATCTCGTGAACGTCGGCGAAAAGCAAGGCGGAGGCATCCCTCTGATGTTTGAGACCGCCAATGGGGAAGGCTTCCCGGGGCCAACGATAGAAACGCGCTCGGATTTGGGGAGGACCACCATTACCTTGTTTGTTTCCAAGCCATCCGCTACCCAGAACGCTACCCAGAACGCTACCCAGAACGCTACCCAGAA
>DAIQMS010000080.1:0-2052 GCA_036788815.1 Bacillota bacterium
CGGCTATGGAAATTCTGATTCGAGGGATTGCTCATCGCGTAGCCCTTATTGAGCAAGGCGTTATAGTCCTCGTCGAGGAGGGCAGTGGTGAGATAAAGGATTTTCATTGGGCTAAGAACTCCTGGAAGATTTCCTCATGGCGTTTGGCCATGGCTTCGATCGTATTCTTTTGGGCGGTCTTGATCGCCTCTTCACCCATCGCTAAGGTTAGGGGCGAAGTCAAAGCCTTGCGGATGCTTTCTTCGTTATCGAGCGAGACGAGATAGCCATTCTCCCCATCCTTGATGAGATTCTTGGCGGAGTTGGCTTTGTCGGAGGCGATGACGGGCGTGCCTTGGCTCAGACACTCATTCACCACGTGGCCATAAATATCTTCTTTGGTGAGAAAAATCGAGGCATCGGCCAAGCGGAAATAACGGAGAATCTCCGAATGCGAGAGATAAGGATGGATAAGGACATTCGAAAGGTGCTTCTCGGCGATGATCTTCTCATAGTCTTCTTTTTCGGGCCCATCTCCGATGAGCATCAAGGTGTCGTTTTTCGCCATCTTTGCCCAAAGAGCGAGGAGCTGTTTATCGTTCTTCCGCGGGATAAAAGAGCCGACCGAAAGGAAAAGACGTTTGCCATCGATGCCTTCTTTGGCTCGGAGGGTGGTCTTTTCTTCGCCGCTTAAAGGAGCCTGAGCGATTTCATTCTCGAAAACGGTCGAATAGGGGTAGAGGCGGATTGCTTTCGGGTCAACGCCGTAATAGGTGAGATAAGAGGAAGAGGCCTCATCGGGCGAAAGATAGCTCTTCGCGCCGGGCAGGTATTTTTCTTTGAGATGCTTCTTCCATATCGGCTCGTTTTCTTTGGCGATGCCCCCGTTGATGGCGAAGATGTAGGGGATCTTGTGACGGCGGAGATAACGGATCACTTTCATTTCGGTGAAGGTGCTCCAGCCATTGACCACGATGAGATCGAATGGGTTCTGTCTCAGCTGTTTGATGATGCAGGGACAGAGGTTGTTGTAGTTGCCAATCTTTAAGGACGGAAGAATGATTTCTTTGAAGTTTTTGGCTTGCTCGTAATAGAACGCTTTAGGGCGGTCGCCTTCGGAGGTTCGCTCAAAAATTGCGGTGAGTTCGACATTTTTTCCGAGTTCGTTGAAGAAATCGATTTTATAAGGGGCCGGGTGATTGAAAAGCCAGAGGACTTTCATATGCGCGCTAAGTATAAAACTTCCTCGAGGTTACTTCATTAAAGGAAAGTAAGATAATAGGACCGTATGATCTCGGATTGGAAAGCACTCTTCGACAGCGTCAAAGAGAAAAATTACAGCAAGACGCTCCACGCCTTTTTGCAAGACGAGTATCAGAACTACACGATCTATCCGCCTCGGGATATGGTCTATCAGGCGTTCAAGCTCACGAAGCCGAGCGAGCTCAAAGTCGTGATCATCGGCCAAGATCCTTATCATAATCCAGGCCAGGCGATGGGCTTGTCTTTCTCGGTGCCGCGGGGAATCGACCCCCCGCCTTCGCTCATCAACGTCTACAAAGAAATCCAAAGCGATCTCAACATCAAGATGAACTTCGATAATGGGGATCTGACCCCGTGGGCGGAGCAGGGTATCTTGCTTCTCAACGCCTATCTCACGGTTCGGGCCGGCGTCCCGCTTTCGCATGCCCGGCCGGAGTATGACGCCTTCATCAATGACGTCATGGTGTATCTTGATTCCTTGGATCAGCCGATCGTTTTCATGCTTTGGGGTCGATTCGCCAAACAATATTTACCGCTTATTCACAATCCGAAGCATATTGCTCTTACCGCTTCCCATCCTTCGCCGATGGCGGCCAATTACGGCGGCTGGTTCGGTAATCATCTCTTCAGTCAGTGCAACGCTTACTTAGAGAAAAATAACGTTGCGCCTATTGACTGGCAAATCAAATAAACTAGACTTGTCGTATCCGGAGCTCACCGAAGTGGGCTGAGAGGAACCGTGTATCCGGTTCGACGGCACCTGATCCAGGCAATGCTGGCGGAGGTACTTCATTTCAAGTTCCTCCGGTT
>DAIQMS010000081.1:0-1913 GCA_036788815.1 Bacillota bacterium
CGGTCCATCAAGACTTTATAAGTGTTCCGAATCAAGGTGTCCGCAATCGATTTATCGCTCAATTTGCCTAAGCCATTGAGGGATTTGTCGGTGTGGGCTCTCATTTTATAGTCGGTGACAATATGCCCATTTTCGTAACGGAGATCCTTGCCAATGATGACTCCGACGTATTCGAATTCCAAGCCTTGGCAGGTATGGATACAGCCAACTTGGTCAAATGAATTTTCATCGATTGCCCAGGTGCTGGTGTTATGGAAGTTCCACTGAGCCTTGAAGTCGCCGAGGATGATATCCATCGCTGCGGGGTCTTTCTCGCTAACCCAGTTATAACAATAGCCTGCGACCATTCGTGCCCGATTGTTCGTGCTGAGGTTGAGGCTCCGAAGTTTTTCCCGCATTAAAGAAGGATCATCGAAAACCTCGAAATCGTAGTCGATCTCCTTAAGAGAGACTTCGGAGACGTTCTTTCCAAAAAGAACGCCATCGAGGAAACTGATAAAGCCGTCTGATCCATTGCAACGGAACTGGGATTTCAGAACCAAATCCGGTCCGCTCATGAGTTCGGAATTTTCTTCTTTGCCCCATTTGATGATTTCAGCTTTGGAGCCGATATCGGACAAAGTTACTCTTTGCGATTCGTCGATGAAGAAAACCGAGACCAGGGAGGCATGGATGATTTCTTTGATTTGATTCACGCCCTTGTTTTTATAGAGGCCAGACTTCTCGTTCAATCGGTGCGATTCGTCAGCCAGAATAACATCGAACGTGTCATTGGGCGCATCCACAAAGGAGCCGCTGCCTTTGAGAAGATTTTGGACATAGCCTTTATTGAGTTGGCCGCCTTTCATCTTCTCGAAATAAACATATCGGGGGGCGGCATTCTTCGAAACGTAAACCGCATTCAGCCCTTCCTTGGAGACCAATTGTCCCAAAAGATCCATCGCGATCACGGTTTTGCCGGTGCCGGCTCCGCCTTCAATGATCAAAGTGTGTTTCTTGTGGGTCTTGAGCGCTTCGTCAATCGTTTTCCGACAATATTCAAAAGCGACTTTCTGGTCATCAATCAAGGAGAATTCTTTGTTGCCCAAAATCATCTCGCCCACCACGTCCTGAAGTTCTTTCGAAGGTTTGATCTTCCCGTTCTCGATTGTTTCGAGGCCTTTGCCTTGATCGCTCTTCTTGATGTAACGAGTGATGAATTCCTGAAGTTTCAGCCGATCTTTTTGGAGGAACAAAGGCGCTTTGGCGATGATGGCGTGATACCGTTCATCATCAATATGAGCCCGATTCTCTTCCGGGAAATTGTGTAAGAATGCGCAGGGTTCGAAAAGGAAATGTTCATTCCGGACTTCGGCATTGAAATTTTCGATCGCGTCTGCGTAGCTTTGAGCTTGGTAAGACGGGTGCGTCACATGATGGAGGCCTCCGCCAACGTAAGTCACAACATCCTCGAGATCCGAAGGCGTGCAATCTTCCCATTGTTTGAGTTCGATGATCACGACGTTTTCTTTATTCTCCTCATCGAAGCCTGATAAAAGAAAGTCCACTCGCTTATTGGTAGCCGGGATTTTGTATTCGATCGCCAAATGAATATCTTCCGGAAGTTTTGGCGTCCAAAGGACGTTGTTCATGACCTCGAGCGAATTGTTCCAGGCATTGAATTCGCCTTTGTTGTTATCGAAAATCCCGACCGCGATAAAAGCCTCGAAGATCTCATGGGCGATGCCGCCCACGGCGACATCATGACGAAATTGCCCCAAAGTTTTCGAATAGATGATCATAGTTGTAATGATAGCACCCTCCGGATCGGCACGAAACGCAAAATCTAAAGCGGTTTTTGCTTCTGCGCAATGAAGAACCTTGACGTTTTCCTTTGGGGTGATTACTATCTTAGTACAGTTAGTACAGGTATG
>DAIQMS010000082.1:0-1713 GCA_036788815.1 Bacillota bacterium
TTTTTATGAAGAAGAAGTCTCTCGTTTATTTCCAGAGCGGCGGTCCTTCGCCCGTCATCAATTGCTCGCTTTATGGCGTGATCGCCGAAGCGCTCAAGCACGATGACAAGATCGATGGGATCTATGGCGCTCGTTATGGTGTCGAAGGCTTGATCGACGATAACCTCGTCGATTTGCGGAAAGAAGACCTCGAGGAACTTGAACTCCTCAAGCAGACCCCGGGGGCGGCCCTCGGCAGCACCCGCAAGAAACTCCCGGCGATCGGGGATCCCCTCTTTGATAAAGTCATCAAGACGATCGAGAAGCACAATATCGGCTATATTTTCGTCAATGGCGGCAACGATTCGATGGATACCTGCCTCCAGCTTTCCGAGTTCTTCAAAGCCAAGAAGATGGACGTTCAGGTCCTCGGGATCCCGAAGACCGTCGACAACGACCTTTATGTGACCGATCACGCGATCGGCTATCCTTCGGCCGCCCGCCACGTCATCAACATGATGAAGATGGCCGTGGTGGATGCCGCCGCCTATAAGAAAGGCAAGGTCGTCCTCGTCGAAGTCATGGGCCGGAACGCTGGCTGGCTCACCGGCTGCGTCGATGTGCTCCCGGAAGGGGAACGGCCGGACCTCATCTACGTCCCGGAAATGGAATGGAATGAGGAGAAGTTCCTCAAAGACCTCAAGAAGATCTACGACAAGAAAGGCTACGCCGTCTGCGCCCTCTCCGAAGGGATTCCGGTTCAGCATCATAACCATGGGGTCGTCGATAGCTTTGGCCACGAATCGCTCGAAGGGGTCTGTCTGACCCTCGCGGAATCGGTTCACGAGAAGTTGGGCTTAGGCACCCGAGTGATGGAGCTTTCGCTCCCGCAGCGCGCCGATCCGATTCTCGCGAGCGACGTTGATAAGCAAGAAGCGATTCAAACCTCGAAGTTCGGCGTTCTCAAAGCCCTCGAAGGCGAGACTGGGATGATGGTCTGCATCGTCCGAATCACCTCGAAGCCTTATGTCATCGATTATTTCCTCTCGCCGGTCAAGGATATCGCGAACGCCGAGAAGAAGATCCCCCAGGAGTGGCTCAAGGACAACACCCGCCTCAGCGATGAGTTCCGGGACTATGTCCGGCCGCTCGTTCAATCCGAGACGCACGTGAGCTATGTCGACGGGGTCTTCAAGACCGCGCACCTCAAACTCGAGAAAGTCGACTAACTGGTCTCCTTTCCTTCGAAAGAGCCTCTTCTTTAGAGGTGGGGCTCTTTCCGAAGGCGCGGGGGCTTCCCCTTTTCGTTGCTCCAAGAAAAGAGGAATGATATAATCCTATCCGCTGCATCCGTAGCCAAGCGGTAAGGCAGGTGACTGCAACTCACCAACCGACGGTTCGATTCCGCCCGGATGCTCCAAAAGAATTAGTTGCTCCGTTATTCGGAGTGGACTATAGTTGTGGGGCTGTTGAAAAACAGCCCTCATAAGTGCGCCAGTAGCTCAGCTGGATAGAGTAGCAGACTACGAATCTGCGGGTCACGGGTTCGAATCCTGTCTGGCGCGCCAAAAAGAAAGAAAAAAGGATGGCTCCAAAGGTCATCCTTTTCTTCTCATCGGGATGTAGTGCAGCTTGGTTTAACGCGTCTGCTTTGGGAGCAGAAGATCGCGGGTTCGAATCCCGCCATCCCGACCAAAATTTGTAATTCATTAGTCGCTGTCGAATAAATTCGGT